>JBAWWJ010000048.1:0-38914 GCA_037146815.1 Planctomycetota bacterium
ATACTAAACAGCCCGGCAGATGTAACACTTGAGATAATCAGTTTCGAGGCACGAAATGGCGGTTGGGTGATCAGCGGCGGCTCCACGTGATTCGAGAATCTGGAGTCGACGATTCTCATGCAGTGCCGCCTGAGCGAGCATATCGACAAACATGTCGCTGGAGACGTGTCCCGAACAACTGCAGGTGACCAGCGTTCCTCCGGCCTTCAGGATTTTCATTGCGGAACGGTTCAAGCTGTAGTATCCACGCAAGGCCGCATCGATTCCCTGCCGGTTTCGAGCCAGCTTGGGGGGATCGAGGATCACGGTATCAAATGTCTCGCCCGCTGCCGCCAGTTCTTCCAGAGCTTTGAAACAATCACGTCGGATCGTTCGCAGTCGATCACTCACACCGTTCCGCTCTGCATTCGACTGTGCCAGAGCCAGTGCTGACTCCGACATGTCGACGGCGACTACTTCGCGGGCTCCGCCGTTCACCAGACAATTCAGCGAGAATCCGCCGGTATAACAGCAGACATCCAGTACACGCTGGCCTCGTACGAAATCCGCAACTCGTCGTCGGTTGTCGCGTTGATCGAGGAAGAACCCGGTCTTCTGCCCTTCCGCTACGTCCAGTGCGAATTGAACGCCGTTTTCGACGATGATCAGCGGACGGGGAGGGGGTTCACCACACACCAGACCGTCAGCCAGTTCCAACCCTTCGGCATCACGGATTCCCTTCTCGGTTCGCAACCAGATCCCTCGCGGTTGCAGTTTTTCCTGCAACAGCTTCATCAATGTTTCTTTGCGAGACGCAAGTGCGAGACTGGTGAGTTGAATCAGCAGCCAGTCGCCATAGCGATCGACGGTCAGTCCGGACAAACCATCGGCCTCGCTGAAGACGAGTCGACAGGCAAGGTTTGTGTCGAAGTTTGGAAACAGGTTGCGGCGAAGCGAGATTGCATCATCCAGACGTCGCGACCAGAACGCTTCATCGAGAGATTCGGATTCGTTCCACGAATAGAGCCGGATGGCGATGTTGCTGTTGGGATTGTAGATCCCCCGTGCGACAAAGCGGCCGATATCATCCTGCACAATGACTTCATCGCCAGCGGCAACTCGTTTCGAATCGGACTGGAGCGCTCCTGCAAAAACCCACGGATGTCGGCTAAAAAACGGAAGTGCCTTACGTGGCTTCAGCGTGATTCGGGCGACGTCTGCGGGATCAGCGGGACTCGGCATTATTGCAGCAGATCTGTAAAAGTGAGGCAATCTCAGCGGGACGGTGGCGATTGTGCTGCCATTTCAGGGGACAATCAGTTCGACCAGGTCTCCCTGCTTCTCCTGAAGTTTGCGAGCGGTTTCTGGATCAACATAATCGCTGTGACAGACCGCCTTGTCCGCCGCTTCAGGGACCATCACCTTTTTAGTTTTGGCTGCCAGCCGATGGACCTCTTCGGGACTGAGGACGCCGCGTTTGTTGAGGATTTCCTGCTGCTCGGGAGTGAGCGCCGCCGAAACGCGTGCCTTGTCCCACTGGTAGTTCTCATCCTTGCCGGAAGTGAACTCGACGATCTCCTTGCTGATCCGGACGCTGCACCAGTCGTGGCCGCACATCGCACAGAAGTCGGTGTCGACATCCAGATCTTCATCGTGATAGGCACGGGCTGTATCGGGATCGAAGCTCAGATCAAAGTGCTTTTGCCAGTTCAATGCCGCCCGAGCTTTGGTCAATTCGTCGTCGCGATCGCGCGTCCCAGGAATTCCCAAAGCCACATCCGCCGCGTGAGCCGCGATCTTGTAGGCGATGCAACCTTGCTTGACGTCATCTTTCTTGGGAAGTCCCAGATGCTCCTTCGGAGTCACGTAGCACAACATTGCAGCACCGTGATAACCGGCTGCTGTCGCACCGATACAACTGGTGATGTGGTCGTAGCCGGGGAAGATGTCTGTCACGAGTGGTCCCAGCACGTAGAATGGTGCCCCATGACACAGTTGGCGCTGAAGCTTCATGTTGAATTCGATCTGGTCGAATGGGACGTGCCCCGGACCTTCGACCATCACCTGCACACCCTTCCGCCAGGCTCGTTCAGTCAATTCGCCGAGTGTCACGAGTTCGGCGAGTTGTGCCTGATCGCTGGCATCGGCCAGTCCCCCTGGTCGCAGTCCATCTCCGATCGAAAACGTCACATCGTGCTTCCGCATCACGTCGCAGATGTGTTCCCAATACTGGTACATCGGATTCTGCTCGCCGTGTACGAGCATCCATTTGGCCAGCAATGAACCGCCACGACTGACGATTCCGATCAGCCGCCGGGCGATAAATGGCAGATGTTCTTTCAGGACGCCGGCATGAATGGTGAAGTAATCGACACCCTGAGCCGCCTGATGTTCGAGGGAATCGAGAATGATCTGCGGAGTCAGTTCTTCGATACGACGACCAATAATCATCGAATAGATTGGAACCGTGCCGATCGGAACCGTACTGTTCCGAATGATCGCGTCGCGCGTTGCGTCGAGATCCCCGCCGGTCGACAGGTCCATGACGGTGTCGGCACCCCAGCGTTCGGCCCATCGCAGCTTTTCGACCTCTTCATCGGTGCTGGAAGAAACCGGTGATGCCCCCATGTTGGCATTCACTTTTGTCTTCGACGCGCGGCCGATCGCCATCGGATCCAGCAGGTATTTCAAGTGGTTTCGATTGGCAGGGATCACCATTCGGCCAGCGGCAACTTCGTCGCGCACCTGCTCGGCAGTCAGATGAGATTCTCGCTCTGCCACCCGACGCATTTCAGGAGTGACGATTCCAACTCGAGCGTGTTCCAGTTGCGTGATCGGTTCGAATCCCGCAGGAGGCTGCCAGGCGGCGGCCTGTTCGTGGGTTTGCTGTCCGGGTTGAGATCCAAAACCGGCAAGCAACGTCCATTCCGCCGGCATGAAGTCCCACGCCGTCTTTTCGGATGGGCCTGGCATTCCAGGCGTATCGGGCGATGAAAACGTCAGCGCCCCCGCGCGGCCGGGAAACAGGCGTGGTGGATTCGCAAAACTCCCCGGCGTCGTCCCTTGCGCATGCGTGGAAGGGTTCTGACCAAGGGGAGGAAGCTGGTAAGCACGATCATTGGAAACAGTCGGCATATTCATTTCTCACGGGGCTGGCACCTTCCAACCCTAAGGCGTTGTCTCAAGAACCGGGAATCCGATGTGAAAAGTCGTTGTGGCACTCCCTTTCAACCGATCCATCGTAGTCCGCCGCCCGCGACTTTTCAAAGTGGGCAGGTCACCGATGTCGACCGCGATGATGAACACGACATGTGTATCGTCTTGTCTTGTTTTGCAGACCAGAGTAGAATTGACTGTAGAATTGACTGTGCCGCAACGAACAAATCTCAACACTCCGATGCGATATCTGCGGACGGTATTGGAACTCGATTTCTAAGGACGATCATGATTCATGAAGTGACAGGCGACATTCTACTCAGCAAGGCTCATGCGATCGCTCACGGGATCGCCCCCAATGACCACTTTGATCAGGGACTGGCGCTGGCATTGCGGGAACATTGGCCGATGATGGCAAAGGATTTCCGCCATTTTGCGAACCAGTGTCATCCGAAACCGGGTGAAGTCTGGACCTGGGGGGGATTCAATGTACGAGTCTTCAACCTGTTGACACAGGATGGGGACCATGCACACGGAGCAAAGCCGGGTCGGGCCACGGTTGCCAATGTGAACCACTGTTTGCGACGGTTACAGCACGAACTGGAAAAAGGAGAAATCAAGAGTCTGGCATTGCCTCGTCTGGCAACCGGCGTCGGTGGCTTGGACTGGGCCGATGTTCGCCCTCTGATTCAGAGCCACCTGGGCAGCTTGAAGATTCCGGTATTCGTCTACACTCACTACGAAAAGGGTGTTGCTGCCACCGAAACAGGCGTCTGATCTAACATCTTGGACGCTGGTTTCAGGGCTTGCTCACTTCCGTGCCCCGATTCTGCCAACCATACTACCATGAAGTTTCAGCACCGATGGCAGAGTTGGGGCACGGAGTTGCCGTTTGATACGAGCATAGAAAGCAAGTCGATGAAAACCGTTTTGAGTGTTGGCCAATGTGGATTCGACCACGGATCCATTACGCGTTTTCTGCGTGCCCACTTCGACGTTGATGTCACACCCGCTGCGACGGCTGCAGATGGTCTGGCACATCTGCAACAACGGACGTGCGATCTGGTACTGGTCAATCGAATCTTCGACGCCGATGGAGACGAGGGACTGACGTTCATCAAGAGTCTGAAGGATGACCCGAAGTTCACCCATATGCCCGTGATGCTTGTCACGAACTACCGTGATTACGCTGAAAGAGCGATTGCGATTGGTGCATTACCCGGGTTTGGAAAGTCAGAAGTCGGCTCACCGGAACTCGTCAAGCGGCTCGCCAGCTTGCTCAGCGTTGTCGAAACGACGCAATGATGGGAGACCTTGAGCCCAGGGCCATAGCCTTTTTGAAGCTGGGCAGGATGTAGGGTGGGACCAGTGGCGCTTCGCCGCGCCGGCCCACCATCAATTCTCGACGTTTCCTGATGGTGGGCCGGCGCTCGAAGCGAACTGGTCCCACCCTACATTGAAAAAGCCGATTGCCCTGACCTCAAGCCACGTCGAGCGACCGCTTGAGAACGGCAAATGCCGCTCCCGTTGGTCGCTCGCCCCGACATGCACCCCAATCGCGACGATCATTACATGAAAATCACGAACTACTTCAACGTTTTCACGCGGACATTTCGATAGCGAACGAACTGTTTCGTGTAATCACCGCCCCCGTGAACCTGCAGTGCGATGCTGCCCGTGTCAGGGTGCCGCTTTTCACTATCGGCGAATTCCATGAACTTCACTCGATTGATCCAGGTGGTGATCTTCGGGGGATTGCTTTGAATCCGGGCACGAAGTTCGTTCCATTGGCCATGCTTCCAGAATGACGCCCAGTCTTCGGGCTTGATCGGACATGCCACCGGAGCCTGCTTAATTTGGATCTTGGTGACATCATCCAGGAAATCGAAATTTCGCAGGTGAATTCCGCCTGACAGGCCTTCGCCGTAGATTCCGGCCAGGTTCCCATTGTTGTGGTAATCGACCATGTACTGGTAAGCCTGACCACGTTCGTTGCTGCGCAAGAAAAGGCCGCTGTCGGGACCATAATCGTTTTTCATTTCGACGATCACTTCGAAGTCGCCGAACTGTCGGTCGGTCAGGATAATGCCACCGTTACCGGGAATATCCTGGCTGCCAACGATGGCCCCCTCTTCCAGTACCCACTTGCCACCGCTGGTGTGCATGCTGGTTCCACTGTGACCCGTCTGAGTGCTCACGTGCCAGCCTTTGAGCGACTTGCCATCAAAGATCGTTTCGAAATCGGCATCCGTCAGCGATTTATCAACAGGAAAATCTGCCGCAAAGAGCGCAGCACCCGACAAGACCAGCAAACCGGCAACAGACAGGCGGAACATGGCAGGATCCTCAAGAGAGCAGCAGATGCGACTTCGGGAATGCTTCGAAAACACTACTTAGGAACATCAACCTTGATGTGCAGGTCTCGCAGTTGGCGCAGATCGACAGGGGCCGGGGCACCGGTCAGCATGTCGCTGGCCTTCTGGGTCTTCGGGAATGCAATTACGTCGCGGATGTTGTCCGACGCCAGGAACAGCATCACCCAGCGATCCAGCCCCAGTGCGACACCGGCGTGCGGAGGTGCTCCATAGCGCAGCGCTTCCAGCAGGAAGCCGAATCGAGCTTCAGCATCTTCATTGCTGATCCCCAGCAGATTGAAAATCTTCTGCTGGACAGCGGGATCATGGATACGGACGCTGCCACTCGCCGCTTCGTAACCGTTGCAAACCAGATCGTAAGACTGAGCCCGTACCTGACCGGGGTCGGTGTCCAGCAAGGGAATATCTTCGTCGACAGGCTGACAGAATGGATGATGTTCGGCGTCCCATCGCTTCTCTTCGTCGTTCCATTGGAACATCGGGAAGTCGAGAACCCAGGCGATCTTGAGTTCCTGAGGATCGAACAGGTTGAGTTCCCGTGCGAGGCGATTGCGCAACGCCGAGAGTGCGGCACAACTGACTTTGAACGTATCGGCCACGCAGAACAGCAGATCACCCGGCTTCGCTCCGAACCGGGCAATCATCGCCTGTTGATGTTCGGCGCTGAAGAACTTCGCGATCGGGGAATCGAGTTCCCCTTCTTTGACGCGGAAGAATGCCAGTCCCTTAGCACCGTACTGCTTGACGAACTCTGTCAGTTCATCGATCTGCTTGCGGCTATATTTCTCGGCAGCCTGAGAAACACAGAATCCGCGAACACGACCTCCATTGGCGATCGTGGTCTTGAAGACTCCGAAATCGCAGGCACCGGCGATGTCACCCAGGTCGATCAGTTCCAGGCCGAAGCGAAGGTCGGGCTTGTCACTGCCGAATCGTTCCATCACTTCGCGATGCGTCAATCGTGGGAGCGGCAATTGGAGTTCTGTGCCGCGCAAGGTCTTCACCAGTCGGGCCATCAGGCCATCAATGGTGGTCAGAATATCTTCTTGCTGAACGAATGCCATTTCGACATCGATCTGCGTGAATTCCGGCTGGCGGTCGGCTCGCAAATCTTCGTCGCGGAAGCACTTGGCCAACTGGAAGTACCGGTCATAGCCCGCGACCATCAGGATCTGTTTGTAGATCTGTGGCGATTGAGGCAGAGCGTAGAATGAACCTTCGTGAACGCGGCTGGGGACGAGGTAATCGCGCGCGCCTTCAGGCGTACTGCGTCCCAGCATCGGGGTCTCGATTTCCAGGAAGTTATTTTCGTCAAAATAGTCTCGAGTCGCCTTCGACATGTTGTGTCGCAGGATCAGTGCCTGCTGGACGGCTGGCCGTCGCAGATCGACGAAGCGGTATTTCAGACGGAGTTCTTCGTTGGGAAGATCGACCTGAGTCGGGAAGAACGGGGGTGTCTTGCTTTTGTTCAGGACTTGCAGGTGTCGACCCCGGACATCGATATCGCCGGTCGTCAGCTTGGGATTGTGCATGTCTGACGGACGCGAGACCACTTCGCCTGTGACGCAGATCACATCTTCGTTGCGAAGTCCGCGGGCAATTTCGTGGATTTCTGCAAACGAAGGGCTGAAAACAACTTGTGTGATTCCATAGCGATCACGCAGGTCGATGAAGACCAGTCCACCGAAGTCGCGATACGTATCGACCCAGCCACACAGCGTCACCGATTGTCCCACGTGACCTGAACGCAATTCACCGCAGGTATGAGTCCGAAGCACCGCTATATCCTTGAATTCAAAGGAGGCCACCAAAAAGCAAACCAGCCGCCCAGCGCCAGACATGCGGCAAGCGGCCAAGGTTCGAAGCTGGGATTATAGAAGCGAAATCGGCTGTCGGGAAGCCGATCGGACCGGGTGGAGGCTGACCAAATTGAGGTCTTCAGCCAGAACTTGAGTAAATTCCGTGATTCGCGGCAAAAATTCCGGAAATTGGTCTTCGCGCAATTCGCGATCTTCAAGTATATGACGCCCTGTTCGCCGGAATCACTCCGTCGGGCAGGCCGGTTCTCCCACTGGTCGCAAGCCAGCCATCTGGCACACCTCACATCTCCATTCCTGTCCGGACGGGTCGAACTCGAAGGAAGCGTCATGTCCAAGCAAATCGCGTTTTTGTTAACGGGTCTTACTCTCGCCATCTCATCAACAGGTTGCTGCTGCCTGAGTGGCCTCGGCGGTTACAACCGGTGCCAGCCATGCGGCGGGTGCCCCACCGGTGGAGGTGGCTACTATCCGCCACAAACCACCATGATGCAAACCATGGATCAAACGGCTTACTCGTCGGGATATACCCAGACAGCAGCCGTGAACGGTGCCGTAATCGGTACACCGATCATTGCCTCGCCCAGCCCATATACCCAGACTGTGGTTGTTCCAACCAATTCGCTCCCTCCTTACTGATCCCGATCAGTCCGAACCGGCCACAGCTCACGATTAAATCAGCCTGCAGGACGCTTTCTCGCGTCCGGCGGGCTGTTTTCGTTTTTCCCGCGGATTGGTCTGTGTCCGCCATGTAATCCGCGTCCCGTGTACTTCCGCGGAAGAGTTATTGGACACGGAGGGCATGGACGGCAAGGAACAGAAGCATTTGACTCCTTTGATCCTTTTCACTGATCGTCGTTCAAGTCAGATCTGAAGAAGTTGTTACCGCTGAATGCAGATGTTCACCGCGGTTTGAAAAGGGATTGTCATGAGATCTCACGCAACTCCTGTTGCAGCGTTATCGACATTCTCATACATACAGCAACTCTCCCCGAAAATTCACGCGTTCACCTCGGCTCAGGAAAGGATTCCGAATGCCACGTTCCGTATATCGACGGTCAACGACATTGACTCCAGCGTCCCAGGACGTAGCGGGCACTCAGCACAGCGGTGAACGCACGCCAGCGCAATGCGTTGGTCGAGTCCTCAAGGGGCTTTGCCTGTGCGCGACGATTGCGATTTACGGAATTATCGCTGGACGGATTTACGCGGCAGAGCCGGCTGCCGACTGGAAGTCGACTCAGCAGAAGGCGAATACGCTGGTCGCGGCCTGCCAGTTCGAGCAGGCGGTGGAACTGTTGACAGGTTTCATCAAAGTGAATCCTCAATTTGCACCCGCTTACGAACAGCGAGCCTGGGTGACACTCGACTGGCTTGATCTGCGGGATGAGTTGTCTCTGACCGACATACCTCTTCGCCAACGATCATTCAGTGATCCTGCCTCGGGCCTGGGAAACATCGATCCTCCCGTGGAAGCACGTCGCATCCTGTTGAATGATCGATTCATCGAGAAATATATTCCCCCTGCAGAATTGAAATCGGTTCAGCAGGATCTGGCGGAATGCCGTAAACTGGCGGGAAAGACATTCGATGACCGGCCCATCGAATCCTTTATCGCCGAATATGTCGGGGATCTTGATCGAGCCCAGCAACTGCTGGGGACACGTTGCAAGGATGGAACCGCAAAGCCACGTGAATATCTGACTCAAATGCGTCTGTCGCGTGTCCGAGGTGATGTTCGTGGTGGACTGGCGGCTGCGGAAGCTGCCTGGAAATATCCAGAAACACGCAATCAGGCCGCGTCGCGCAAGATCAACCTGTTACGATCACAAAACCGGAACCGCGAAGCGTCGGACTTCTTCAACCTTTGGGAAGACACCTCGCCACGTGACGTCCGTTTTCTGAATGTGCGAACGGCGATCTCGCTGGAAAAGACGCAAGTCTTCAAGGACTTTGCACAGTTGAATTCCCTGGCCCCGGGTGAAGCTTCACTGTACTACGCTCTTTCTGTTCGTGATATTCAGATCAACAACGATGGCAAATCGTGCCTGACCCACCTGAGTCAGGCGGTTGAATGCAGTCCGAATTCGCTGATCCCGTATTATGCCCGCTGTTACATGAAATTGAAGCTGGGGGATCTGAAGGGTGCATTGGCGGATGCGAACTCCGCGATTCAGTGTAATCCGGACTTCGATTTGTCGTATCAGGCCCGCTCACGAGTCCTCACCAAGATGGGTGACAGCGAGGCGGCTCATGCCGACGATCTTCGCCGTGTCTGGCTGAAGCAGTTGTACACCCTTCATGCCGCCTACAAAGCGAAACCGGAAAATCCCGAGACGTCTTATGAACTCGGTCGGCACTATGCGAACGGGGAAGACTGGAACATGGCCGTCCGGGCTCTGACAACCAGTCTGAAGAAGGCACCGAAAAATGTGAATGCACGGCAGGCGCGCAGCCAGGTCTTCGTAGCGATCGGTAAACTGGATCAGGCACTGGCGGACGCCGACGCCGCAATCGCCGCCGCCCCCGATCCGGCCGGCTTCGCGCTTCGTGGCGATATTTTCGCCCGTCGCCAGGACTGGGACAAAGCGGTTAAGGACTATGAGCGTTCTAAACTGCTGGACGACCGCATGGAACAAGCCCTGCGAAAACGAGCCGCCTGGCACAACGCTGCCGGTCGCGTCGAGCAGGCAAAAGCCGACCTCGAACGAGCGGGCCAGGCCTCACAGGCTTCGTTCGTCGTTCCGTGAAAAACTACCTGTCACCTCGCCATTCGCCAAAGAACTGGTCCAGAAACTGTTCCATGAATTGATGGCGTTCTGTTGCCAGCCGTCGCCCTGTGGCTGTCTGCATCCGGTCTTTCAGCAGCAGCAGTTTCTCGTAGAAGTGATTGATGGTTGGGCCACCTTTCGACTTGTACGCCGCAAACGTCTGATGCTGTTCGGGTGCGACATCGGGGTCGTACATCGCGCGGCCGAAATGTCCTCCGAAGGCGAAAGCCCTCGCGATTCCAACGGCACCGATCGCATCCAGCCGGTCGCCGTCCTGAACGCATTTTCCTTCGATCGTCGACATCTCTGTGGCGACACCGGCCCCCTTGAATGAGACGGTCGCGATGATCTCGCAGACGTGATCGATCACAGTGGGAGCCACTTCGTGACGTGTCAGCCAGTCGCGCGCCGTCCGCGGCCCGATCGAATCGTCGCCGCCGTGGAATTTCCAGTCCGCCACATCGTGCAGTAATGCCGCGAGTTCTACGACATATAAGTCTGCTCCCTCGTCCCGGGCGATATGGACTGCGTTTCGTCGAACACGATCAATGTGCCACCAGTCGTGCCCGGAACTGTCTCCGGCCAGTTTTTCGCGGATAAACGCTTCGGTCTTCCAAAGAATCTGCGACGACACCAGTGACCTCAATTCCAGAAGGACTGCAACTTCTCTTTTGCCGGGACTTCCAGCGGAAACTGCTTGCTGAACGGGTGATCCTGGATACCCGCGAATTCTCGCAGCGCCAGATGAATATGTTCCGGACGAACGCGAATACCGTTCGCTTTATCAAGGGCAAGCGATTGAGGATTGATCGGGACGGCCTGCTGCTTCTCGTCAGTCGCACCGATCACACGGTCTCCAGTGATCCCTTTTCCCAGGAACATGATCGAGTTGATCGACCAATGATCCTTGCCGTTACCGTTGTTGTATGTCGGAGTCCGCCCCATTTCGCTTTGAACGATGACGATCAACTTGTCGCGAATCTGCAGATCTTCGGACTTACGCAATACGTAATCGATCCCTGCCAGAAATTCCGGGATCAATTTCATCTGGTCAGGATCATTGTTGTTGTGGCTGTCAAATTGTCCGATCGACAGATTGGCGGAAACGCAAACACCTGCCTTGAATGACGCGAGTGCGATGTCGGCCTGTTGAGCCAACCGCTCTTTGGCGACTTCCTTGGGAATGAATGGGACGACGCGCTGCAGCGCCTTCGAATTGACCTGGGCCGAATAAAGCATGCTCTGACTTCGTTCGACGCGAGGCAATCTCGCTTCATCGACTCGCGATTCGAATTGCTGTTCCAGGGCGCGTTCGATGCGATCAGAAACAAACGGATCATGATAGGGGGCTCGCTCATTGCCTTCGACTGAGTCTGCTTTGGCCAGCAGATTCAGCGACTGCAGATAGGGGACTCGCGACATCGGGACCAGATTTCCGGTTGCCGAGTAATTCCCAAACGTCAAAAACGCCAGCGGCGCTGCTGATCCGTGACAGGCGGCAACCAATGCTGGAAATGTCGGATAGGCCAGGCTGTCGAGTTTCCCGGTGGCCATGTACCTGGCACACGGAGAATGATTGTTGACCGACAGGTCCATGCCGTTCAACACTCGCAGTTCGGGGCCATATTTCGCGAAGAAATCTTCGTTGCACATCCCTTTCTCAATGTGCTTTTTGATCGGCGCGATCCGATGTTTTCCGACCATGACGATTTCCTCGTCTTTGTACAGTCGGTTGATTCCTTCGATCCCTTTGGGGTCCATCATGTACGTGGTGTCCCAACCACCCGAGGCGTTGAACACAATGTAGTAGGGACCGCCATACCCTGCCGAATCAGGGCGTTCTTTGGCGTAAAGAAGCGAAGTCAAATCAACCGGCGCGGCGAAGCCCAATCCGGCGAGACTACACAGTTTGAGGAAAGATCGTCGAGACATCAGGCGGCCTATTCGTAAAGAAATTCGTGTTGTCGCAACAGGTATGTGACCACCCCGCGCCAGGCTCGAACGGAATAATGAGGGTCTTCCATGCGAAACTCTTCGCGACCACCACAGAAATAGCTTTCACGCGGTTCGAAACGTCCCTGGGCTTTGACATCAGCCAGGACTCCGGTGAACAACTGGAATGTCCGCTCAATTTCCGGATGATCGACGGCACGCTCGTGCCCCAGCAACCGCTGGTGCAAGTCGACAATTGCCTGCTTGATCTTCAGATTGGCAGCATCGTCGCCGGGAAGGTCGGTCTGTTCGATCCGCGGAAACAACAGCCGCTCTGCAGCATCACGTCGAAAATCGCGAGCAACGTGATAGCAGGCCACATCGTTTGCCAGCAGTCGCTGGATCGCCCCCATCGCTCCACTCGGATCAGCATTCCGTTCGGTGACGGTGATGGAATCGATCCCGCCGTACAGGACCTTCATCGAATCATCCAGGCGTCCCCAGCGTTTTCCGAAAATGGCATTCAGCTTCCGCTCCATCTGCTCAGGACTGAGCAATCGCGTCAGGCCGACGTCATCCAGTTCGGCCCGTCGCTGCGGGTCCGCATTTGCAACGGCGAGCCCGTCGACACGATAAAACTCGGAATTTATCAACGCCTTGAAGGCGACTTTCAAATTGAAGTTCTCTTTGGCAAATCGATTGGCGACCTGCTCAATCAATTGACGTTGAGCGACATAGCCACGTCGGCGGGCGTTGAACATCGGGTCGTCAATGTCGTCAGGAAGTTGCAGGACCTTGCGTCCAAACAGAATGTAGTAGACATGTTCCACCATCGCGACTGGGAACCGTGGGTCCTTGACGACTCGCTGAGCGAGCCATTGAGGGGCACGCCAGCGCTCCTCGGGGGGCATGGATTCCCCTTCGAATCCCGTTTTGAACATGTCGGTATACCAGCCGGCTTTGCGAGGCCCGACACCTCCTTCAAAGTTATAGTCCTGGAAGAGGCCTGCCACAGGGTCGATCGTCTTGTGGCAGACCACGCAATCGGCCGCCTGCATGGTGGGGATTTCATACTTGGCCGCAACCGCAGCAGCATCGGTCACTCGCGGTGCCAGTTGCATGATGTCGATCCCCAGGAAATGCTGGTACAGCATCCTCGCCCGCAACCGGTTGCGGTTGGTTTCCGTTGACGGATATCGGCGCAGGTAATGAAACGTGCTCAGAAACCCAGCGTGTGGATACATCCCGGTTGCAGATTCCTGAGTCTTGCCGTCGCGTCCCTTCAAAGCTTTCAGTCTGGCTGGAATGTATTCGAAAGGGTTTTCAGGATCTTTGAACTGATCTTTGACTTCGTCGAAAATGCCATAGCCTCGAGCCGTGTACGGCGAAACCATGATGTAATCGGCAGTCACCAGTTCGGAAAATGGTCGATTGTTCCGGACAATGTGAGTGATCAGTTCCAGCGGTTCGCGCAGCAGTGCATCGCGGTAGACATCCGCCAGCTTCCAGCGGGCTCGCTGGCGTTCTGCTTCGGGGACATGGCTGAGATCATGTTTGTCGTACCACAGGCGTGTCTTTTCGAAATGGTCGTACGACAACAGCGTCTCGGCGTTATCTTCGATCCCAATCGTCAGAAAGATGTCATTGAATCCTTCCTTCAGCCGGTCATAGAAGGCTTGTTCCTGCAGGATTCCGTCGAGAATGGAGTCCATCACCTCCTGTCCCCGCTGATCAACGGCAGCCAGTTCGGACGCGGTGGGCAAGCGAGCTGCCAGAGAGAGTGTTACGCGGCGCAGAAGTCGTCGGGGCGACGTCATGACCACCCCTTCGAAGAAGGGGCGAGTGTTGTTATTGGCGATTGTTTTCGGTGGAACTGAAGCGCCCTTTGGAGGATTCAGCCGCCGTATATACCGTTCCAGAATGCGGTATCCAGTGGAATCGGGCTTGAGCACCTGTCCGCCACCGTGATCCAGTCCGCCGGTCACTTTCAGCAGCAGTTTTGATTTGTCCCCTTCCAGCGTCATGGCCATTTTCTGGAATGTCTTGCAATTGTCCTGCAGCCAGGCAGGATTCTCGTATGTTCGCCGAGTCAGAAGAAATCCGCTTTCAGCCGCATCCCCTTGCGGATGATGACATCGCAGGCACGTTCGTTCGCCGACCTTGGCCCAGACTTCGTCCTCGAAGAATCTGTCCTCCAGGGAGCAGACGGCTGGCGGGGGAGGCGTTTCACCGCTTACGACGCCACTCCATGAGGCCACGATCATGAGCACAACAGAGGTGATGAAAAACATCACTTGACGAAAGTGGCATCCCAGACGACGAGGAAACATCAGACTGCATTCTGGGCTCATGTCCATAGATTCCGGAACAATTGACAGTTGGAGTGACGTGCCGTGAGGAATCACTGTTCACGTATTCAGAACACGATCAAGAATCGACAGGCGTGTGTCAAGCAAATGGTACCGTCAGGCACAACGGCGCGGTGGCTGATGGTGGTGTGTTCTCATACGATCATTTAGATTGCAGTGACTTCGCAATCATTTTTTGGAGAACCCTGCGTGTTGCCTTCTTTCAATCGACTGTTTTGCCAGACCATTCCGATTTGTTTCTGCTTGATCCTGCTGGCGAACGCGGGATTCGCTCAGGAAAAACCAGAGCTCAAAGCAGGTGTCCATTTTGGCTGGGACGCTCTTTCAAAAACTCCGGCAGTCTTTCCCGCGGATGACATAGTCGCGGAAGGGGTCAAGTCGCTCTATTTCGAAGGAGTGAAGTATCAGGGGAAGCCAACTCGTGTGTTTGCCTACTACGGTATTCCCGCAGGAAGTGAAGGAAAAAAAGTCCCCGCGATGGTGCTGATTCATGGTGGTGGTGGAACCGCATTTGATCGCTGGGTCAAACTGTGGAATTCGCGAGGTTACGCCGCCATTGCAATGGATACTTGCGGCTGCATTCCAGTTGGGACCTATGGAAACTGGAAGCGGCATGATCACCGCGGCCCCCCCGGCTGGGATGCCAGCTTCGGACAACTCGGCTCCCCCGTTGAAGATCAATGGACGTACCACGCGATCAGTGCGGCGGCGCTGGCACATACGTTGATTCGCTCGTATCCCGAGATTGACGTAGACCGTATTGGAGTCACGGGGATTTCGTGGGGAGGCTATCTGACATCGATCGTGGCAGGAGTCGATTCCCGCTATCAGTTCGCGGCGCCCGTGTACGGATGTGGCTTTCTTGGCGATAACTCGGTCTGGCTGCCAGCCTTTCAAAAGCTGGGGAAAGAACAAGCAGACCTCTGGCTGCGGCAATGGGATCCGTCGAGTTATCTGGGGCAGGCCAAGATGCCGATTCTCTGGGTCAATGGTACCAACGATTTTGCCTACCCCATGGATTCGTGGCAGAAGTCGTATCGATTGCCGAAAAGTGACAGAACTCTGTGTCTGCGGATTCGGATGCCGCATGGCCATGGTCCCCCGGGTGAGAATCCGGAAGAGATCCATATCTACGCCAACCAGATCCTTCGTCAGGAGAAACCACTGCCGAAATTTACAGATCAAGGCTTTGCTGGAACGGAAGCCTGGGGCACCTTCAAGGCTGAGGTACCGATTGTGAAGGGTGAATTGGCGTTCACCCGTGATGTCGGGAAATGGCAAGATCGCAAATGGGATTCGCTGCCTGCGGTGGTTGAGCAGGCGACAGGCCGAATCACAGCAAGGGTCCCGGAAGATGCGAAGGTCTTTTATCTGAATCTGTTCGATGATCGAAACTGTGTGGTGAGTACTCAGCACATGGAACGGTAAGAACCCCATGAACCCCTTCCGCATTATCAATAAACGGAACATTCGAATGACTCAACCGAAAACGATTGGTTTGATTGTCGCGTTCGGCTTGCTTTCAGCCAGACTGATTGCCGCCGAACCTGCGAAGGTCGAGATTGATCAGCCGAAGCCCTATCAGGTGATTCAACGCGAAGGTTTTGAGCCCCAGCGAGCGTCGATTCACGAACCGGAAGGTCCTGAGTTGGGGTTTGCCGATGTGCTGTTTCGAGCTCCCCGACCGGAGGGAGTCAAAGGGGATTGGCAGTATCGCCTGGTCCTGCATGAGCATGGATTTGGTGAAACGTACGAGTGGCATTTGTTCGATGTTGGAACTGATGAAACTCAATTGAAGGGGCTGCTGGAAGTCCCCGCCGGGGGGTGGTATCGGCTGGAAATTCGTTGTGTCGATGACGAGGAAACGACTGCCGCGGGTTCGGTCGTTGCCATCGGTGTCGGTGAAGTGTTTGTGGTGGCCGGGCAGTCGTATGCCGGGGGCTGGAACGACGACGTGTTGAAAGTCGCGGACCCTTCACAAGCTGTCTCCACCTATGATTGGGAAGCAAAAACCTGGCGCGTGGCAAATGATCCGCCACCTCATAACGGAGAAGGGGGATCGATCTGGCCGGCATTGGGTGACATGCTGGTTCCAACATTGCGCGTCCCTGTGGCGTTCGTGAATGTCTCTGTCGGCGCGACTTCCAGTACCAAGTGGGCGCCGGACGGACCATTACATAAGCGCCTCTGCCAGGTCGGTCGAGAGATCGGGTTGTTCCGTGCCGTTCTGTGGCAGCAGGGGGAATCGGATGTCATTGAGAAGACGCCCGCAGAAACGTACGTAAAAAACATTCGTGAAATTCGCGACGCGGCGAGTGAAGCGTGGGGAGTCGAGCCCCCCTGGCTACTCGCGAAATCCACTCTGCATCCCACGGTTTACAAGGACCCTATCGGAGAACGACGGATCCGAGGTGCGATCGACGAGCTTTGGAGCGTTCCTGGCTTTCGACCTGGCCCGGACACCGATTTGTTGGGGGGCGACAATCGCGGCGGTGCCAACTCCCGCCGACATTTCAGCGGCGTTGGCCAGCGCCGAGCAGCCTTGCTGTGGTTTGTGGCCCTTTGGAATGAACTGCAGAAACAAACGGTAAAGGAGTAGATCGGAGTGGTCGGGAGTCGACCGCCATCAAGATGAGCAAGAACAGGACCAATAGAAGCAAATCGACGTAAATGACGATCTGCGTGATGAGATAAACGGGGGATAATGGCTTATCGAACCCGCCGCCATAGATTCCGCAAAAGAGGATATGGAACGACAAGGCGAGGAAAAGAGCGATGTGCAGTCCCATTTCTGAGCTCCTTGCGGATCGCAAACGGTCACCATCGACGAGGAAAATGGTAATGGAGGTTGCGTAATTTAGCCCGTCAGGAAGCCGTTTTGGCCCCGCATGTCGGATGTTTGGTGAGTTGAGTGCGTGTGGGCAAATGACGCGGAATTTGCACGGCAGGGATGGCGATTCGACACCACCGCTTCTATTTGGCGTGTTGCAATCGCTTATGAGAAATGTGGTTGCGTCATTTGACCAGCCTTGGTTGGTGAGATCTGCAGCGACTTTTTCGCCGAATTCTCAAGCTGGCGATCGGGCGAGGGCGATTTTACGAAGAATCCCGATTGTCGCGGACTTCCCACGGCGAAGTCGGGCCGTTAGAATCCCCGGTCCGCTTGCGAGGCGTACGGTACTGGTGCCGTCGACCGGCGGTCTGGTAATTCTTGAGATTCCCCGACGGAGGGTTGTGTGGTCAAGTTGCGGTTGCGGGATAACGAGTCGATCAGCGATGCAGTTAAGCGGTTTCGTAAGTTGGTAGAGCATGCTGGCATCAAGAAGGAAATGCGTCGGCGTGAATTCTATGAAAAGCCAAGCGAAACCAGTCGTCGATCACGTCGCCGCGCTGAACGCCGCGCCAAGATCCAACGCATGGTCGGAAACACCAGCGGGGTCTGATCCTCTTCACGTTCTGATTTACATCAAAGTGCAGGTTTGATTCTTTGGAATCGCCGTGGTTAGCAGGCCGGTCTTGACCGGCCTGTGTCGTTCTTTGGAGACTGTTAGCCTGAATTTCAGGGGAATGAATAAAAAGTGGAGACCTTCGGTCGGTTGTTTCGGCGGGGTCGGGAGACCCGCGCCGAACTTGCCGAACTTTGTTCAGGACGGACGAACCGTCCGTGCTACGGGGACCGCCAATGAAATTTCACGCTCTTGCTTGTTTTGGTCTCTTCCTGTTCGGTGCCTTGGTTTCCCTTGTGGAAACGGCTCGATCGGCGGAAATGCCGTGGATCAAGGTTTCTGCCGACAAGACGGGATTCGTCACTGATTCTGGTAAGCGATTTGTTCCCTGGGGTGTCAATTACGATCACGACGACCGGGGACGGTTGTTGGAAGACTACTGGACGACCGAGTGGCCCCTGGTGGAACAGCACTTTGCTGCCATTCGCGATCTGAAATGCAATGTCGTTCGGATTCACCTGCAGTTTGGCAAATTGATGAAGGGGCCGGCGGAACCTGATCGGCAGGCTCACGAACAACTCTCTCGATTGCTGGCGCTGGCCGAGCGGACACATCTGTACCTCGATCTGACTGGTCTAGGGTGTTACCACAAGCAGGATGTGCCCGCCTGGTATGACGAACTGGATGAGTCGGAACGCTGGGAGGCTCAGGCTGTTTTCTGGAAATCCGTGGCTGAAACCTGCAAGGGAAGTCCGGCGGTCTTTTGCTACGACTTGATGAATGAGCCTGTTTCGCCCGGTGGTCGCAGCAAGCCACGTGACTGGCTGGGGCCAGCCTTTGCCGGCAAGCATTTCGTCCAGCGTATTTCGCTCGATCAACGTGATCGTCCTCGCCCCGAGATCGCTGTGGCCTGGCTGAAGCGATTGAACCGTGCCATTCGCGAAGTCGATTCCCGCCACTTGATTACGGTCGGGTTGGTCGACTGGAGTCTGGATCGACCCGGCCTGACATCCGGGTTTGTGCCGGGTGTCGTCGTGGAACACGTCGATTTTCTCTGTATTCACCTGTATCCTGAATCCGGGAAACTCAAAGAGGCACAGCAGACTTTGGCGGGATTTGCCGTTGGAAAACCGGTTGTCATCGAAGAGACGTTTCCGCTGAAATGTTCCTCTGAGGAATTGGCCGATTTTTTCGTACAATCCAAAGGGACGGCAGCCGGATGGATCAGTTTCTATTGGGGAAAGCCGATTCCAGAACTGAAGCAGTCCAAAGAACTCGGGGATGCGATCCTGCTTCAGTGGCTGTTGAAGTTTGAAAGGTTGTCCGAATTCATGCTTCCTTAAGTTCGACGTGATGTAATGTGAAGGTGAATCCCATTCTCGTTTGAGTCCGTCATGCGTTCTGATTGTCGAACCGTCTCACCGTTGTCCCTGCGCCCCGTTCCACGGCGGGTGCTTTCGGATGGACGTACAGGTTTTACGATGATCGAACTGCTGCTCGTGCTGGGCGTCATCGCGGTGATTATCGCGGTGGCCTGGCCCAACGTGATCCGTTTGACGGGTCAGCAGCGGTTGCTGGAATCGGGCGAAAAAGTTCGTTCACTCGCCGCCAGTGCGAGGATCCATGCGATTGAGAGTGGTCTGGTTTACCAGTTTCGTTATGAACCTGGCGGTCGCCGGTTTGTGGTGATTCCATTCGAGCGTGAGTTTGAAAGTGTTAGTCCTGACGCACGGGGAACAGGAACGTCCACCGGTCTGGGACGATTCAGCAAGGCCTCGGGCCTGCTCCCCGAAGGGGTTTCGTTTACAGCACCGACATTGATGGGGACCACCTCAGGAACTCCTTCCGCGTCAGGTGGCCAGAAGCTTTCAGGTGATGTCTTCAGTGGCCTGCCGGATGCTGCAAAGCTGGAACAGGCGTCATGGTCAGGGCCGATTCTGTTTCAATCGGACGGGACGGGAACGGACGTGTCGTTCGAACTGGTTGATCGACGCAACCAACGCGTCACCTTGACGGTTCGCGGTGTGACTGGTGCGGTGACTGTCAGTCGCATTCACCAGATGGAGAAATCATGATCTCCATTCGATCTTTTCCACGGACAAATCTGCATCGACATCATTCACCGAGACGTGGCCTGACACTGCTGGAAATCATCCTGGCACTGGCGATCTTTTTTGGATCCCTGGCTGCGCTGGCACAGTTGTCCTGGAACGGGGCTCGGGCGGCTGTTCAGGCTCGCCTGAAGACGCAGGCGATCATTCGCTGCGAAGCCAAGCTGGCCGAAGTCCTGTCGGGCGCTCAGCGATTGGCTCCGGTCACGAATACTCCGTTTCCAGACAATGCTGCCTGGACATGGTCGCTGAAGATCACGGAAACGAATTACCCGGATTTACTGCAACTGGAAGTGATGGTTTCGCATTCGGGAAATTCCCGGATGGCGAATACTCAATTTACTCTGCGTCGCTGGATGCGTGATCCGGCGTTGTTCCAGGATGCGGCGTTACGCAAGAAGCAAAGCGCTCAATCACAGACGACTGCAAAATGATGAAACGTCGCCATCGCCGTGCTGAAATCGCTCAGGGCCGCTTGTGTCCGGCTGCCGGCGCTCAAAATGTGTGCGGTCAACGTACGGGGCGACAGGCATTCACGCTGGTGGAAGTCATGCTGGCGTTGACGTTGTCCGTGATTTTGCTGGGTGCGATCTTCACGGCCATGGATCAGTCGTGGCGATTGACTGCAAATGGCAGGGAGGAGATGGAGCGTTCGCAACTCGCGCGAGCACTCATCCGCAAGATTGCCATTGACGTTCGTTCGATCTCGTTTGTGCCGCCAATCATGACCGACGACAGTGCCTCGGCAGCGGGTGCGTCGACTTCCACTGGCTCAACCGGTTCAACGGGGGCGAGTACGTCAGCAGGGAGTTCGGGAAGCAGTTCCACAGGGTCGACAGGAACGACGGCGACAGGGACATCGACCACGGACACGACAGCGACCGACACACCGACCGCTCGAAGTATTGGAATCCGGGGCAATGCCCAGCGTGTGGAAATGCATATTTCGCGAGCCCGCCGTGATCTCAATTTTTCTTCGAGTGTTAACGGAAACAATGTGCAGTCACGCTCAAGTGACTTGCGAGTGCTGACATACCAGTTGTCGACATCCGGTTCCGGATTGATTCGTACCGATGGTGATCGCCTGGCGACGCTAATGGTGGAAGATAAAGGGGGGGCCGCGACGACTCTGGCGGCTCAACAGGTTCTGGCACCAGAAGTTTCTTACCTGCAGTTTCGCTATTTTGACGGAGCAGCCTGGTATACGTCCTGGGACAGTGAATCATCGGGGCGTCTGCCGCGATCAATCGAAGTGACGATCGGGTTTGCTCCTCCGAAGAACAAACCTGGCCCCTTATTTCGCGTGACCGTCAGTCAGTCGGCCAACCAGTTTCGTACGGTGATCCTGATTCCGATCGCCGATCCGCTACCGGAGGAATTCGTACCATGAAGTCACGGCGAAATCATCGCTCTCACGATTCGCGTCGTGGCAGCGTGCTGTTAATCGTCCTCGTGATCGTCTCGGTCCTGACGCTGGTTGCCTACAACTACACGCAGTCGATGACAACCGAATTCGAAGCGACGACGATTTATGGCAGCGATGTTCAGGCACGTGAAGCGGCCGATTCGGGGGTCGAATATGTGGCGACAATCCTGGGAAACCGGGGTGATCCGGCTCTGGAAAACCTGCAGCATAACCCGACGCTCTTCTGGGGAAAGTCATTCATTCCATCAGACCGGAAGCGTGGCCGGGCGCATATTTCCGTGATTGCACCTGTAGAACATTCCACGCGTGGCAACTCGATCCGGTACGGCCTGATGGATGAGTCAGCCAAGCTGAACCTGAATCTGCTGCTCAAGATGAAGCTGGACGATGACGAGGTTCACACAATGCTGTTGAACATCCCGGGGATGACGATTGAAACCGCCGACGCGATTCTGGACTGGATCGATACGGATGACACAAAGCGTCCGTATGGTGCCGAATCCGAATCTTACGAATCCATGACGCCGCCATACAAAGCCAAGAACGGACCGCTGGAATCACTGGACGAGTTGCTGATGGTGAAGGGAGTCACGCCGGCGTTACTCTACGGCGAAGATGCAAATCGGAATGGGTTACTCGATCCCAATGAGAATGATGGCGATGCCAGTCCCCCGATTGACAATCGGAATGGTGTTCTAGATCACGGTTGGGTCGCGTTCCTGACAGCTCACGGGCGAGAATCAAATCTGCGAGCCGACGGGCGAGAAAAAATCCACCTGAACAATGGTTTACTCACCGATCTTTACGATGCGCTGGAAGACGAATTTGATGAGGCGACTGCCAAATTCATAATTGCCGTCCGAATGAACGGTGCTACGGCATCGACGACGGCATCATCGAACAGCAGTAGTACCGCCAGCAAAAGTGGCAGCAGCGGCAGTTCTAAGACGAACAGCAGCGGTAACAGCGGCAGCAAGAATAATACTGGCAAGACAGTCACCTCCAGTTCTTCGTCGCAGACACAGCAACAGCAGCAGCAACAGGCGATGCAGGGTCTGACGAAAGCGATTGCCTCCGCAGCACTCAGTAAGGGTGGCAAGGTGACGCGAGGTGGCATTGATATCACTGCCGGGGGATCGTACCAGATCCAGTCGATGTGGGCGTTATTCGGATCAACAGCGAAGGTCACGATCAACGGAGCGAGTCAGACGCTGAAGAGTCCCTGGCCAGATAACCCCAATCAGCTCAAGACCACTTTACCGAAGTTACTCGACACATTATCGACCACGAACGACGAGTACCTGGAAGGGCGGATCAACATCAATCAGGCACGGCGCGAGATTCTGCTGGGCATTCCGGGACTGGAAGAAGAGCTTGTCGACAAGATCATTCAGGCTCAGAAACTCGACTCCAACGGCCAGCCCTCCCCGGAAATCATTCAACAGCACAACACCACCGGCTGGCTCTATTTTGAAGGACTGGTCGACCTCACAACCATGCAGACTCTGGACCCCTATTTTACGGCACGGGGCGATGTCTACAGAGCTCAAATCTTCGGCTTCTTCGAAGGGGGCGGGCCAGTCACGCGACTGGAAGCGATGATCGACGGGACCCAGAGCCCTCCGCGAGTCATCTTTCAACGCGATCTGAATGATCTCGGCCACGGCTATTCGCGTACACAACTGATGCCGATCACCAGTCGTTGACCGTTTTGGCTGGCCGTTCATGCCCGCGTTTGTGGATCGGAATGACTTCCAGGCGTACGTCTCGATCTTATGGATTTCAGGGATCGGCGGTCATCACGTCGGTGTGACGCCATCGATACGTACGACGGCAGTCGAATGTGCCGATGCGTGAAGAGAATCACTATTGCGGCGGGGAAGAGTCCCTGGACAATTTGCGAGAACGAAGCGCGACCCCCATCAATCGTTTGAACGCACAACCCTGGCTAATACCAGCCGGAAACAGTGCGAGGGCTTGGTTTCGTTCCGATAACCAAGCCCTCAATGACTGTTTCTCGGCTTACCGCACCAGGTAGTTCTTTCCTCGCAGCTTGATCAGCAATTGCTCGCCATCCCGCTGCTGACTGAGCAACTGGTTTTCTGCCACCGAATTCGACTTCACCATCGCGAAGTAAGAATCCGAGAACCGATCCACGATTTCGATCTGATCCTTGTCCTTTTCCAGATCGAGACTCGCGGTTTCCGGCGTGACGACAATCTGCAGTTTCTTTGATACACCCGACGCGTCTTTTGTAACCGGTCCGCTGCGGGCGTAGACCGTCTGGTTGCCGTAAGCCCGGACAGAATCTGCGGCCACCTCTTTATCGGTCTTCAGATCGCGGAACGAATTCGTCGAAATTGGCCCAGGCAGTCCCCCACCCAATCCCCCGCCTCCAAGACTCGAACCTGGACCGGAAAGTGGAGCGGAGGCATTGGTGGCGTTCTGGAAGCGACCCTTTTCGGCGCGTTGGGCAACACCACCCAATCCTTCCGCACGATCGAGTTCGGTCAGGCTTTCACGAGTGCGTCGAACCGCCCCTGCATCTGCCAGCGGACGAATCGTTTCGTCGGCCAGGAACGAGGTGTACGGAGTCAGAATCCCGTGACGTGTGGAAAGTTCGACCAGTTCTTTCACCAATTCTTCATTCTTGCCGACAAGATCCAACTGGTCGATGATTTCGCCGATACGGCGCATCGCCCACAGTTTTTCCACAAATGCGTAGCTTTCGTCATTACTTTTCTCAATCAAATTCGCGGGAAAATCAAACTTCTGCTCCTGTCTGGCGACTTGCCCCTTGATCACCACCTTGGCGGCACCTGGCTTGCGATAACGGCCAACAACGACCAGTTGCTGACCTTCGAACAGGTCGAAATTTCCCTTGGGATAAACACGATTCACTGCCGGGCCATCTTCGGGCTTGATCCCGTCGAGTTCGACGTTGACTGCAACATCGGTCAGAACCGGGGAACTGATGTTCCCGTACACTGTGCTGACATGCGATTCGATATCTTCATCAGGCCGAACGTACTCAGACAACCCGAAGCCATCGCGTGAGATGCGATCGAGCAGTCGCGAGTTCACGTCGTAGCCAACCCCAAACGACAGGATTCGGGCGCGGACCTTGTTGGCCTCTTTCGCCCCGACGCAGATCTTTCCTTCATTGGTTTCGCCGATTGTCGGCAGGCCATCTGTCAGGAACAGAACATAATTCGGTCGGCTGTTGTCTTTGATATGCCCTAGCGCCGCAGTCAATGCCCCGTGAATATTGGTCCCGCCACCGGGATAGAGACCTTCCACATATCCCAACGCGGATTTCCGAGTTTCATCGTTGTAGCGTTCCAGTTCCGGACGAAACGACTCAACCGCACCATCATACGCCACGATATTGAACAGATCTCCCTCACGCAGATTGTTCAACACGAACTTCACCGCGGACTTTGCCTGTTCGATCTTCTTGCCACTCATGCTGCCTGACCGATCGAGTACAAATACAACGGTCTTTTTCGGTCGCTCCGCATCCGGGGCCTTCACTTGAGGACTGGCCAGCATCAAGAAGAAGCCATCTTCACCTTCTTTGGGTCGATAACTGATGACACTGGCTCCCACCTGCCCCTTGTCGACATCGAACATCAAGCGGAAATCACTGGTGGGAACGTCGTTTGTCCGGGTATACGAGATTACAGCGTGCTTCGCATCTGGTCGCTTGATGTCGACAGTATGGGTCGGCGAATAGACATTCTTGATATCGATTCCCGATTCAATTGCGACCTGGAATTCGACCTTTTCGACAGCATGCGAGGTGTACCGGGCGGTGCTGAGAGGGAATAGGAAGTCGGTCAGCCCGCGATCCTTGCGCAGCAACTGGTTGTAATTCAGCGTCACTTTTCGTTCGGCACCCGGTGGAACCGGAAAGACACTGGTCTGGAACAGGCCGCTCCCCATCCATTCCAGTAACGCCGGGTCCTTGTTCGACCGGACAATCGCTTCATAGATCGATCGAGCATCTTTGGCGGGAAGCAACTTCCCGGGGAATTCCTTTCCATCCACAAGCAGGGTCAGCTTGTCGACGGCTCCGTCATAGGGAAGTGGAAACAGGAACTGAACTTCCATCTGCACGCTGCCGGTGTTCACGAATGACTGTGACACCTGGACGCGAGTCACCTGATCGTTGATCCGTGCCTGGACCGCAAGTTCCTTAATTTTGTATGAAACCGGAGGCTGGGGGAGTGGGCGAATATGGGGTATTGGCGGATGCCACGGGCGAGGAAGGGGGCCGGGATGGTTCGTGATGATCAGAACTCCCTGAGCGGATGCCACTGCGCTGGTCAACCCGATCATTAGTCCTAACATCATTCCCAGGAAGCGTTTCATAGCGAATCTCCAATCAGTCACGAACAGGGGTTCGAACCGGCACCGTGGATTCGACGTAGTATCCCGGAAAAAGTTCCCAAAAGAAATTCCGGGGCCTTCGTTGTCAGTCCGTTGGCCAGTCGTGGTAAACACGGTGCGTAGGAGCCGCGCCCGTCAGAAGCGGAAGAGAGACGGAGTAACATCTGTTCTCTGTGTCTCCGTGCCTCCGTGAGAAGTCAACTCCTGAATCGGACTCGAAAACGAGTGCCGTCTCTCACAGAGCCGCAGAGACACAGAGTCTGAAAGACCGGAAGCAAGGCGTGACCTTCGACAGGGGGGCGCGTTATTCAAACTGCGCGATATTCGGGGGCTTCCGCAAAGCCGGTGTGCCCCCACCACCCACACCATCCACCGAAAGAAATTCCGGGTCCTCCGCGTCCAAGGATTGTCCGAATAAAAAAGCCCGGTTGCTTTCGCAACCGGGCTTGGAAATCACCATTCGATGATCAGGCGGCTCGTTGTTCGGACTCGATAGTCTCCATCACCGGACTGATCGATGCGGCTGGCGACCAGGCTTTCAGGTTGGAACCCGGTCCCCCGCGTGGCGGATAACCGTACTCTCGAAGTTTACCCGAGAGAGTTCGGATACCGATCTGCAGAGCCTTGGCGGTCTTTTCACGATTACCAGCAAACCGATTGAAGGTGGCTTCGATCAGTTTTCGTTCCATTTCTGCCAGTGTCAGGCCTGGCAGACCATCGGCTTCTTCTTCCGTGACGTCGCGTGGGGTCAGCCACGGTTCAATCATCGAAGCGGTAAGCTTGCTTCCCCAGTCGAGAGCACAGGCGCGTTCAATGACGTTTTCCAGTTCACAGACGTTGCCCGGCCAGTCATGACGTTGCAACAGGTGCAGGGCATCCAGCGTCAGCGAACGAGGTGGCTTACCTTCACGGCCTGCGACACGTCGCAGGTAGTGTTCGGTCAGCGGAGCGATGTCGTCTTTACGTGACCGCAGCGTTGGCAACTCAAGGCACGTCTGTGACGCTTCTTCGTACAGATCGCGTCGGAACAGCCCCTTGTCGACCTGAGATCGCAGGTCGAGATTGCCACCGAAGATGAACCGGACGTCAAACCGAATTCGCTCACCCGTCTGTGGATGAACATACGATTGCTCGCGGATCAGCGACGTAATCTGCTTCTGGACTGGGAGAGCGACGAACTGAACCTGCTCCAGCAGCAGTGTCCCGCCATCGGCCATCTCCAGTCGTCCGGGGTGACGGATGGTCTGTCCCATCGGGGCCGCTTCGCACTGACCGAACAGGTCCTGTTCCAGCGTTTCAGCAGACAGAACACTGCAATCGATCTTCACGAATGGCCGATGTGCTCGTCGTCCCGAATCGTGAATCGCCTGAGCGACCAGATCTGTTCCGGAACCAGGTTCGCCCGAAAGCAGAACGCAACCGTTGTGGTCAGCAATGTTCTGAACCTGCTGACGCAGCGAGTGCATTGCCGGGCTGTGGCCGACCATGTCTCGCAGGTTTCGATTGCTCAACTGACGTCGCAGTCGTCGGTTTTCAGCCATCAGCTTGGACCGTTGAACGGCTGCTGCCAGCGTCAAGGCGAACGTCGATGGTGTATACGGCTGGGTCAGCAATTCAATGCCGTTGGCCGCAGGCAGAATTTGAGGGGTATCGTCCGAAGGTGCTGCCACCAGACAAACGAGTTGAGTTGACCAGCCCTTTTGCTGGATCAGGCCGGCCAGTGAACCGGCCGTTTCACCAGGAGCGAGCGGGCCAACCAGGCAGGCTTCACAGGCTTGCAGGCTGAGTGTCTGAGCTGCCGCGTCGTAGGAATTGACTACTCGCGTGGTCAATCCTGCGGAGCGGACGTCATTTTCCAACCGCCAGGCAATATCGGGATCGCAGGTGACGATCAGGACATTTGTGGCTGTTTCAGCAGCAGGTGCGGAAACTCGTTGTGGAAACGGGATCACATCGGGACGGGAGTTCGTCATTCGGTCACCATGGATGCGGAAGGAACGATGTGCCGATGACAGCGCGTACTTTGGACGGCCCGCTGAAGCGATGTCATCGGTGGAAAGCGGCCGAAGCCACACGAACGGATTTGAAAATGGGAGACAGGCCTCACTTCACCACAGGCGTGAAGGGAGATTGCCGAGGAACGGTTCCCGGTCATTCGCTTATCACCAAGGTTGGTGCGAAGGAGTGACGCGAGGCGTTCGGACGGCTCGAATCGCAATCGAAATGTTGTATGGGAGATGGACGAGGCGGTGTTTATTCGCAACCGGCAGAATGTGTCAATTCATTTTGTTGAATGCGAAAAAGAATTGTAAAACGCGACAATTCCAGAGATTTTTTAAAGGTGCGAACAATTGCTGGCACGCGATTTCATGGTGATTCGCGAGGTTTGGGGCGACTCAGGCGGGTTTCGCCGGTACGACAGGTCAGGCGTCATCCAGAACTGGATCTGGGAAATCTGGTTTTGGTGCCTCAACTCGCAATTGGTACGATTTCCGGTATCTATTCGTAATTCAACCTCGATGAGGTCACCAATGTCGACGACGCGCGAAGAGATACTTCGAACTGCAATGGAACTGTCAGAGTCCGACCGGCTCTTGCTGGCAACAGAATTAATGGAGACTGTTTCCGAGACACTTCCAGGATTTTCTCGCAACGATCCAGAACTCCTCAAAGAGATCGAGACGCGCATGGATGATGGTTCTGCGTGCATTTCGTGGGAGGCGGTTCGGGAACAATTGCGAGCGGATTTGAAATCGTGATCGAGTTTCATCGCATCGCATGCTTTGACTTGGGCGATCAGGCGGATTTCTCAGGTACTGCAACTGAACCAACCAAAATCGCCGCGACCAGGGCCAGTCCCGCGCCGGTGCCAAACGCCGCAAGGGGACCGAAGTTCTGGTAAAGCGCGCCAAACATCAGGCTGGCAGGTAACGTGCTGACCCCGATCGAGAAGTTGAACCAGCCAAAAGCGAGTCCCTTGCGTTCGGGGCCAGCCAGCATCGCGACAAAGGTTTTCTCCGCGGGTTCCGTCAGGCCATAGAACAGCGAATAGCCGAGAAACAGCAGACAGACCTGCCAGGCATTTGTCGCCACTGCGAAACCCAGGTAGACCGCAGCGTACACAAACCAGCCTGTCAGAATGAATGACTTCGGTCCAAACCGGTCGACTCCAGCACCACACCAGACGTTGCTGCCACTTTTCATGACGTGAAACAGGCACCAGAGAGCCGGCACCATCACTCGCGGTACCCCCAGTTCTTCTGCTCGCAGCAGCAGGAAAACATCACTGGAATTCCCCAAAGAGAAAATCAGCAGCGCCAGCAGGAATCGCCGAAAGTTCGCATCGAACTGACGCAATCCACGAAGTGAAAATACGCTTGGACCAGCGACATTGGGGGAATCGGAAGCCCCCGCAGTTGTCACCGGCTGCGTGAGCGAAGGGGGCGGCACGTCGGCGGATTCCCGCAATCCAAACACAACAAGTGCCACAACCGCCAAGCCGGGAATCAATGCCAGTAAGAACAACGTCCGGATCTGATCAGGCCAGAACCACAGGAAAGCCGTAGCCAATAATGGACCGATGGCTGCCCCCAGGTGATCCATCGCTCGATGAAATCCAAAGGCCCGACCACGAAGTTCCGGCGCACACGACTCCGCAATCAAGGCATCGCGAGGAGATGTCCGGATTCCCTTGCCGATCCGGTCACCGACTCGAATCACGGCCAATTGCCATGTCGCGCTGATGACTCCCACCCACGGGCGAATCAGTGCCGCGAGTGAATATCCAAAAACAACGAACCCCTTGCGACGACCGGCCCGATCTGACCACGCTCCCGACCAGAGCTTGAGCAGACTCGCCACACTGTCTGCCAGACCTTCAATGATCCCGAGGTAAAACTTATTGCCAGATGCCAGCGTCAGCAGAAATCCGGGCAGCAGCGGGAAAATCATTTCGCTTGCAACGTCGTTGAGCAGGCTGGCAACGCCCAAGACCCGGACGTTCCGTGGCAGGACAGGCTTTGAAGCAACGGAAGAAGAGGATTCTGTCATAACCATTGCTTCGTTTGAGTTCTTGCGGCGGAGATACATCAAGCCGGTTCGTGAAGCGGCACTAGATCTCCAGGAGTCGCTTTGTTGCCAGCAATTCCCGGGTAAATCCCTCCACAATGTTGGGCGTTCCAACCCCCGGCAGGACTTCCCAAGTATACGTTTCGACTTCCAGATGCGGGGCATAGTCCAATTCGGGGACAACCGCCAAAGCCCGCTTCAGTTCTCCGCGTGTCGTCCCGAGTGGCCCCAGGTGTTCCGCATCAACCGGAACATGGAAATGAACTCGCCACATCGATGCATCGCGGAACTCGGGCGAAGGAGTTGTTGCGAGCGGCGTGTCCAGATCGACTTGCCGAACAATGGAACCGGTCGCCGTTCGAGCGAACGTCTGATGCAGATAGCGAGGTTCGACGTAACGAGCGAGAGCTGCGAGGGCTGCGGGGTTGCTGCCGGGACTGGCAATTTCAATCGCACAGGTGATGTGGACCTTATTGATCCGAATCTCGGCAGCGGCCAGTGAACGAATGGAAGCCGCCACATCTTCAAACTCAACCGCCTGATGGCAGACGTCGTAACAAATGCCCAAGTGCGTCTGGACGAGTTCCAGCGCCGAAACATCAGCGGCGCGTTCTCGCAATCGCTGGAAAAAGGCCAAAGTTTCAGCGGTCGTTTCCAGGACACAAAATGGTTCCGGTTCAATGGCCAACCGAATCAGCTTGCCAGTGTCAATTCGCAGTTGGTCGAGTTGCCGCGAGAATTCAATCAACTGGTCTGCGCAACGGTCAGCGAAATCGGCGGGATGTTCGAACGGTTTGAATCCGAGGGGGACCGTCGAAATGCTTCCATCAACGTTGTCAGGAAGCATTGCCGCGAGAACTCGAGCACAGGCCAGCGAATAATCCAGGCGATTGGGCTGAGTCCAATCTGGCAGATAGACATTTTCTTTGACGCGTGCCGAATGAAAATCCCCGTAAGGAAACGCATTGAGCGTGTAGCACGTCAGTCCGCGTCGTTCCAGTCCGTCAGCAAAACGGGAGACGGCATCGGGAGTCGACTCGAGTTCACGAATGACTGAGGCTGCCAGCCACAGGCCTGCGGCCAATTCATCACCGTAACCCTGCTTGATCGGCAACGTGAACCGATCGAGTCCTTCTTCGACTTCGACGATCGATCGACCTGGATGGACATTGGTACAGTAACTGAGTGGCAGCGAACTGATCGACATGCAATTAAGCTTTCGGAGGCGACGGACTCAATTCTCTCGATTCTGGGCGACGGGTTCGATTCCCGGCAGGGGGAAGATTATACTGCCGCACGCCGTCACTCACGACCGCCAGGAACTTTTGATTCACAGAAACCTTGGCTGAGTTGCGGTGTTAGATATTCGAACGCTCGTATCCGTCGACAAGGTTGCCGACTTCGAAAGAAATCCGCACGTGCCGATTCAAACCAAACCAGGACCATCCGTCGAAGATTCCGGATACCTGCATGATCCCGATGTGCAGTTGATGCTGCGGGCCAAGCAGGGGGATGATGGTGCGTTCACACAACTTGTGAAATCGTATCAGGATCGCCTGACAAACATTTTTTACCATATGGTGCAAAGCCAGGAGGCTGCAGAAGATCTGGCTCAGGACGTCTTTCTGCGAATCTATCGGGCTCGACACGGTTACCTCCCGACAGCCCGGTTTTCGACATGGCTGTTCCGAATCGCGAATAATCTGGCAAGTAACTCGCGCCGGGCCAAAGGGCGGCGGAAAGAAGTGAATTTGCCGGGTAGCGAATCTGGACCGCTGGGGGCCAATCCGGCCGAGCAACTGGCACTTGAGAAATCGGGCCTGATGCCCAATCGGCAACTCGATCGTCGAGAACTGCAGGCGGTTGTGCAGCAGGCGATGGAACAGTTGAACGAACGGCAGCGGATGGCGGTGCTGCTGCATAAATATGAAGACATGAGCTACGAGGACATCGCTGAGGCGATGGAATTGACGCCAACCGCGATCAAATCGTTGCTATCGCGGGCGCGTGAAAACCTGCGCCAGGCGCTTGAGCCGTACATGCAATTGGGAAAAGAAGTCAAGTAGTTTTTAACTTTCTGGCGATTGATGACGGATCATGGAAAAGACACTCAGACTTTCCGCTGACCAGCGAGAAGATCTTGTCGCCTATCTGGACGGCGAACTGCCGGACCAGAAAGCACAATCGATCGATCAGGTCTTGGCACGCAGTGAAGTCGCGCGACACGAAGTCGAAGCCCTCGCACGCACGTGGGAAATGCTGGATGTATTGCCCACTCCCAAGGCCCCCCCGGAATTCACTGAACGGACGATGACCACGCTGAAAGTGGGTGAAACTCCGTTTGTGCTCGCGGAACAGGCTTGGTTTGGAATTCTGAAGCAAGTCACCATAGCAACTGTCTGGGTGGCGGCGATCGGACTTTCGGGATGGTTCGGTTTCAAGGCGACCAATCTATGGATGTCGAACCCGACTCGACAACTGCTGGAAGACTTGCCGACGTTGCAAAAGCTTGACCAGTTTCAGGAAGTCGAATCCAAGGATTTTCTGGAGCGACTGCAAAAGAGTCAGTTGTTTCACGAAACATCAGAAAAGGGCTGAACCATGTTCGTACGTCAGTCCATCATCATTCGATCTCTGGCCCGACAGGCATCCATGGCTGCTGTCATGTTATCAGCCATGACGATTCCCGCCTTTGCGGAATCGAAAATCGACGCGAAAACATTGGACGAACGTCACCAGCAAGTGGTGAAGATGTCACCGGTCGAACGGGATCATCTGCAACGGAATATCGCGACATTCCAGCAGATGACTCCGGAAGATCAGGCTCGTTACCGGCAACTGAATCAGGAACTGGAACATGACCAGAAAAACGGTGGGCACCTTTCCAGCCTGATGCAGACCTACAACGCGTGGTTACAAACATTGACGCCGAGTCAGCGAGAGTTGCTGCGCAATGAAAAAGAAGGTACTCGAAAGCTGGCACTCGTCCAGCAGTTCAAGGAAGAGCAGCATCGTCAGATTGAAGCTTTGACAATCGAAGTTCCTGAGGTTGAACCACCGCGTCAGCGCCCTTTCGGTCCGCGACCACTGACGACGGAAGAACTGCAGAAGATCATGAAAATCCTGCTGGCGGACCTGCCGACCGATGAACAGGAAAAGCTCAGCAAGATGCCTCGTCCTGAACAGTATCGGAATACGTTGGAACGCAGCGTCCACCACGCTGAAAACCCGCAAAACTGGCCCTCGCCCAAGTTGCAGGAAGAGATTCTGGCTACCTTACCATTCGATCGTCGTCAGGCGATCAAAAAGGATCCCAAGAATCAACGAGACATGCTGGTCGCATTTCTGTTTTACAGCCTGATTCATCAGGCCAGTGAAGAAGTTCACTGGCCAAAAGAGCAAGACCTGCGACACGTCGAAGAACAACTTGACGAAGATCAGCACTTGAAAATTGCAAAGCTGAAGCCTGAAGACCGTCGCATGGAATTGACTCGCCGATACTTCGACCAGCATCCCGACAAGATCTATAAGAATCTTCCGGAAATTCGCGGGGCACTGACCCGATTGCTGAATCGGACCGGAGTTAACGTTCCACGTCCCGGTGGCGACTTACCTCCTCGCTTCCCCGGTGAACGCGGACCGGATCGAGGACCAGACCGTGGCCCAGACAATCGAGGGGGGCCGGACGCACGTGGGGTTGAGCCTCGCACTGGTAACGGGCCCGAACGCCCGCGACCTCGTGGTAAAGATGCCAAGCCGAATGAATGAATTCCTTGACGATGCTACAAGCACAATCTTGACTCAAGTTGATGAGAACTGACATGTATCGCGTACTGATTGTCTTTGCCTATCTGGTGATTCCGGCTGTCGCGGTCGTGACATTTTCGGTCCACGCCGAAGAACCCGCAGCAACACTACTGAACCTACCTCTGGTCTACCGGGACGATTTTGAGACCGGAGATCCGGCAACCCGCTGGGAAGCGAGTGACCCAAAAGCCTGGAAGTTAATCGACCAGAATGGAAACAAGGTCTGGAGTCAGTACCAGCACATTGTGACCAAGACACCCGTTCGATCTCCCTTTAACCGCAGTGTTGCGAAGGATGTCGTGGTCGGAAGCTGCGTATTGGATGTGAAGCTGCAGTCAACGGCTCGTGACTATCCGCATCGGTCCCTGTGCCTGTTCTTCGGATATCAGGACCCGGCCCACATGTACTATGTGCATCTTGGTCAAAAGACCGATGATCACGCAAACCAGATCTTCATCGTCAACAATGAACCAAGATTGAAGATTTCGACCAAGACCACTGAAGGAACCAAGTGGGATAACGAATGGCATCACGTGCGACTGGTTCGTGACGTCGACAGTGGCAAGATCGAAGTATTCTTCGACAACATGACCGAACCGGTGATGACTGCTGTCGACAAAACGTTCCGCTGGGGGCAGGTCGGAATTGGTTCGTTCGACGACACCGGAAACTTTGATAATGTGCTGATCTACGGGACAAAGGTGGAACGCCCGGCGGCCAAGGAATAGTCATTCGCTGGCACAGTTGCCAACGGGCATTTGCTGATTGATCAATTCCCAAATTCAACGGTGTCCGCAGTTCAGGCTCGCTCAGGAATCGAAGTAAATGCGGCAGCCACGTTTCTGGCGCAGTGTGAGTCACGCGTGGTCCGGACTGGTTTACACATTTCGCACGCAGCGCAATGCCCGCTGGCACGTCATTGGAGGTCTTGCTGTCGTCGCTCTGGCGACATGGCTGCAATTGGATCTCGTCCGCTGGGCCATTCTTGCCCTGACAATCGGCGCCGTCGGTGCCGGAGAAACGATCAACACCACTGTCGAAGCTCTGGTCGATCTGCTGTCACCCGAATGGCACGAACGAGCCAAGGTGGCCAAGGACGTTTCAGCAGGCGCCGTACTGTTGCTGGCGATGACCGCCATCGTCGTTGGTCTGCTGATACTTGGCCCACCGTTGTGGGAAAAGCTGATGAATTCAACCTGAGTCTTCATCGCTCGGCCCTATATCGTTCTGCCAATCTCCTTCATCATAAACGGATGCATTGGGTCGACTGTTTCGGCAGGGTCAGGAGATGTCCAACCCCAGAATTACGGCATGACAACGCACTCGTCGCTCTACGACTGAGATTCTTCCGCAGCCTTCGGGGCAAATCCGCGCCGCAGAGTATTCTCTGTGACGTTGATCGGAATCAGGAAGTGCTTCAGGTAGTCAGGTCCGCCTGCCTTGCTTCCGATCCCGCTCAGTTTGAATCCTCCAAATGGCTGGCGTCCGACGAGTGCTCCGGTAATCGGGCGATTGAGGTACAGATTGCCGACCGCAAATTCGTTGCGAACCCGCTTCAAATTCGCCGGACTGCGGCTATAGCAGCCACCCGTCAACGCGTAGTCGGTTCCGTTCGCGATTGCCAGGGCTTCACTCATATCTCGAGCCTGGAACACCGCCAGAACTGGGCCAAAGATCTCTTCCTGAGCCAGTGCCGAATCTGGATCGACATTGGCAAAAATATGCGGGCCAATGAAGTATCCCTCGGCGGACAGCTTCGGATCGACGCTACCGAGCACGAGTCGAGTTTCCTCGTTCGCCGTCGCCATCTCGATGTAGCGCAAGATTCGCGTGGCAGACTCTTCATCGATCACGGGACCGATGTCGGAATCTGGTAGTTCCGCAGGGCCGACCTTCAACGATCGCGTCGCTTCGGTCAGGCGGTTCAGGAACTCATCGTAGGCATCTGACAGAACGATGACGCGAGAACATGCGGAACACTTCTGACCGGCATATCCAAACGCACTCTGCATGACACCGACCACAGCTTCGTCCAGGTCAGCATCGTTGTCGACGATGATGGCATTCTTACCACCCATCTCGGCCAGAACGTGCTTCACGCTGGTTTGCGATCCATGGATAGACGCCGCTTGCTCGTTGATCGTCAGGCCCACTTGCCGCGACCCGGTGAATGCAATCACATCGACATCGGGACTCCCTACCAGCAGCGGCCCGACTTCTTCGCCGATGCCAGGCAGGAAGTTGACGACCCCGTCTGGCAGACCCGCGGCGAGGATCACTTCCATGAACTTCGCACCAACAATCGATGCCTGCTCGGCCGGCTTGACGATCACGGTGTTCCCCGAGACCAGCGCGGCTGCGGCCATGCCTGTCAGAATTGCCAGGGGGAAATTCCAGGGGGCGATTACGGCGACAACGCCACGTGGCCGGTAGAAGTAGCAATTCTCTTCCCCCGGCAGATCCATATGCTGCGGGTGATCGAGATGCACCATCTGCTGAGCGTAATACATACAGAAATCGATGGCTTCACAGACATCGGCATCCGCTTCGGCCCAGGGCTTACCGCATTCGTAGACCTGCCATGCGGCGAGTTCAAATCGACGTTCGCGCATTTCGCGAGCGATCAGTTGCATGTATTCGGCTCGGTACTGAACTTCGGTCCGCGACCACTGCGGGAACGCTCGCCGGGCCGCTTCGATCGCGGATTCGACATCGTCGGTATTCGCCGATGCAATCCGGCCGACAACCTGCGTTTTATGCGAGGGATTGCGAGAAACGATCATCGGTCGAGCGTGAATCGACTTCCCGCCGATCACGATCGCATAGTCTTCGCCCAGTTCGTCATGGACCTTGTCGAGTGCATCGAGCATCCGTTCGCGAACCGATTCCTGGCTGAAGTCGGCAGTCGGCTCATTCAGGAATTCAGGCGGCGCCGGCTTTTTCCGAGCGGGAGTTTTTGCGGCGACATCGGTCGGTTTCATCAGCAGATCCTCGATCTTCACGTGTTCGTCGTAGCTATGTCGCAAGAAGGAATCGTTCGAAGTGTTTTCCAATAGCCGCCGGACCAGGTAGGCCATCCCCGGCATCAGTTGTCCGAATGGCGTATAGATCCGGACGCGATGCCCCATTTCACTGAAGGCTCGTGCCTGTTCCTCGGCCATCCCATACAACATCTGCAGTTCATAGGCTCCTTCGGGAACCTTCAGTTCTTTGGCACAGGCCAGGGCATGAGCCAGGCTGCGCATGTTGTGACTGCCAAACGCGGGCCGCAGCAACGTGTAGTTCTGCAGCAGCGTTTTCGTCAGGCGTTCGTAACTGTCATCCGATTGCCACTTCTGTTCGAAGACCGGCACTGGCCAGTTGCGACAGGCGGAAACGACGGTTTCGTAGTCCCAGTAGGCCCCTTTGACCAGCCGAACCCAGACCGGAGTCCCGCGTTGCTTGGACCATTCCAGCAGTCCCGCCAAGTCTCGCTCGGAATCGGCCAGATAGGCCTGAACGACGATTCCGACATCGCGCATCTCGCGGAATTCGTCTTCCATCAAGGTCTGTTTGAAAATGTCGAAGGTCAGGTTCTTGTACGAATATTGTTCCATGTCGACATGCACATAGGCATGTTGTTCGCGAGCTTTCCGCAGGAGTGGTCGCAAGCGCGCTTTGACGGCATCGGCTGTTCCGGCCGCATCGGCTGGTCGGAAATGGCTGACCAGTGCCGACAGCTTGATCGAAACATTCACGCGAGGAAGCGGACCGTCGTGGTCCGAATCGATCCTGTCGTGCTCCGGCCAGGCATTGATCTCAGGTGCCAGTCCGTCAATCAAGTCGAGATACGACTGCTGATAGGCTTCAGCTTCCGTCTCGCTGATGACCGCTTCACCCAGCAGATCGAGCGTGAACGCAAATCCGTGTTTTCGCAGCGTGGTTACCGCAGTCAAAACTTCATCGACGCTGGTTCCGGCAATGAATCGTCGAGCCATCCGGGTGGCGTTGGCTCGTGCGTTGTAGGCCAAGGCTCGCGACAGGACCGATTCCGGCGACAGGTGTTCCACTCCGAAGCGAACCATCTCGACCGCCCACGGCAGATGTTCCCGAGCTTCAAGAAAGTATTCCTGCAGATGTCGGGTCACTTCCCTGTGCGTGCGAAGTCGTGGCAGGACATCGACAAAGCGGAACATCTGGACTTTGAGCGACTCATCAGCCATCGCCGCTCCGAGAATGCGTTCATCCCACCATCGTCGTTCAAAGATGGAAGGTTTGCGCCGGGCGAGGTGTTCCCAGACATATCGTCCAATCTGCTGCGTCCCCGCTTCGATGGCACTTTCCGTAACGTCAATGCCTGCAGGTAAATCCGGCGTTTTTTCGTCCGGTGAAGCTGTCTGGGATTTTCGAGTCGACTTCTTGGCCAAGTTCGCGTCCGTGCTGTCGAGAATCATTACGGTGTTGTTGCAGATCACTCATTTTACGAGCACGGCGGCAAACTGGATAGGTTCGGTCAAGGAATTCTCCATCAGAATTGAGGGGAGCAGATCCCCGGACGAGCAACGTTGGATGCGAGCCTTTCGATTTTTCCCTGAAGCGTGTTGCTTCAGCTACGAATACGATTACCGGAGCGGTTGATCACCCGGCTCTGTGTTTTGGCCGCGTAAACACGGGCGGCCCAAAGCCGCCGACCGTGGCACCCGGCGCGACGCAAACATTGAACGCAGGGTGGCCCAGGTTGGCCGTCCTCGGCCTACCTGGGTCGCAACGCGACAAGAAGTTTACCCGTTATAAACTTTCAAAACTTCCTGTGACTTCGTCACCCCGGTAGCCGAAGCGGCAACCGGGGCTACCCTGCTCGCGACGCAATGCACCACGTCGCGATAGCACTCGATCGACTGCACCGCCTGCAATCTTTGCCAGGCCGGTACACCGGCGTCTCGCAGTGAACGCAGAAATCCGATGACTGTCTCGCGGTCGACTGCCAACCGGGCGGTCGGCGATTTGCTGAGATGACTCGCGTACCGTCCGACCCAGACGGGAAACCATCGCTTGCCGGTCGGGCTGACATCACACCGACCGAGCAAACCGGAAAACGCCTCGACCGACATATTTCACCCTCCCGAGCAAAATCATGCTTGCCAAACTGCGCCGCGGCGGTATCGTACACTTCGCGATGGTCACCAGGCAACCGGCCATCGCGGGATAATTGTGATATCCGCGATGGTGCCATCGCGGATATTCCCGAGTGCTATCGTGGATATTCCCGAGTGCTATCGTGGATAT
>JBAWWJ010000049.1:0-38568 GCA_037146815.1 Planctomycetota bacterium
ATACAGCAAAGCTGAATTCTCAGAACCATCCAACCAAATTGTCAAAGATCTGTTCGCTGCATCGGCCTCGGTGTGAGGCGACTGGCGAGAGGTGTATGGTATCTTCCGCGGACAGAATGTCAACTCGCCGGGCCAGAATTGTTTTCGGTTTTTGGAATCTGCCACGCCGCCCGTTACATCCCTCAACACCATCCTGTTTCGCTCGCGTTTTCCTCTTGACGGTTTTAGAGCGATTTTTCGTCGTCGAGGAAACGTTCGGTCAGCGACCGTCGAGGCAACATTGTTCGGCAAGTTACCTGATCCTACTGGAGATTTTCCGTTATGACGAATGAAACGGCGTCCTAACGTTCGTCCACAGAAAACGTTGGGGAAAAGGTCGTTTTCCTTGAAATCTCGGGAATAAAAGGGAAGGATAGTGGGTCCAATCAAATACGCGGCAGGTGTTCTGCCAAGATTGAAACGGGTTAAGTTAAGAAAACGTTTGAGGAATTCAGTAATGAAGAAGTTTGCTTGCGGACTGGTCGCATTGGTTTTGGCTGTTGGCTGTGCTCCTGAAGCTAAGAAGCCAGAACCAAAGAAGGACGCTCCAAAGACTGAAGTGAAGAAGGAAGAAGGCAAGAAGGAAGAAGCTAAGCCAGCCGAAGCCAAGAAGGAAGAGCCAGCTGCCAAGCCAGAAGAAAAGAAGGAAGAGCCAGCTGCCAAGCCAGAAGAAAAGAAGGAAGAGGCTGCCAAGCCAGAAGAAAAGAAGGAATAGTTTACCTTTGATTCCGTTGCGACGGAGTCGGCAGGTTGATATTCATCAATGGGGTGGACGGTACATTGCCGTCCGCCCCATTTGCATTTACGGTCACGACTCAGATGCTGAACTCTGACCACCCAGATTCTTCAAAAAGAAAGTTGCCGTTCATGCGACACGAGGGGTGGGAAGTCTTCGGACGCCAGCAGGAAACTCCGGTTCTGTGTCTCGACCTCGATCGGTTTGAGGCGAACCTTCAGTTGATGGCCCGGACGATCGCAGCCAGTGGCAAGCAGTGGCGACCTCACTCGAAGTGTCACAAGAGCCCCGAAATTGCCCGTCGCCAGATCGAAGCAGGGGCGATCGGCGTCACCTGTGCAAAGGTCTCCGAAGCCGAAATTTTTGCCGCAGCAGGCATCCGAGACATCCTGATCGCCCACCTTCCGGTTGGCCCTTCACGGGTACAGCGAATCTCAAGTCTCTGCAAAACCGCTGATATCATCACGACTTGCGATCATTACGCACAGGCCGTCCCATTGTCTGCTGCCTGTATGCAACTTGGCGTCACATGTCGAGTTCTGGTCGACATCAATATTGGGATGAACCGCACCGGAATCACCCCCGGACGCGATGCCCTGGAACTCGCCCAGGCGATCGACAAGCTCCCCGGGCTGAAATTATCTGGTGTCATGGGATATGAAGGGCATGCCATGCCCCTGATGGACCACGAGGCCAAGGCCCGACTAATCCGTGATTCGCTGGCACTGCTCAGCGACAGCGCCGATCAGTTCCGGCGGTCTGGCCTGTGCGGGGAAATCGTCAGTGCAGGTGGTACGGGATCTCTGAGTTACGCGATCCAGTCGCCAGGAATTACCGAACTGCAGTCGGGCGGGGGAATCTTTGGCGACCCGTTTTACACGCGAATGCCCGGCGTTTCAGGTTACCTTCCCGCTTTGACCGTGCTGTGCACCGTCGTTTCACGCCCCAGCATTGACCGCGCGGTTCTCGATGCCGGCCGAAAGGCAATCACGGCTGAATTGCATTCCCCTGTGGTGAAGGGGTTTGCCAATGCAAAGGTGACCATGCACAGTGCCGAACACATCGTGCTGGAACTCGGCCCGGAATCGCGAAACCTCAGGATCGGCGATCAACTCGAACTGATCGCCGGGTACGCCGACTTTACGACCCCGCTGCACGATGAATTCCTCTGTTTTCGAGGCAATCGTCTCGAAGCCGTCTGGCCAATCACCGCCCGCGGGAAGTTGCCATGACCGAGTCAGGAACACCGCGGCGAGTCCCCGTGCTGACGCGTCTTGGGTTCGGTTCCTTCAAGATTGGCCGAAACGAAGGGATCAAGTACCCCAGCGGGTATTCCTTGCCGACAGATGAAGAGGCTGCCGCACTTCTCAACGGCATCCTGGATCTCGGCTGCAATCTGATTGACACCGCTCCTGCCTACGGAATCAGCGAAGAGCGAATCGGCCGAGCGATCAGCCATCGGCGTTCTGAATTTGTTCTGTCCACGAAAGTGGGTGAAACGTTTGAGCATGGCCAATCGACGTATGACTATTCCGAATCATCAGTTCGGGCGAGTATTGAACGCAGTCGACAGCGTTTGAAAACGGATTTCCTTGATCTCGTTTTTGTTCATTCCAACGGTGAAGATCACCGTATCCTCACAGAAACGGCTGTCGTACCAGTCCTGCAGGACCTCAAATCTCGTGGCACTATCGGGGGCATTGGACTTTCCGGAAAAACGGTCGCCGGGGCGCAACTCGCGATGAGCTGGGCGGATGCGCTGATGGTGGAATTCAACTTGAAAGACCAGAGCCACGCGGAGTTGATCACGGCAGCGGCGTCCGCAGGAATCGAAGTCTTGGTCAAGAAAGGGCTGGGTTCTGGGAGCTTTCCGGCCGACGAAGCGATTCGGTTTGTGTTGGGGCATTCAGGAGTGACCAGTCTGGTGGTGGGGGGGCTCAGTCTAAACCACTTTCGGAACAACTGGCACGTGGCAGTGGACTTGTTAGCGAAGCAAGGTTAACTTCGTCCCCCCCGGTCAAACCATTGCTGTCGCCGAGCACGGTGATTGTCGGGACTTCGACCGCATCTCATTTTCAGAATTTCCCCAGGATCGACGTTGATGTCCTCAAACTCTGCTGTTGTCGATGAGCTTCGCTGGAAGAAGTTTCCTGTTTTGAATGATGGTTTCGTCTGCCTGGTCGATGTGATGGGCGACGATTCGTCCGTTGTCCAGGCAGCGCGAGTCAGCTACGGCGAAGGGACAAAAAAAGTCTCGGACGATCGCACGCTAATCCGTTATCTCCTGCGGCATCGCCACACGACTCCGTTTGAAATGGCTGAGATTAAGCTGTTGGTGCGAGTTCCCATGGATTGCTGGCGACAATGGATCCGCCATCGCATGGCCAGTGTCAACGAGTACAGTACGCGGTATTCGGTCGCGATCGATTCTGCCCAGTCAACACCGGTTGAAGCCTGGCGAACTCAGGCTGAACAGAATCGTCAGGGGAGTGGTGAGCCTTTACCGACACAGATCGGAGAAAAGCTGACTGCCGAAGAGCAACATTTGCACGATGAGTCCCGGCGCGTTTACGAAGCTCGGCTGGAAGCGGGTGTCGCTCGTGAACAGGCTCGTAAAGACCTTCCGCTGGCCACGTATACCGAAGCCTATTGGAAAATCGACATTCACAACCTACTTCACTTTCTGGCGCTGCGGATGGATTCGCATGCTCAGGAAGAGATCCGGCTGTATGCCACAACGATCGGCCGCGAGATCCTGCGCCCGCTGTTTCCCGTTGTCTGGGAAGCCTTCGAAGATTATCGAATGGGGGGATCGTCGCTGAGTCGACTGGAGCAAGAGGTGATTCGTGGCCTGATGACCCAAGCTGCAGCGGCAGGGAAAGCACCGCCGTACAGTCTTGAAGATTTCATGGCGGTTCAGGACCCGACGTGGGTTGGGCTGAGTCGATGCCGTGAACGCGATGAGTGCCGAGATAAGTTGATTGATTTAGGGCTGTTGCAGCCGTAGAGCGTTTGGTCGAGGAAGGAAACGCATAGCACGAGGGGAGGCTCTGCGAAGAGGAGACCTTCGGTCGGGTGTTTCGGCGGGGTCGGGAGACCCGCGCCGAACGATCAGGCGCCCCGCGCCGAACTCTGATTGCTATTCGTCGGCCATCCAACCGAGAGCCAGGTCGTCGTCGTCGTCCATTTCTGATGGCGGCTTCTTGGGGGCTTCCACCTTGGCGGGCCGAGTTGGTCGGCGGGATCGTGAATCGTCGGCGAGGCCTGCTTTCTCCAACAGGCTGATTGAGAACGGGTCGACTTCTTCCGGCGGAGGAGCATTCGGATCGGGCGTATACTCGATTTCAAACTTGTGCTTGCCGAACGAAATCGCGTCGCCGGGTTGAGCGAACTTTTCGCCTTCGATCCGTACGCCATTCACTTTGACGCCGTTGCTGCTGTTCAGATCCTTCAGTCGCCAATACCCATTGACGAAGGCCATTTCGCAGTGCTTCGACGAAACGTTGGGAAAATCCAGTTGGATATCACAACTGGGGCGTCGGCCGACAATCAATAGATTCTTGCGAAGAGGGATTGGGTCACCCCCGCCTGAAGGGATCAAAGTGCCAAACATTTTCCGCCCGTTCTGAAAAGTCGCCAGCCATCAGATGAACTTCAGAAAACAAGAACTGATACGGCAATTTCATGGAAAATTAATAGAAGGAAATCCGTCAGAATTCCATTTTATGGTATTTCGCGGGCATCAGTCGGTCAAACTTAGTCTGACCAGTTTGATCGTTTTTCGGAAAACCTGAGCTTCGTGCCCAATCGCGATTCACCGGAAGTTACTTTTCGGCGCAGTGGACTGTAAGATTCTCACCCAACGAATTCGGTTGATTCGTCCCACCTACAGAGGAGCAATTGCTGATGCCCAGACGATTTGTCGTTCAACTTTTTGCAGTTCCCGTGCTGCTGGCAGGCGGTTTCTTTGCGCCAGCATTGGCCGCAGAGACCACCGACGGAAAGCTGTTTACTCAAGCCGCCGAAATCGCGCAGGCCGCGGGGCAAGTTGTTCCCGAGGCAGCAGCAGCGGTCAAAAATCCGCTCACAGAAGGCCCCGCACCCGTCTGGATCTGGGGTGACAACCCGGACAAGAAATACTTCGTTCGCAAGACCTTCAAGGGGACCGCTCAATTTGCTCGACTGCGAGCCACGTGCGACAACTCAATGACGTTGTATGTCAACGGTAAGAAAGTCGCCGCGAGCAGCAGTTGGGAGTCGCCCGTCGAAGTTGATGTCAAACAGCATCTGACCAACGGTGACAACACCATCGAAGCCGAAATCGTCAACGAAGGGGGAATCGCGGGATTCGTCGCCCGACTGGCTCTGATCGGTCGCGATGGTAACAACCGGTATATCGTGACGGACGATAGCTGGCAGGTTGCAGAATCGCGCGATGCGAAACAGACTGTGGCGGCCAAGGTCATCTCGAAACTCGATGGTCACCCTGGTGGCAAGCCTTTCCTCGGCGAAATCGATAGTTCTTCTCCACGCGACCTGTTCAATCTGCTGCCGGGATTCCAGGTCGAACGACTCTTCACGGTCCCTAAGGAAACTCTCGGTTCGTGGGTGAATATTACGACCGATCACAAGGGGCGGATGATCGTCAGCGATCAGGGAGACAAGGGGCTTTGCCGGATCACGCCATCACCCATTGGCAGCAAGGAACCAACAAAGGTCGAGTTGCTCGACGTGAAGATTGGCGATCGCCAGATCTCCGGCGCACAAGGACTGCTCTATGCGTTTGACTCGTTGTACGTCGTCTGCAACGGCGGCCCAGGAAGCGGACTTTATCGCTGCCGCGACACCGATGGAGACGATCAGTACGACAAGGTGGAAAAGCTGAAGGACATTCCCGGCGGTGGCGAACATGGGCCACATGCGGTCCGGCTTTCGCCCGATGGAAAATCGCTGTATGTGATTTCCGGAAATCACACCAAGTTGCCGTTTGAAGTGAAGACCAATGCTCCACCACAGACGATGGGCGGTCCACGGGCTGAACAACTTCGAGCAACCCTCCCCGAAGGGATGACCAGTCGCATTCCTGCGAACTGGGACGAAGACCTGCTGCTGCCTCGTCAATGGGATGGTGGAGGCCATGCCGTTGGAATTCTTGCTCCGGGTGGCTGGATCTGTAATATCGATCCCGACGGAAAGACCTGGCAGGTTGTCAGTATGGGCTACCGGAATCAGTTCGATTTTGCGTTCAATGCTGATGGCGAAATGTTTGCTTACGATGCCGACATGGAATGGGACTTTGGTTCACCTTGGTATCGTCCAACTCGGGTTGGACATGCGACCAGCGGCAGTGAGTTCGGCTGGCGCAGCGGAACGGGTAAGTGGCCTGCTTATTACATCGATAGCGTTCCGCCGGTCATCGATATCGGGCCCGGCTGTCCCGTCGGTGTGGAATTCGGTTATGGGACAAAATTCCCTGCCAAGTATCAGAAGGCACTGTTCATCTGCGACTGGACCTTCGGAACGATGTACGCCATCCACATGACTCCGACAGGGGCGACGTATACGGCGACGAAGGAAGAATTCGTGTCGCGTACGCCATTGCCACTGACCGACTGCACCGTCGGAAAAGACGGGGCACTGTACTTCACGATCGGCGGTCGAGGGGCTCAATCGGAACTCTTCCGCGTCACCTATGTCGGCACGGAAGATACAAAGCCCGTTGATCACAAAGACAGCAGAAATGCCGAGATGCGACAGCAGCGGTTGGCACTCGAAAAACTCCATGATCCTTCAACTGTCAGCGATTGTTCTCCTGCGACGATTAAGTCACTGACTGCCGCGCTGGCGAGCCCAGATCGGTCCATTCGATATGCCGCACGGATCGGTCTGGAATTGCGTTCGGTTGATGCATGGAAGGACGTAGTGCTGACTTCGACCAATCCAGACACTGTGATCACTGGTTGCGTCGGCCTGGCGCGTCAGGGGGAACGCGACCTGCTACCGGCGGTTCTGGGAGCCCTCGGTAAGGTTGAATTCCTCAAGCTGACCCAGGAACAACAGTTGGGTCTGTTGCGTGCGTACCAACTCGCTTTCATCCGTCTGGGGAATCCGGCTCCCAACGAAGTGGCTGCATTGGGACAGAAGTTCGCGGACGTGTTTCCACAGAAATCGGATTTCGTCAATCGCGAATTGTCGATCCTGATGATTCACCTGCAATCGCCGGCTGCCGCCGGAAAGATGGTCCCCGTTCTTGCGGGTGAACGTATCGCCACGCAGGAACAGATCGGTGAATTGCTCAAACGTAACGCAGGCTACGGCGGTACGATTGCGGCGATGCTGGCCAATCAGCCAGACCTGCAGCAGTATCACTATGCGTTCAGCTTGCGAAACCTGAAGGCAGGCTGGTCTGCCGACGAACGCAAAACGTATTTTGGCTGGTTCGATAAGGCTCGTGCCTGGTCCGGGGGAGCAAGTTATGGCAAGTTCCTGACCAACATCGACAAAGAGGCGTACGAGTCCATGCCAGAAGCCGATCGTATTCTGGTCGAAGCCTCAGGTGCCCGTAAGCCGTATAAAGCTCCAGAGCTCCCGAAGCCAGCCGGTCCGGGCAAGGAGTACAGTCTGGAAGAGTTGATCACGATGTCTTCGACACAGATGAAGGGCCGCGACTTCAAGAACGGCCAGAAGATGTATGCAGCCGCACGCTGTGTCGTCTGTCATCGATTCGGTGGAGACGGCGGAGCAACGGGGCCAGACCTGACCCAGGCCGCAGGCCGCTTCAACTTCAAGGATGTTGCCGAAGCGATTATCGACCCGAGTAAGGTCGTCTCGGACCAGTACAAGACAACCCAGGTGGAAACCAACAGTGGGAAGTCATACACGGGCCGAGTGGTGTCGCTCTCTAACGATACGATCACTCTGCTGATCGATCCCGAAGACTCCACCAAGCTGGTGACTCTGAAGAAGACCGACATCGAAGAGCAACGTCTTTCTCCGATATCGCTGATGCCCAAGGACCTGTTTAAGCAACTGAATGAGAACGAAGTTCTCGATCTGATGGCCTATCTGCTGTCACGTGGTAACCCCGGGGATGCCATGTTCCGCAAGTAGTTTCACTTGATTGAAGTTTGCGTGAGTTACGGCTGGGGGCGGCGTTTTGCCGCCTCCAGCATTTTCAGTGAGAATCGATTGTTAACATACAGCTATCAGCCGGAACGCGCTAGCGTCCGGTTCTAACCGTGGCCTGACGTCTCGCGACGATCTTCGGCCGTGCGAATTCGCCCGCTCATTTCAGGTTCCCAATGACTGACTCACAGATTCGCCGTGTTCGTGTCGTTGATTCTCATACGGGTGGCGAGCCGACGCGTGTTGTCATCGAAGGAGGCCCCGATCTGGGGCGGGGGACGATGGCGGAACGACGTTGTTTGTTTCGCGATAAGTTCGATGATTTCCGCTCGGCCGTCGTGAATGAGCCACGCGGTTCTGACGTGATCGTGGGGGCTTTACTCTGCGAACCTGTTGATCCTGCAAACGCCGCAGGGGTGCTCTTCTTCAATAATATTGGCGCTCTCTGGATGTGCGGACATGGCACGATTGGCCTGGGGGTCACTCTCGGGCATCTCGGTCGTATCCAGGCGGGGACACATCGGCTGGAAACGGCTGTTGGTCTGGTGACGTTCGACTACGACGGCGCGAATCAGGTCAGTCTGGAGAATGTCCCCAGCTACCGCTTTGCCCACGATGTCGCGGTCGATGTCGAAGGACTTGGGACGGTCACTGGTGACATTGCCTGGGGAGGGAACTGGTTCTTTCTGGTGGATACTCAGAACGCCAACAACGCCGCGTATCCCGACTTCTCAACCCGTTCTGACCGCAGCGGTCACCCTGTGGCATTCGGGATCGCGGATGTCAGTCGGCTGACGAATCTCACTCAGCGGATCCGGCAGGGATTGCAATCCCAGGGAATCACAGGGGCCGACGGAGGTGAGATCGACCATATTGAATTGTTCGGTCCGGCGGGCAACCCCGAAAATCACAGCCGGAATTTTGTCCTTTGTCCGGGTGGCGCCTATGATCGATCACCGTGTGGTACGGGAACGTCAGCAAAACTGGCCTGCCTGTTTGCTGATGGCAAATTGAAACCGGGGCAGGTCTGGCGTCAGGAAAGTATTCTGGGAAGCGTTTTCGAAGGCTCAGTACGGCGGGACGGTGACTCTTTAATTCCACGAGTCACTGGAACAGCCTTTGTGAATGCGGAAGCGACTCTGCTGCTGAATCCCAGTGACCCGTTCCAGATGGGGATTCGAGGATAAGAGGCTTTGTTCACGAACGTTCCGAAGAGTTCGGAGAGGTGAACACGGGAGATCGGTTTGTGTCGAAACGAGTGATCGTGATTGGTGGCGGCGTCATTGGAACGGCGTGTGCCTACTATCTTCAGCAATCGGGGTGTGATGTCACGATTGTTGAGCAGAAATCGATCGGCAGTGGCGCGTCGCACGCGAACTGTGGATTTGTCTGTCCCAGTCACGTCCTTCCGCTGGCTGGTCCGGGGGTGATGGGGAAAACGCTGAAAGCGATGCTCAGCCCCAATTCCCCGTTCTCGATCAAGCCGCGATTCGACCCGGCACTCTGGAGTTGGCTGTTGCAGTTTGCCAGACGCTGCAATACGCGAGACATGCTCGATGCGGGCCGCGCGATTCACGCACTGCTGACAGATTCGCGACAGCGTTATTCGGACTTGATTGCGACCGAGTCACTCGATGTGGAATGGCAGACGCGCGGTCTGTTGTTTCCGTTTCTGACCCAGCAAGCGATGGACCACTACGCTCATACGGATCATCTGCTGGGAGAGCATTTCGGCGTTCATGCGGTCCGTTATGATGGCGAGGCTGCTGCAAAGCTGGAGCCAGCACTCAAGCCCGGTCTGGCTGGGGCCTGGCATTACGAAGGGGATGCCCATCTGCGGCCTGACAAGTTGATGTCGGCCTGGGGGACGTTATTGAAGTCTCGGGGAGTTGTCATTCACGAGAACTCGGAATTTCGCGGGTTTGAAACGTCAAATCGGCATGTGACGCACGTCGTCACTTCAACGGGTAAGCTGGCCGCCGATCAGTGCGTAATTGCGACGGGAGCCTGGACGCCGATGCTGAATCGCCAACTGCGGTGTGACATCGCGATCCAGCCCGGAAAGGGCTATTCGATGACGATGGCCCGACCGGCTAATTGCCCGAAGACCCCGCTGATATTCGAAGAGCATCGCGTTGCAGTGACGCCAATGGCCTCTGGATATCGCCTGGGTTCGATCATGGAGTTTGCAGGCTACGATACGACAATCGCCCCACGGAAAATGGAGATGTTACGTGCGGGGGCCAGACATTACCTGTTCGAACCGACCGCAGAGCCGGTGCTTGAACAATGGTACGGCTGGCGCCCAATGACGCCCAACAGCCTGCCGATCATTGATCGCCCCCCCGCTTTCGATAACGTGCTGGTCGCTGCCGGCCACAACATGCTCGGGCTTTCGATGGCCACAGGAACCGGTCGCCTCGTTGCAGATCTTTTGACCGACCAGCAACCGCAGATCGACCCTCGGCCCTATGCCGCATTACGACGTTTGTAGTTGGCGTTGCTTCGCGGGGTAGCCCAGTTGTTTGAAACTCAGAGAACGACGAAAGGGGGAATTTCTTCGACTTCAGGCTGTGCGTTTCAACCGACTTGTTTTTGAAACGCAGAGAGCGCGGAGGGGAATAAGGAGTTCTTGGTTCCTTGTTCTTGGTACTTGGTTGAGGACGGGCTCATAAGCGATGACAGAACACCCGAGCACAAGAAACATTGAGCCAAGAACGAAGAACAAATAACCAAGAACCTTCCTCAGTCCGGGTTTTCCCCGTTTGATTTCGCGGTTATCCTGTTGTGATGAACAGTTACACATTTTTGGCCCCGCGACAGATCGTGTATGGATGGGGGCGTCGCGTCGAATTAGGGACGCTGGCCACGTCATTGGGAAGTCGCGTGCTGCTTGTTTCCGGCAGTCGAACTCTCGAGCGAACAGGCGTCATCGAAGAACTCGCTACGATCATTCGCCAGTCGGGACTGGACCTGTTGGGGTTTCCTGTCCCGTCGCGTGAACCTGAAGTCCGCGATGTGGATGAACTCGTCGGGGCGTTTCGGTCGCTCAATCCGACGCCTGAAGATGTTGTGGTGGCGATCGGTGGTGGCGCCACGATTGATCTCGCGAAAGCCGCTGCCGCACTGGCGACAAATCGACACGGCGATTCTGTCGAAGATTTTCTCGAAGGTGTCGGCCGCGGTTTGCAGATCTCAAAACCGCCGCTCAACTTTATCGCGGTTCCGACGACAGCTGGCACAGGGGCCGAAGCGACCAAGAATTCGGTGATTTCCTCCAATAGCCTGGTTCCAGACGATGGAGTGAGCGGAGCGAACCGACCTACCCCCTACAAGAAGAGCCTCCGTTCCGATTCGATGGTGCCTCGCCTGGTGGTGATCGACCCCGAATTAACAATCAGCGTTCCGCGCGACACGACGGCTTATACGGGGATGGACGCCATCACACAGTTGATTGAAAGTTTCATTTCCCGGCGTGCCGCCCCGATACCTCAGGCCCTTTGCCGTCAGGGATTGAAACTGGCGGTACCGGCACTGGCTGCGGCAGTGGCGGACGGTTCACAGCGAGAACCGCGCGAAGCAATGTCGCATGCGGCGCTGTTGTCTGGGATGGCGTTGGCGAATTCAGGCCTGGGCCTGGCCCACGGCGTCGCCGCAGCACTCGGGGTGACGTGTTCGGTTCCGCATGGCTTGGCTTGCGCCGTAATGCTCCCCTCGGCTTTACGAATCAATCGAGAGGTCAGTCGAGAACAACTCGCTGAACTGGAGCAATTGTTTGACCCCGCGTGTTCCGATCATGCCACGGCGGCCGATCGGTTCATCGAACGCATCGAATCGCTCTGTGCGACAGTCAAGATCCCCAGGCGACTGCGTGAGATCGGAGTTCAAAAAGAGCAGATTCCAGGCTTGGTGAAGGGATCGCGCGGAAACAGCATGAGTGGCAATCCTCGCGATGTCTCTGACGAAGAATTGCAGGCACTTCTGGAGCAACTCTGGTGATTATCGCGGCCGGCCTGACTCCCGCATGGCAGCAGATCCTGCAGTTTGGGCACCTGGTGACGGGACAGGTGAATCGAGCGAGATCCTCGCTCTGGTGTGGATCTGGTAAGGTCCTGAATGTCGGAGCCTCGCTGCACCTGTTGGGGAGCCCCTCCCTGACCCTAAGTCCTATCGGCGGTGCTACGGGCGAGCAAATCCGGGCGGATTTCGCACGACGTGGAATCCCCGCACGCTGGATCAATTCCCTGGCACCAACGCGTGTCTGCACAACACTTCTGGATGAATCGACCGGGACAACAACCGAACTGGTCGAGAATTCGTCGCCATTGACGGATGACGAACTGAAGCTTTACATCGCCGCGTTTACAGAAGTCGCATGCGATGCCGAGTGTGTCGTGTTGAGTGGCTCATTGCCGCAGCGAACGCCAGTCGGTTTCTATCGGACACTCATGGAACAGACGTCGGCGAGGGCGATACTCGACGTACGGGGACAAGAATTGCTGGAATGCCTGCCGCTCAGGCCATATCTGGTCAAGCCGAATCGTGAAGAACTCGCCACGACCGTGGGGCGACCGCTGGAAAACGAACCGGCAGTGATTCACGCCATGTCGGAGGTCCGCGAACGAGGTGCGGAATGGGTCGTCGTCAGCAATGGCCCCGATCCACTGTTGATTATGGGGCCAGAGGGGCTGACTCGACTGACGCCACCCCAGGTTCGCGTCGTAAATCCCATTGGCTGTGGCGATGCGTTGACCGCCGCGATTGCTGCAAAGATTCACACGGGGGCTGAACCGCTCGATGCGATTCGCTTCGGGGTTGAATACAGTGGAAGAAAAGCGGCGAGTCTATTTCCGGTGTTGTTAGAATCTACTTGACGCATTGTCACCGGTCGTTCAAAGTGCCGCAGGTACAAACGCCCACTCTTGTAAATCGTAATTAACTGACGATGTTGAACGCGCAAAGAGTCAAGTTCGCAAGGAACCGTAAAGGATGACCGTGACGAATCCACATCCGCCACAATACAGGCAGATCCTCATTTCTGTGGGACTCGCTGTTCTTGCACTCGCTGCTGGATTCGGAGTCAGTCACGGACTGACGTTGCTGAAGCAACCCCCGGTTCTGCGGGAACCCGTCGAACGCGTTTACAACGTCGAAGTTTTCGATGTCGAAAACCTCACGCTGCGAGAAATCGTTCGGGCACTCGGAACCAGTGAAGCGGAACGTGAAGTGGTCCTCTCGGCCCAGGTGGCCGGGGAAATCACCGAACTACATCCTCATTTGAAGGTCGGCAGCAAGGTTCATGCGGTCAACCCTGATGATACCAGGCAACCCGGCAACCTTCTCGTTCGGATCGATCCCACCTCGTATGAGGCGCGAGTCGCACAGGGGCAAACGCAATTGGCCGAAGATCGCGCTGAACTGAAACGGATTCAGCAGGACGAAGAGAACCTGGATCGCCTGCACGCCACCATCGCGGCCGATTTCGAAGACTCCAAACGTGAATACGAAAAGACTCAGCTTCTGCGGAAACAGGGGATTAATACCGACAGCGACCTTCGCCGGGCTCAAATGGAACTGCGTCAGCACGAAAAAATCATGGTCCAAAGCCGGAATGACAAAGATCTGCTGCCGGTGCGGCGCGAACTGATCCAGCGACGCATTGAAAGTCATGAAGCCGCATTGAAACTGGCGGAAATCGAGCTTCAGCGAACAAGCATTCGACCGCCGTTTGATGGAATCATCAGCGCGGTCCAGGTGGAAGTCGGTCAATACGTTCGAGTGGGCGAGCCGATCGCCACAATTACCGATCAAAAGCTGGTTGAGGTCCCGCTTTCTGTCACTCTGGATGACTATGCGAAGCTGTTACCGGATGTCATGGAGCGACAGTACCCGGTCGCAGAACTGGCAGAAAACGAGGGGGCTCCGCCGCGTTGGAAAGGGCATGTCATTCGCATGTCACCCAAAGCGGATGAACATACTCGAACAGCGATGGTTTTTGTGCAGGTCGACAACTCTCAACAAACCTCGCCCCTGCTGCCCGGAACATTTGTCCAGGCGCGAATTGAAGGACCGATTTTGAAGCAGGTGAAAGTCGTCCCTCGAGATGCGGTCCTGGACGGCAAGGCATTTGTGGAGACAAATGGCGTCATCGAGCAGCGAAGTGTGAAAATCGCTCGAACGCTGCACAGCTTTGCGGTCATCGAATCGGGGTTAGAGGCAGGGGATCGGCTGGTTCTGACCAATCTGGATGTCGTGTTCAGCGGAGCCAAAGTTCGCACTTCTGCGACACGAAACCTCGCCGAAGAACTCGGGAAACAACGCAGTCGGTCTGCCCGGGTGATTGAGCCAGCCGGTCAATAATCAGGTCGATGTGACTCGACGAGCGCAGATAATGCGAGATTTGCCGTCGATTCTGGCGAAAATTACCACGCCGGGCTGATTTCCCGGCAGCGGTAGTCGTTTGCGTAACGACTCGGCCTGAATGGGAATGTGTCGACATTTAATTTCGACCTGGCCAAAGTCTGAGGAACGAAGCCAGGCACGCAGGCTTTGTTCATTGTTCGGAAGTTCGGCAAGGACTTCAAACGCGTGAACAAATCCGCTGCTCACATGACTGTCCCCAGTCAAATACTCCTCGGCCCCGTCGAGCCGATTCAGAGCCAGTTTTTGTGCGACAAGGTCAATCAGGCCTGCTCGAACGACGGCGGGATCCGGATCAAACACATAACGCCCTAAGGGCGTTTGTAGTGTCACCGCATCAAGTGGATGGCCTGCAATCGTTTCTCCTGATGGAAGAACGGTCGCCCGAAAAGGCTGGCGACCAGCCAGTTCACCAAACCAGACAGTCGCTTCTTTACACTCACCAGACAAGCTGATTAATTCAATTTCCGTGTTCGGAAACTTGCCGCCAAAGTTGCTGGCAGGCCCCACCTTAATCGCTCCGCCGCGGCATCGCGACATCAGGTCGAGTAATTCGGGAACGCCTGGAACATAGTTCTCGATCCGCGACGCTTTTCCCTCGGTTCCCACGCGTCGGTCTGGATCAATGTGAACAAGTCCGTTGAGTGTCCCAAGCGTCAGAACATCGGCACACTGCGTTTCCAGTCGCGAACGAACACCATAAACTTCGGCATTCCATTCTGTCCGCAGGCAGGATGCAGGGTTCAGATCGATCGCAGTCACCTGACACCGCTCGGCCAGTGCGACGGCATCACCGCCGATGCCGGAACAAAGATCCCAGACAGTATCGTCGAACCGATTTGCCTTGTGGCGAGCGACCGGTTCCGCCGTAGACTGCTCCATTCCCCGGCGGTCAAACCACATTTCTGCCGATCGAGTAAACTTCGATGCCGCTCGTTTTCGCAATTCATGCAGAGTCATTGCCGCACGGACGAGTTCATCGGAAAACTGGCGTCTCAACCGTGATTGCAGGCCAAGTTCAGCACCCTTCCATTCTGCAATCGATCCGAGAATTTCAGGGGTTTGATGCAATTCACGAAGAACTCGACATTCTTCTCGCTCTTCCAGTGTTCCGGGGGAAGTGGAGTCATCATTTTTCGAAGCATCAGTCATCAAAATGCATTTCTTTTCCCTCGGCAGAGCCAAGGGGATGTGGATGAGTGTCCTGAACCCGCAGAATTACTTGATCCACCAGTCGATATACTGGTTAACGAGCCAGCTCAAGGGCCAGCAATTGTCGCACAACCAAAGCAACGGAGCGTAAAATTTCGCGATCCAGCGATCGCCACCGACGTATGTCGCTTCAAACCAGTACCAGAAGCAGGGGCCAATCGTCACGATGGAAATCAGCAGATAGATCACCAGATAGACAAAAATACGAAACGCCAGTTGCTTCAGATAATTTCTGAAGCGAACCATTAACGGAAGCGATTCGACGGGTGGCACGGCTTCGTTCATATCCACAGGATACAAGTACGGCGACGTATCAGCCACGGTGCTGAGTGATCAGGTCGACAATTCGCCAGTCGAGCCAGAATTCATCGGGGTCCGTTCCGCGTCGCGCGATATATCCTACGTGGCCACCCCCAGCAGCGACGGCCAGTCGCACACATGCTGCCCACTGATCCGTCGTTGCCGTAATCGATGATAGTGGAACCATCGGGTCGTCATTCGAAGTAATGACGGTTGTCGGGACGCGAATGTGTGACATAAATTGCTTGGCGCTGCACTTCGAATAGTACTCTTGCGCGGTCGAGAATCCGCTGACAGGAGCCGTGTACCAGTTGTCAAACTGCATTAAACCACGTGGTTTCGCGTCGGAGACGGGCATCGGTGCGTCGGGACGTTGCTGGCGTCGAATTTCCAGATCATGTGCAAGCTTTGCCACAAAATGCCGGTCATACCAACTCGTCAAAACACCACTGAGAGCACTGACACTATGTAACAGATCGATCGGAGGATTGACTGAGATTGCCTGACACACCTGATGGGGAACTCGATCTGGATCTTCGCCGAGGTATTTCAGAAGTATGTTCCCGCTCAGCGAAACACCGAAAAGACTCAGGTACTGAGTAACCGGCGCCCCAGTTGCGGAACACCATACCAGGATGTTTCGGATCACTTGGTCCAGGTCGTCGGATCGTCCAGCGTGATAGGGAAACCTCGCCAATCCGACCCCCGCCCCACAACCACGCAGGTCCCATCGAAAGACTCGAACCCCCTGGCCAGTCAGCTTTGTCGTCAATCGAACAAGCAGCGGGCTTTGGTGGCTACCGCTCAGGCCATGCATCAAGAGGGTGACGCGGTCACCGGGACGCCACGATTCGGGGCAATCGTCATGCACCACGACGACATCCCCGTCGTCAAGCTCCACTTTTCGGGGGACTGCCCGGTACTTTGCGAGATCCCCGAACCAATAAGCAGCCGCAACGGTCTGCCGATGTGCTCCGCTTAGCCACCACGGTGGCATAAAGGGTGGGAGTTCCAGAAACCGATCGAATCCCTTCACATCACCCCCATCATGTTGCTGGGTGCTTTACTGTGAGAATACCGACGATGACGCCGCCGACGATCAGGTTCAGCAACACAATCAACAGTCCAACTCCATAGATTGTCTGGAGTCCATCATCGGGGCGATTCTTCACTCGCAACACCTGAGCAGCAATGATGTTGCAAACCCAGTTCCAGTGTAGCATCACGTGGATCACCACCAGAAACGCGAAGAAGCAGATCGAATAAAACTGGACGTCGTACCACTGGTTGAAGTTCAGCCCCCAAAGCGACCAGCCGTCACTCGACGTCGGCTCAGGGAAGACCGCCTGTAACGTGGCGGTCACCCACCCGACCAACGTAAACACAACTAACAGAGCGACATCCAGCCAGAAATTGATCAATGCCATCGACCACTTGCGCCGAGTTGGCTGCGAGGCGTCTGCAGTGATGACTGGGTTTAACGCCGGTGGGGCAGGCATTTCGATCGAAGTTCGGCTGGAGGTGTCAAATTTCAACACAACATAAGCCCCAGTTTAGGCTTACTTCACGAAATGCGTTTCTCCTCCGCGATCAAATTGGTGCCTTCAATGTAATCGCCAGTATCCCGTCAGGGAGGAGACACAAGCTCAGACTGAAGTGCAGGCAGCAGGTAATTGAACACGTAACTGATTGCGCCAACCCAGAAACAAAGCCATAACACCCGCACATACCAGGGGATACTGTTTCCGAGGTAGTTGTGATATCGACCTTCTTGAACTGGGGAAAGTGCTTCCGGCTCACTCATCTGGGCTCTCCTGGCTTGATATTCAGGTGAATTAAATCGAGCTTCCCGATATTGGCTCCACCCAATCTGGGATTCTAACCATTTCCAGTCGGCCGTCATTCCTCTCTTCACGATTTCTCAAAACTGGTGAACGAGTCGGTAAAATCGGTAATCTCGATCAATCCAGCACGAATTCGCTGTCATCTAACTGTAAAAATAGTCCGGCAGACCCTCGTGCACTCAGAATTCTCAGACCGAATCGCCTCCGTCATCGTTGACATTCAAAGCCACTGGCAATACGATCTCCGGTTCCCCATTTCGGGGCTACCGATGTTTTGTTTGAGAGGATTTTGGGCGTGTCAGGATCCAGACAAGAAAAAATTCGAATTCGCATGGAATCGTACGATCACTCTGTTCTCGACCAGTCTGCGGCTGAAATCGTAGATACGGCGAAGCGAACAGGAGCGGTTGTTCACGGCCCAGTCCCGCTGCCGACCCGTATTGAGCGTTATACCGTTCTGCGAAGTCCGCATATCGATAAAAAATCGCGGGAGCAGTTTGAGATTCGTACTCACAAGCGACTTGTTGACATTATTCAGCCGACCGGGAAGACCATTGACGCTTTGAATAAGCTGTCGCTTCCGGCTGGTGTGGATGTCAAGATTCGTGCGTCAGTGAATTGATGTGCGTGGCTTGTGTTCTTTTGTTGAAAATTGACTTAGTTGGGTTGGGGTGTCAGTGATGGCTAAGGGGTTGCTCGGTCGCAAAGTCGGCATGACGCAGGTGTTTGACAGCAGGGGTGCGGTTGTGCCGTTGACTGTTGTTGCTACCGGTCCATGTGTTGTACTGCGGTTGCGTACTGCGGAGCGAGATGGCTACTCTGCGGCTCAGCTCGGCTTTGATGACAAGCCACGGCGGCTGTCGACTCGGGCAGAGCGTGGTATGATGACGGTTCTGGATGCGGCGCGTCCTGGCAAGACGGAGCGGCCAAATTGCGAGCCAAAGCGTTTCATTCGTGAGTTTCGTGACGCTCCTGCTTACACTGTTGGCCAGGTGCTGACGGTTGCTGAGCTTGATGGGATTGCCAAGGTGGATGTCATTGGCGTCTCTAAGGGTCGCGGATTCGCGGGTGTTATGAAGCGGCATCACTTTAGCGGTGTTTGTGCCAGCCATGGGGTTAAGAAGGTGCATCGTTCTGGTGGTTCCACTGGGCAGAGTACCGATCCTGGCAAGGTGTTTAAGGGAACAAAGATGCCTGGTCGCATGGGTGGCGTTCGCGTCACGGTTCGCGGCCTGAAGGTGTGGGCTGCTGATGCCGAGGCTGGGGTGCTGCTCGTGAAGGGCGCGATTCCTGGCTACGCTGGTGGCTATGTGGTCGTTCGCGAAACCAACTGCTATTAGGCGGTTTGGTGTTCCGGGCGGTACTTCTTCTGATGTTGGCTGACAACACGGTGGTGATCTGAATGTCTTCCTTTCCGATTTACGATCAGTCTGGCGTTCCCACTGGTGAAACCTGTGTGATCGATCCAGCCGAATTTTCAGCGGTGATTTCCGATCGCCTGTTGCACGAAGCTGTGGTGATGTACGGCTCCAATCAGCGATTGGGGACTTCGAAAACGAAGTCTCGTGCCGAAGTCTCGGGCAGTTCCAAGAAGATGTATAAGCAGAAGGGTACTGGCAATGCCCGTATGGGTAATAAGCGGACGCCGATTCGCCGCGGCGGTGGGCACTGCTTCGCGAAGCGACCCAAGGATTGGGGCTACCGGCTGCCTCGGAAGGCGCTGCGACGCGCTGCCGCAATGGCGTTTGCTGCCAAGGTGCGCGATGGCGAGTTGTTTGTTTTAAATTCGTTGACAATCACAGAGCCGAAGACCAAGCCGATTGTTCAGATGTTGAACAAGATTGGTGTTGGCGAAGCTTCGTGCGTGATTGGTATTGCCGAACCGAATCCTACGGTTTGGAAGTCGGTTCGAAATATTGAAAAATGTTCGTTGGTGCCAGCAACCGAATGGAACGCGGCGACATTGCTTCGAAATCGTTACTTGGTAGTGACAGTCGATGCGATTGAGCGATTTCGGGCTCGGTTCGCACGGCCTGCCGTCTGATTGTAACAGTCGAGTCATGGATTAGGGGTTTAAAGATGGCGGGTGAAATTGGCTTCGAGTTGCGCGGGCATGAAGTGCTGCTGCGACCGCTGATTACCGAAAAGACGATGCATCTGTCGGAACGGCGGAATACGTTCTGTTTTCTCGTTAGCACTGTTGCGACGAAGCAAAGTGTTAAAGAGGCGGTGGAAAAGCATTGGTCGGTTCGCGTCGTTGGTGTGCGGATCCAGAATCGCGTCGGAAAATCGCGGCGATTTAAAGCGATGATCGGCGAAACCAGTCCGTCAAAGCGGGCTCTGGTGACGCTGCATGAAGACGATCGTATTGCCCTGTTCTAAGCAAACAGTTTTTGAATATTCCGTGGAATGAGTGAAGGTTAGGTAGCATGGGGATTCGAACCTACAAGCCGACCAGTGCAGGTCGCCGAGGCGGTCAGGTCAGCGATTTCGCTGATATTACTGACAAGAAGAAGCGGCCTGAGAAGTCCTTGACCAGCCGGTTCAAGCGACGTGGTGGACGCAACTTCCAGGGCAAGATTACTTGCCGGCATCGTGGTGGCGGCTCGCGAATTCTGTTTCGCGAAATTGATTTCCGTCGAACGAAGGATGGCATAGGTGCGTTGGTAACGCACATTGAATACGATCCGAATCGAACGGCTCGCATTGCGTTGCTGCAGTATGACGATGGCGAAAAGACCTATATCCTCGCCCCTGAAGGCTTGGCTGCGGGCGCACGGATTTCGAGTGGGACTGAATGTGAACCTCTGCTCGGTAACTGTATGCCGCTGCGGTTGATTCCCGTAGGGACGGCGATTCACAATATCGAATTGCAACCAGGGCGTGGCGGCCAGTTATGCCGGAGTGCTGGCGTCTCGGCAGTCATGAATGCAACTGAAGGCAACTGGGCACAGATCACACTGCCATCTGGCGAAGTGCGGCGCGTCCCTTCGGAATGCCGTGCAACGATCGGTGTGCTCGGTTTCTCTGAACATTCGATGATCGTGATTGGTAAGGCGGGCCGCGTGCGACGCAAGGGGATTCGCCCTTACGTTCGCGGTTCGGCAATGAATCCGATTTCGCATCCGATGGGTGGTGGTGAAGGCCGTCGTTCCGGCGGTCGGCACCCCGTTAGCCCCACTGGGAAGTTGGCGAAGGGTGGTCGCACACGAAATCCACGTCGACCGACACGGAATGCGATTATTCGCCGCCGCAAGTCACGACGATACGGACAAGTTTCACTGTAACACAAAGTTTGGTTCAACGGTTCTTTGAGTGGGCCATCAGGCCTGGGGCGAAACACCATGGGGCGCAGTCTTAAGAAGGGTCCGTATGTCGACGCGAAATTGATCGCGAAGGCAGCGGCGCAGCAGGGACGGAAAAAAGAGCCAATCAAGACGTGGGCTCGCCGGTCGACGATTTCGCCGGAATTCATTGGGCACACCTTCATGGTGCACAATGGGAAAATTTTCGTGAGTGTGTACGTGACCGAAGAGATGGTCGGACACAAGTTGGGCGAATTTTCGTTGACCCGCACGTTCCGTGGTCACGGGAACAAGGGCGGTAAGTAAGGCTTAAAGCCGTTTTTGAGAGCAGGTCATGGACTACCAAGCAGTTATTCGATATGCCCGGATCTCGCCGACCAAGCTTCGGCACATCGCCGACCTCGTGCGAGGACGCTCGGCCCGAGATGGTTTGGAAACATTGCGTTACCTGCCACATCGTGGGGCACGCATGCTGGAGAAGGCGTTGAAGAGTGCGATTGCCAACGCTGAAGAACGCAACGTTCGCAACGCCGACAGCCTTGTCGTGACAAAGGCTGGGGTCGATACAGGTCCAACGCTCAAGCGGATCCAGCCGCATGCACGTGGTATGGGTTTTATGATTAAAAAGCGGATGTCGCACATCACGGTTGCGATCAGCTCGCCGGAATAAGTTCGCAAACGGATCCAGTTCTGTTGGTATAAGGGTGTGCTTCCATGGGGCAGAAAGTTCGACCGACGGGGTTTCGAGTCGGGATCGTCGAAGATTGGCGAAGCCGCTGGTATGCGTCGCGCGCTGAATTCGGGGATCTTTTGATCGAAGACTTCAAGCTTCGTCAGTTCATCAAGAAAAAATATGAGTTTGCTGCAATTCCTCGCATCGAGATCGAGCGAACGCGCGATCAGGTGGTGGTGTTTCTGCATACGGCGCGCCCAGGGATCATCATTGGCCGAAAGGGCCAGGAAGTTGATCGACTGAAGGCTGAGTTGGAAGATCTAACTGGTCGGCGTATGGATCTGAAGATTGTTGAAATCTCTCAGCCATTGCGATCGGCCGTGCTGGTTTCCGAGGATATCGCTCAGCAACTGGTGAAACGAGGTAGTTTCCGTCGAGTCCTGAAGCGGTCCTTGGACCAGGTGATGGAGACGGGCGTGGATGGTATGAAGGTTGAGCTTTCGGGTCGCCTTGGTGGTGCCGAAATGTCTCGTACGGAAAAGGCCAGTCGGGGATCGATCCCGCTGTCTACGATCCGGAAGCACATCGATTATGGTTTCGCCATGGCGAAGACCACGATGGGTGTGATTGGCGTTAAAGTGTGGATCAATCTCGGCGAATACGAAACTCAGGAGCAGAACGATGGCACTCATGCCCAAGCGGGTAAAGCACCGCAAAGAGCAAAGAGGGCGCGTAAAAGGTAACGCGAGTCGCGGAGTGACAGTGTCGTTCGGTGACTGGGGACTGCAGGCGACGGAAGCTGGCCGTGTTCGTGGGAATACCATCGAAGCGTGCCGCGTGGCGATTTCGCAGTATGTCCGCGGTGAAGGCAAGCTGTACATCCGGATTTTCCCGAATAAGCCAATGACTGCTCGTCCGCTGGAAACTCGAATGGGTACCGGCAAGGGTGAACCTGACCACTGGGTGGCAGTGATTCGGCCCGGCAAGGTGATGTTCGAGTTGGCAGGGGTGAGCGAAGCGGCTGCGCGTGAATGTTTCGCGCGTGTTGCGTATAAGTTACCGGTTCGCGTCCGCTTGGTCGGTCGGTCACCATTAGTCTAATGAGCCCGCGCTGCGGACTTGAATGAGGTAGGGCGATGAAGGAATTGAGTCAGGAACAACTAGAATTGCAGTTGAACGAGACCTGTCGCGAGCGGCTCGATGCGAAGATGAAGGCGGCTTCTGATAAAACCGTCGGTCACAAGTGCAAGAAATTGCGCCGAGACATCGCGCGAGTTCTGACAGAACTGCGGGCTCGGGAGATTGCTGCTGCCAAGGGTTGATCCCGCCAGGGATCAAAATCGGCAGCGGTTTGGGATGGCGTGCTGTTTGACGTTAGATTTGCGGACAGGCTTGTCAAGTATTGCGAGAATGGAAGATGCGTAAACGAGAAATCGGAATCGTGAAGTCGGACGGCGCGGATAAGACGCGGCGAGTGGAAGTGGAACGAGTTTTGGCGCATCCGAAGTACGGCAAGACGATCCGACGTCGAACGGTTTGTCACGTTCATGACGAAGACAACGTGTCGAAGCTTGGAGATCGCGTGGAAATCGTTGAAAGTCGACCATTGTCCCGGTTGAAGCGGTGGCGACTGGTCAAGGTTCTTTAGTCTGGGCATTAGTTTGACACGTGCTTGTGGATGTTGAGTGTGATCTATGATACAAATGCAGACGATCGTTGACGTTGCCGACAACTCAGGTGCCAAAAGTGCGCGATGCATCAAGGTTCTGGGAAGTTCCGGACGACGAACCGCTGGCTTGGGTGACATTGTCGTAGTTGCCGTACAAAAGGCGACGACCACGGGTGTCATCAAACGTAAGGCAGTTGTGAAGGCCGTGATCGTTCGGGTCAAGCAGCCTGCGGGACGAGCAGACGGTAGCACAGTTCGATTCGATTCGAACGCAGTGGTGATCGTCGATGATGAGAATAATCCAAAGGGAAGCCGCATCTTCGGGGCGGTCGCACGTGAGTTGCGAGAACGCAAATTTATGAAGATTGTAAGCCTGGCGCCGGAAGTGGTTTGATCAGTTCTGTGAACTGGTGAGTTTCTGGTGGGATTGCGGCAAGTTCAAATTTTGGTCGTTGGCTGCGAAGAGGCGAGTGATGAGAATTCTGAAGGGTGATATGGTTGTCGTCTGTACTGGCGATGACAGCGGTAAAGTGGCTCGCAAAGTCCTGCGCTTGGAAGAGGGCGGGGTTAAGATCGTCGTTGAGAACGTGAATCGCGTCTATCGCCATGTAAAGAAGGGGCATCCAAAGAGCCCTCAGGGTGGTCGATTGTCGATTGAAATGCCAATTGACGCCAGCAACGTGCAGGTTTACTGCCCGAAGTGCGACAAGGGTGTACGGGTCGGCAACCGGTTGGACGCGGATGGCAAAAAATATCGAGGCTGTCGGAAATGCGGTACAGCATTGAAGGCCGCTGGTAAGTAATTGAAAATTTGCCGGCATGAGATTGGCCGGGGTTGTGAAGTCAAGATCGGATGAGGCTGGTCCCAAATGAGTTCGCTGCAGACAAAATATCGCACAGAGATTGTTCCTCGCCTGAGTGAGAAACTCGGTGGGCGCAACGTTCATGCCGTTCCCAAAGTCGAAAAAGTCGTGATCAGCATGGGTCTCGGCAAAGCCGTCGGTGAACGTAAGCGACTGGAAGAGGCTGTCGAACAACTCGGGTTGATTGCCGGTCAGAAGCCGCGCATCACGCGTGCACGACGGGCAATTTCGGGTTTTCGCCTGCGTGAAGGGATGGAAATCGGCTGTGCGGTTACATTGCGATCACGTCGCATGTACGAATTTATGGAACGGCTGATCAACCTGGTGTTGCCACGTGTTCGCGACTTCCGCGGCGTCGATGGCAAAGGTTTTGATGGTCGAGGCAACTTCAGCATGGGGTTGAACGAACAAATGGTATTTCCTGAATTGAATCCTGATAAGGTTTCATTCGTTCAGGGGATGAACATCGCGGTTGTCACGACTGCCACGAACGACGATGAAGGCCGCCAGTTGTTGCTGGAGCTTGGTTTTCCGTTCAAGAAGGCAGAGTAACGGTGCAGTGGGCCTGGTGGTGGCTGCAAGTGGATACAACGTCGGAATGAGACAGGATTTGGGAGCACTGCATTGGCGACTACAGCACATATCGTGAAGGCGGCCAAGAAGCCGAAATTCAGTTCGAGGATCGAGCATCGATGTCAGTTGTGTGGGCGTCCGCGCAGCGTGTATCGTCGGTTCAAACTGTGTCGTATTTGTTTCCGTAATATGAGTCTGGATGGTTTGATTCCAGGCGTGCGGAAGGCGAGTTGGTAGTCGGATTCAGCGTCGGACGAATTGGACAGGGAAAACAGAATGTCGGATCCCGTGGCGGATATGTTGACGTGTATTCGGAATGCGGTTGCTGCTGAGCGGGCAGTCGTCGAATTTCCTACTTCGAAGCTGCGAGTGGCGATTGCCGGCGCACTGCAACGACATGGTTATATTTGGGATTTCGAAGTCGTGGGTGCAGCTGACGATGAGTCGAAGCGCCGGCTGCGGATCAATTTGAAGTACGGTCCCACCGGTGAACGCGTGATTCAGCAGATCTCGTGCGTCAGCCGCCCTGGTCGACGAGTTTATTCGTCGGTTGGAGACATCCCGAACGTGTTGCAAGGGTTGGGTGTGTGCCTGCTCTCGACAAATCGCGGAGTGCTGGGTGGCGGCGAAGCGAAAAAAGCGAATGTCGGCGGTGAGGTCCTTTGCGTCGTATGGTGATCCCGTGAGGGTCGACGCGAGTGGAATTCGGGTTCGTTGTGCAGACTTGGTCAGGTGAATAATGTCACGAGTGGGTTCAGCAGTCATTACGGTCGCTGCCGGTGTCGACGTCAAAACGCAGGCGGACGAGGTGCATGTCAAGGGGACACACGGGCAATTGTCCGTTCGAGTCCCCGAAGGCATCAGCGTTGCCTACGACGGCACGAAGCGGGAAGTTGCAGTGAGTCGTGCTGATGATCGTCGTGAACTGCGAGCGTTGCACGGTCTTGTGCGAGCATTGATTGCGAACCATGTTCGTGGCGTCGTACAGCCTTGGGAAAAGAAACTTGAAATCGTCGGCGTGGGGTATCAGGCTGCATTGGCTCCTGGCAAACTGACATTGAATGTCGGATTTGCAAACCCGGTTATCATTGAGATTCCCAAAGGGGTCACTTGCGAACTGCCGGACAACACGCACGTTATCCTGAAATCCGCTGATCGGCAGGCGGTCGGCCAGGTCGCAGCGAATGTTCGCAGTATCCGACCTCCTGAGCCTTACAAAGGCAAAGGGATTCGTTATGCTGGCGAACATGTGAAGCGTAAGCAAGGCAAGGCCTTCGGCAGCTAAGTTCGCGAGATTGTCATTAGCGGAGTGCTGTTGAGACTTCGCAGGCGAATATCGGACAGGCAAATTCAACACGGTTGACCGTGTGGTGTTGGGATTCTGGAAATGAACAAAGTTAAGCGTCTGGCGAATCAGCAGCGGCGGCGAACGTTTCGAGTTCGCAACAAACTGAAAGGATCGGGACGCATCCGGCTGTCGGTTTTCCGCAGCAATTTGTATTTTCGTGTTCAGGCGATTGATGACACAGCGGGTAAGACCGTTGCATCCGCTTGGTCAGGCGAACTCGGTGGTGAAGCTGGAAAGCCAATCACCGGTGTCACGGCTGCAAACGGTGTCGGTCGGTTAATTGCTGAACGCTTGTTGGCTGCGGGAGTCACCGCAGCGTGCCTGGATCGAGGGGCTTATCGCTACCATGGCCGAGTGAAGGCATTTGCCGATGGAGCCAGAGGCGCGGGGTTGGATCTCTGACGGAGTCTTCTCACACGCGTAGCGAGTGGTCGAGATCATTCATAATTGAGGGGTTGGACCGGTGTCGGCAGAGCAAAACAACAAAGAATATCCTGAACGAGTCGTGCAGATTCGTCGATGCGCTTGCGTCGTTAAGGGCGGACGCCGATTCAGCTTCACCGCACTGGTGGTGGTAGGTGACGGACGAGGTAAGGTCGGCTACGGCTATGGAAAGGGTGTGGAAGTCCCTCAGGCTGTTGAAAAAGCAGTTAAGGCTGCTGGCCGGCGAATGTTCGACGTCCCCACGGAAAACGGAACTGTGCCGCATTCGGTGATCGGGAAGTTCGGTTCGTCGTCAGTCATGTTGATGCCAGCGAACGCTGGTACTGGAATTATTGCCGGGGCTGCAGTGCGATCGATCGCCGAAGCGGCTGGAATGAAAGATGTGCTCACAAAATGCCGTGGATCGAGCAATCCGCTGAATGTGGTCAAGGCTGCATTCGATGCGATTCGTCAACTCCGGCATCGTGCTGACGTAGCGCGACTTCGCGGAGGTGTCGAACGATGATGATTCACCAATTGAACTCGGGTCCCAAGGCACGTGCTCGTAAGCGAGTCGGTCGTGGTATCGGTTCTGGACATGGTAAGACTTCGGGACGCGGACATAAGGGTGCTGGGAGCCGTTCGGGTCATAAGAATCGGATCACCTTCGAGGGTGGTCAGATGCCGTTGGTTCGACGCATCGCCAAGCGTGGTTTTAACAATCGCGCATTTGCGACCGAGTGGGAAGTTTGCGACGTCGCAGACTTGGAAAAGGCGTTCAATTCGGGCGAGACCGTGACAGCAGCGGAGCTGCGAAGTCGCGGGGTTCTGCCGCGACGCAAGTCTGGTACGGCTGCTGTTAAGCTGATTGGTGCAACTCCTCTGACGAAGTCATTGGTAGTTGTGGTCGGTGGAGCGACTGTCGGTGCCAGGAAGTCTGTTGAGCTGGCTGGTGGCAAGGTGGTCACACAAGGCCGTAACGAATAAGCTCAATCCGAGGCCGCCAAGAACCGTCAAATACTGGATGAAGCGTGTACGCGTCATTTCTGCAGCTATTGCGCATTCCTGAAGTACGCGCCAAGATCGGCTTGACGTTGCTGCTGTTGGGCGTCTATCGACTCGGCTTTTCCGTTGTTCTTCCCAACGTTGATCAAGAGATCCTCGCGGAGAACATCAAGAGCCAGGGGACCGGTGAGGGAATGGATCGCATGGTTGCCATGCTGTCCCTCTTTTCCGCCTCCAACATCGGCATGATGACGATTTTCGGCTTGGGAATCATGCCGTACATTTCGGCCTCGATTATCTTTCAGTTGTTGGGAACGGTGTATCCGCCACTGGAAGCGATGCAGAAAGAAGGCGAAAGCGGTCGCCGAAAAATCAATGAATATACGCGTTACGCAACGGTCGTAATCTGCATCTTCCAGAGTTTCTTCTGGGTGCGGATGCTCGCGGCTGGTGCGGGGGGCGGGGGATCGCGAACTTTTTTGCCTGAATTCGATGGAATTCTGTGGCAGATCGGTGCCGCAATTACGATGACAACGGGAAGTATCTTCCTGATGTGGGTCGGTGAACAAATTGACGAATTTGGCATTGGCAATGGTGTCAGCCTGTTGATTATGGCCGGCATTCTGGCTCGTATGCCTGAAGCCGTCAGGAAGTTAATTTGGCCAGTCCTTGAAAAGGGAATGGCACTTGGCAGTGATACCGGGATTGAGCGTTATGCGACGTTGGTGATTTTGTTTCTCGTGGTGGTAGTTTGCGTGGTAATGATCACGCAGGCACAGCGACGGATTCCCGTTCACAGCGCCAAACATGTGCGTGGAGCGCGAATGGTCGGTGGACAGGTACAGTCGTTGCCGATCAAGATCAATCAATCGGGTGTGATGCCGATTATTTTTGCATCGAGCCTGCTGATGTTCCCACAAATGATTTTCCAGTATCTGGCACAAGTCGCAGGTACGGTTCCGGTTATCGGCACTATCGTGGTTGCGGCGAATATCGCGTTTCAGAATTCGGGCGGGGTATTCTACAATACTTGCTATGTCGGGCTGATTTACTTTTTCTGCTTCTTCTGGACGGCCGTGACCTTTAATCCAACCGAGATGGCGAATAACCTGAAGGACTTCGGTAGCTTTGTTCCGGGGTATCGGCCAGGAGCTCGAACTGCTCAGTATCTTGAAAAGGTGATGTTGCGAATGACGTTCGTTGGGGCGGCGTTCCTGTCGCTGGTGGCGATCATTCCGACAGTAGTTGTAAATTCGATGAGTGTGGATTATCTCGTAGCCAGCTTTTTCGGCGGTACGGGATTGTTGATTTGCGTTTCGGTGGTGATCGACCTGGTCACAAAGCTGGATAGCCAGTTAGTGATGCGTGGGTTACCAACGCTGTTGGATCGCGATTCAAAGTAGAATTTGCAGTGAAAATTTTTGGGAGTGCGGTCGTGAAAGTCAGGTCAAGCGTGAAGCGGATCTGCGACGGTTGTAAAATCGTCCGCAGGAAGGGTAGAGTGTATGTGATCTGCGCACTCGATGCTCGGCACAAGCAACGCCAGGGCTAACTGCGACCAGGGACGCTGGGATAGTTCGGAATCCGAATGAAGCCTTGCTGCCAGGGTCACATGAATGCATATTAAATTGAGAACAGGTGCACCGCGGCAAGAATCTGCGAGTGTGATCGAAAGATAAGCTTCAGAGGGGACGGTAGAGAAGATGCCACGTATTCAGGGGGTTGATATCCCGAATGACAAGCCAACGTACATCGCGTTGCAGTACTTGTACGGCGTCGGTTCGCATCTGGCGTTTGAGGTCTGCCACTCCGTCGGCGTTGATCCTCAACGAAAGGCTCGCGAGCTGAGTGAAGACTCACTGGCCCGCATTTCGGCTTTGTTGGACAAGGACTACACCGTCGAAGGACAGTTGCGTCGCCAGGTCCAGCAGAACGTGATGCGTTTGAAGGACATTCAGTGCTACCGTGGTTTGCGACATCGTCGTGGCCTGCCTGTTCGTGGTCAACGCACTCGAACAAATGCACGCACGCGCAAGGGTGTGAAGAAGACGGTGGCCGGCAAGAAGGGCGTTAAGGACATGAAGCACTGACGCTGGGATATATCTCGTTCTGAGGTGTTGGGAAGAGCAAAAAATGGCACAAGGCAAGAAGAAGCGAATTCGCAGAAACGTGACCCGGGGCATCGCGCACATCAAGGCGACGTTCAACAATACCACGGTCACGATCACCGACACCAACGGAGATGTGTTGTGTTGGGCCACGGCTGGCACGGTTGGATTCAAGGGTAGCCGTAAGAGCACTCCGTTCGCCGCGCAACGCGCGTCGGAAACGTGTTCGGAACGTGCTGCAAAGTTTGGCGTCCGGGAATTGGAAGTGCGCGTGAAGGGTCCAGGTTCGGGCCGCGAAAGCGCAATCACCGGATTGCAGTCTTACGGAGTCCAGGTGCGCGGTATCGAAGATGTAACACCGCTGCCCCACAATGGTTGTCGCCCTCGCAAGAAACGACGCGTCTGAACGACGTGTTGGAGCGTGCAGCCGTTTTGTGTTGATGGCCTGAAGAATTGTCGGGTTTGGGGGAAAACAGATGAGGATTCGCTGGCGCGGTTTGGAATTGCCGAATCGGGTAGTACCCGATTTGGAAGTTTCAAACGACACCTATGGTATGTTTACGATCGAACCGTTTGAACGCGGTTTTGGTGCGACTGTCGGCAATTCGTTGCGCCGTATTCTGTTGTCGAGCCTTGAGGGGAGCGCGGTTACACGCGTTCGTATTCAAGGGGTTCAACACGAATTCACAGCGTTGCCCGGGATCGTTGAAGACGTCACCGAAATTTGCTTGAACGTGAAGTCACTGGTTGTCAAGAACCGCAGTGCAACCTCGCGAACGGTGCGAATTGAAAAGAATGAACGTGGCGTTGTTACCGGCGGCGATATCGTCTGCGATGAACAGATCGAAATCGTCAACAAGGAACTCGTGATTGCGACCATGACCGACGACGTTTCGCTGCAGTTGGAAATGCAGATTGAAAATGGTCGCGGATATGTTCCAGCCTCCGAGCAGTATGAGCAAGAACCGGAACTTGGTGTAATCCCGCTTGACGCGATCTATTCGCCGGTCTTGCGAGTTCGCTACAAGATCGAAGAAACACGTGTTGGTCAGCGCACGAATTACGACCGACTGATTCTCGAGATCTGGACGAACGGTACGATCACTCCAGAGAACGCACTGGTCGAATCTGCGAAGATTCTGCGAAAGCATTTGAATCCGATCATTACTTACCGCGAAGCCGGACCGGTGACATCACCTGACGGTGGCTTGCGGAATATGCTCGACGCAACCGGTTATGCACCAGTCGACCTCGAGTTGGAAGAGAAGCTTGGTCAAAGCCTGGCGGAGCTGAATCTTTCGGTCCGAGCAACAAACTGCCTCGAATCCGAAGGGATCAATTCGGTTCGCGATCTGGTATTGCGAACGGAAGATCAGTTGTTGCAGGTTCGCAACTTCGGTGAAACAACATTGCAGGAAGTTCGTGAGCGCCTCGCAGCAATCGGTCTCCGATTGGGAATGCGATTACCGCAGTACCTGCAGCGCGACGCGCGATAATCACGTTTGACGTACAGTCCGTTGGAATTTCGGTTAGTGAGTATTGGCGATGAGACATAAGCGACGGGGTCGACAACTCGGGCGGAACGCGGCACATCGACGTGCCATGTTCAGGAATATGGCTACCAGCCTGATCACGACAGTGGTTCCGGCAGGACAGGACGTACCCGCCGGTCGAGTTTCTGGCAGAATCGAAACGACGGTTCAAAAGGCGAAAGAACTTCGCCCGATCGTTGAAAAGCTGGTTACGCTGGCGAAGCGATCCTTGGTGCATGCGGAAGCCGCAGCTGAGTTTGCCACAACAGCCGCCCGCAACACTCCAGAATGGCGTGATTGGCGGAAGTCGGATCAATGGCAGAAGTGGAATCGAGCGATCTCCCCAGCAGTTGCTCTGCGTCGTCGAGCTTTCGCTGCTCTTCGATCGAAGGCTGCTGTAGAGATTCTATTCAGCGAACTCGGACCGAAGTTCCGTGAACGAGCCGGTGGATACACTCGCATCGTCCGGACCTCCAAAGTCCGTCTCGGTGACGGCGGTCAGCTGGCGATCATCGAATTCGTCGGTGATCGTGACCGAAGCCGTCCAAAGCGAACTCCGCTGGCTGTCAGTGAATAGTCCGTTGGTAATTACAAAAGGCCCCGCGAAAGCGGGGCCTTTTTGCATTTCGGGGGCAGATTTTTCAGCGGATTACGATCCGTTCGAATGCGGCCCAGTCCAATGAGAATTCGCAGGTATCGACGTTTCTTAGTCGTGGCGTGGTCGTCAATTGTTGATTCCATAAGAGTCGGTCTCCGCAGATCTTGAGATCCATTCGGAATCATCACTTACTCTTCGTGTAACCGTCCGGTACGCTGTGTCAAGTATTCTTGAACTGCGCACTTCCTCTTAACAGGCTGGCGTTTTGAACGCGACAACTGACACTGTGGCACTGCACACAGAGAGCTGGTCTTCGGTTGAAACTTCGCTACGGAGTCATGTCGAAGCCCAGCTGGCTGTTGGCGAGTCCGTACTTGCGTGGATGATTTCTGACGTTGATGAACAACGCCGGTATCGTACGACCTTGCTGGTACTCACCGGGCGTCATGTCTTCAGTGCAACCGGTGACACAGTTCGCCACTGGGCATTGGAATCCATCGATAAACTGCGGACGAAAGATCGCGGCGGGTTGGGGACGTTGGAACTGCTCGGGACAGATCGCCGGCTCGGATTTTGGCACTACACGATCGCTCAAGGCCCCTCGGCACTGGTGATGGGCGACCGGTTCGAGGATCTGAAGGCGGGACGAACTCGGACGACGACCGTCGAAGACGAAGATATCCCCGAAGCGGAAGAGCACGAGACTCCTCCCAATACGATGGCTTTGTTCCGATTGTGGCAGTTTGCTCAACCGCATGCGTTCTGGATGTTTATCGCTTTTGTGCTGTCATTTACTGCCAGTATCGCGGCCGTCGAAACCGCGAAGATGACGAAACCGCTGACTGACCTATTGAAGAACTATGAAGCTGGAACCATCAGTTCGCTGTCACCGGCAATCTTCTATTTGACCATCATGCTGGTGGCCGCGGCCGTCTGCTGGGTACTCAGTTGGGCTCAAGGGGCAATCCTCGCCTGGGTCAGCGAACGAGTCACTGCCGATCTGCGTGATCGAACCTATGCACATTTGCAGAAGCTGTCACTGGAATACTTCGGTGGCAAACGGACGGGCGATCTGATGTCGCGCATTAGCAGCGATTCCGATCGTCTGTGCCAGTTCCTTTCCGACAGCATTGTCGATTTCACAGCAAATTCAATTTTGCTGTTTGTCGTAGCCTGGTCGCTCTTCAACGACAATGTCCAGTTGGCGCTGGTGACCCTGCTGCCGTTTCCGTTCATTGTCTGGCTGATGTACTACTCGCGCGACAAGCTGCAGGTTGGCTTTCAGGCTGGCAGCAGGGCTTGGGGGCATATGACGAGTGTCCTGGCGGACACGATCCCCGGAATCCGCGTCGTGAAAGCCTTTGCTCAGGAACAGCGTGAGATCGAGCGATTCCGTACCGCAAATGAAACCGTCGTAGTCGCCAACAACCGAGTCAATTCCCTGTGGACATTCTTCTGGCCATTGATCACGTTTCTGAATAGCCTGGGGGTCTTCGTGGTCTGGGTCTACGGCATCTGGTTGATCGGCAGCCGCACACCGGATTTCACCTTTGGTTCGCTGAACGCGTTTCTCCTGCTCAGTGCGATGTTTTACGGCAAGCTGGAAATGATGAGTCGGATGGTAAACGCCTCGCAACGAGCGGCTGTGAGTGCTCAGCGGATCTTCGAGATTCTGGATCACGTCTCCAATGTTCCGGAACCGGCGCGTCCGGTATTGGTCGACAAATTGAAAGGCACCCTGGAGTTCCGACATGTTGGGTTTCGATACGGCAATCGGAAGGTCATCAAAGACTTTTCGCTGAAGATCGAGGCCGGCGAAATGATCGGTCTCGTTGGTCATACAGGGGCTGGCAAGAGCACACTGATCAATCTGGTCTGCCGGTTCTTTGACGTTGCCGAAGGGGCTATCCTGGCCGATGGTATCGATATCCGCAGTTACAAGGTGGAGCAGTATCGCCGCAACGTCGGGATCGTGCTTCAGGACCCGTTCCTGTTTTACGGGACAATAGCCGAAAATATTTCCTACGGTCGCCCCGACGCCACACGCGAAGAAGTCATTAATGCGGCCAAAGCGGCACGAGCTCACGAATTCATTCTGCAACTGGCCGATGGCTACGATTCATTGGTGGGCGAACGAGGCCAGTCGTTGTCGGGGGGGGAACGACAACGCATCAGCATCGCCCGCGCACTTCTGATTGACCCGCGCATCCTGATCCTGGACGAAGCAACGTCCGCTTTGGACTCGACCACCGAGCGACAGATTCAGGAGGCGCTTCAGAACCTGGTTCGAGGTCGTACGACGATCGCGATTGCTCACCGGTTGAGTACCCTGCGGCAGGCGAATCGGATCATGGTGATCGAACGAGGACGGCTGGTGGAAATCGGGACCCACGATGAACTGCTGGTCATGGACGGTGCCTATGCAGAACTGCATCGAGCTCAACAGGAACTGACGAAGGATATCGGATGGTAGACGCAAACTTCGCAGACCTCAGCTTTCGCAAGAATGAATGGGGGCAACTGGTTCTGGTGATGTTGGACGGGGTGGAATACCCTGGTATCGATCCCGTCCGCTGCTTCCCGTTGACGGACCCCGAACACGTGATCGCGCTGCTGGATCAGGAAGGAAAAGAACTGATCAACCTTCCCAGCCTGGACGTCCTGAAACCAGAGTCGCGCGAATTCATTCAACGCGAACTGGCCGAACGCGATTTCGTCCCGGTGATCCGGAAGATCATCACAACGAGCGCCCCATACCCTCCCTGCATCTGGAACGTCGAGACAGATCGCGGCAAGACCAGCTTTCACCTGGAAAGCGAAGACGACATCCGTTCTCTGGGCAAGACGGGAATCGTGATCGCCGATTCAAACGGGATCCGCTACAAAGTCGTCGACATCAGTGCTCTGGATGCGAGCAGTCGCCGGATCGTTCGCCAGCTTGTCTGATGAGCGACAACGACAGCCGGTACGCGAAAGACAATGAATTCGAGTTTGGCGTGCAACGGGCGCTACGGTACTTCGAAGGGAGATGCACCTCACGGCACATCTCTGTCAGGTTTGTCCGAGGTCTCACGTCCGCATCGCGGTGTATCCGAGTCGACTGAAATTCACGAGGCCAACCGGCAGAACCCCGGCGAACAAGGTGAATCCAGCGGCGATCTGCCAGCCCAGTTCGAATTTTCCGCTCTGAACCAAGCTTGAGAAGAACAAGACCTCCGCAGCGATCCCGAGGGGAAGGCCAAGCAGTACAAACCCGCAGATTCGCGGGCTGACGCAGATATCTGAGTTGGGGATCACGATGGTTGTCCAGAGTGCGACGAGCCCGATCAACCCGGCCACACAAACGAGTAGCAACAATGTTGCATGATTCCCAGGTAGTTCACCTTGAAAAATCGACCCCAGAATCTGAATCGTGCCACTGACAACACTAAAGAGCAGCAGTGGGATAAGTCCGATTGAAATCGGGAAAATTGCAGCGGCCGAGAGTCCGCGCCAGACGGCGTCGACGGGCACTTTCATCGCATGACCTTTCGGGTATGGCAGGCACATTGGCCTGCATTCGATCCCGATTCCGCACCACGTACAACGCAGTCTGCAGGAATCAGTGATCCAGCCCAGGGCCGGGATGAATCGACGCTGTTACCAACACATGATATCGATTTTTCGTCATTGCGGTTGAAGATTCCCGTCATTCTTCACGAAACTGGGGGCATTCATTGAGTACTTCGGACTTGGACGCCTCGGATTTGGAGCCGACGAATCAGCCGGTACTCGCTCGTACCTGGTGACGAAACAAGCCTGAAACCGGACGCTATCGCCTTCCGGTTGATGGTCGGGGTTACTTACAACAAGATGACTCATGCGGATGCGGAAATGTCTTTCAAATCAGCACGAGTGCTTTCGTAGGTGGTATTGAATGCCAGCGCCGCGGGGTCAGGTGACACACCCATTGTCGAACAGGCCGATTGATAGAATTCCGGCCACCAGTTGTCGTGCTGCGTAAGTCCTCGATCGAGATAGTCACGCCAATGACCCATGACTTGTGACCAGCAGCTATCTCCGTACTTCATCGCTTCGGTCAGGTCGCCAAATTCTTTGACATACCATTCGCGACCAATCTGTGCGTGCAGAACTTCGTCCGCCCAGTCGAAATCCTGAATGACTGCGGCAAGCGGAATACCCGAATTCTGTGCGACTTCCCACTCAAATCGCTTGCCCATTCGTGGCATCAGTCCCTGTTCAATAAAGAACAAAACGGCATGGCGTTCCCACGGCTTCAGTTGAGTATTCAGGTTCAGCGACCAGGTGTAGTTGATCGGAATTTTCGTCCAGTCGAGCCCCAATTGGACGAATCCCACCTCTCCAAGCAGCGAGTGCCGTGCTTCGTCCCACAACTGCCGAGACATATCGGCATAGTATTTCCAGGGCTTTCCAGGCGTCTGCTGCAGAATGCTGGCCATCATCTCGGGGACATCAATCTCCCGCAGACGCTTGTACAACATCATCAGGACTTTGTCGCGAGGCTGGAACTGTTCGTCATACAGGAAAGCCTCCGGATTGACCCCGCCGTTGAAGGAATCATGAAACCTGGAGTCCCGCCGGGGCACCGGATCGTAGTGAAAGGGGGCCGCCGAAAAGTGCGGGACCAGGGCCATCGCGGGAGATGATGGTTCGGATTGCGTCAGTCGCCCAGACACACCGCCGGCCGATTCCAAAGCCTGTTTGAGCATTGCGATCCAAGACGCAAGATTCGATCGTGAAACGTCATCGACCAACGCCACCACGGCCTGCTGTCCAAACGTCAGAATTTCTTCCAGTTCAATCCGACAAAATCTCGTGACTCTTACGGAAGGGGCGTCTGCCAGCAAATTCGTCGTCTGACGATAGTCCTCCAACGACCCCAGCAGTGGCGGGATCAAGACTTCATACAAACCGACTACCAGTTCAGTATGCGACGGACTGCACAGGACTTCATCGCAGATCATCTTCAGTCCGACATGCGGTACCACATCTAATCCGAGCGGCGGTTCTCGCAACTCCCCGACCCGTCGGCGAAACGCCGAGGCATGTTCGGCGCATAAATAAGAGTGCAGACTGAAAGCCGACTTCAGTTCGAACAACGGTTCCGCCGTAATTCTCGCGGTGAAGATTTCGTGAAGTCGAACAAGAAGATAATGATGCCGCTTCATCCAGCCGACACAGTCTTCTACGGACAATGCCGAACGGCCTGCTTCCTCAAACGAACATAGCCCAGCCAACGGTGGCAATGTCGGAACTACCGCATCAGGTCTGCTCATGCTTTTTCTCACGAGGGAATTCTGAGGTGTCAGGTCTGCTGACAGGCATTATAGTTGAACAGTCACGGCGGTGCGCGGTCATGACAAACAACGACGTGAACTGAACGCGGCGACAGTGCTCGTGAACCAACCGGAACGTGCTTTCCGGGTTCCCCGAATTCAAATTGGCCGATTCATGCATATGGTCCATTACATTACCAGGTTGATTGTGGGTGGAGCCCAGGAAAACACGCTTCTGACCGTTGAAGATCAGCATCACCTGTTTGGCGACCGTGTGACGCTGATCACAGGTCCGGGGCTGGGCCCTGAAGGCTCACTTGAAGAGCGTGCCTGTCGTGGAGGCCTGGATCTGCGGATTCTCGAAGCGTCCCGACGCTCGATTCATCCCTGGCGAGACTGGCAGACCTATCGCCAATTGTTGCATCTGCTCCGAGAGATCAAACCGGATCTGCTGCACACTCATTCATCAAAGGCAGGGATCATCGGCCGTATCGCGGCAGCAAAGTTGAAGATTCCCTGCGTGCACACGATTCACGGTGCATCATTTCATGTGGGACAATCTGCGCTTGCTTTTAACCTCTATCGATGGCTGGAACGTCAAGCAGCACCTCTGACCGATAAGTTCATCTCTGTCTGCGATGCGATGACTGAGCAGTATGTGCAGGCCGGGATTGCGCCGCGTGCAAAGTTTGTGACTGTTTACAGCGGTTTCGATGTTGAACCGTTCCTGCATCCCCCGCGACCTTCACATCAGGTCCGATCAGAATTGGGGCTGAAACCCGAGGATGTTGTCATTGGTAAGGTCGCTCGATTGTTTCCATTGAAAGGACACGAGTTCCTGATTCGTGCCGCCAGGTCAGTGATAGACCGCTGTCCCAATGTTCGATTTCTTCTGGTCGGCGATGGAATCCTGCGTCCACAGTTTGAAAGTGAACTTGCAGCCAGCGGCATTCGTGATCGATTCGTCTTCGCCGGACTTGTGCCGCCGAGTCAGGTCCCCGAATTGATTCACGCTATGGACATCGTGGTTCATACCAGTATCTGGGAAGGATTGGCACGAGTCCTTCCGCAGGGATTGATCGCTGGAAAGCCCGTCGTCAGTTATGACGTCGATGGAGCCAGAGAAGTCGTCATCCCGGGTGAAACGGGATTTCTGCTTCCATCGCAGTCGATCACTGAACTGGCCGCAGCATTATGTGAACTGGCATCCAATCCGGCTCTGCGGCTGCAGTATGGCGAAACGGGCCGAACTCGTTTTACGGACCAGTTCCGACACCAGAATATGACACGTCAGATCCGCGAGGTTTATGCCGATGTTCTAGGGCGAACGCACGGAATTACGGGCTGAACACAAGGTTCAATCGTCGGAATTCTGACCGCGGGCCAGAGTCACTTCTGCACTGTTTGCTTTAATTGCCGGTGCCTGGCGAGGACCATCCAGCCGGACCAGTTGCTTCCGGGAAGGCTGAGCGGAACGAGTGAACTCGGGATTCAATGC
>JBAWWJ010000050.1:0-38337 GCA_037146815.1 Planctomycetota bacterium
CCATACCACCTGCCGGCGCGGCTGTTGCGGCTGCGCCGGGGGGAGTTGCTGCCGCCATCTGGGCTGCTGCGGCACCCGCCTGGGAGTCAGCCGGAAGTGGCTTCGGGACTCCTGTGATCATGAAGCCTGACGCACACACGGCAGCATACGATCCAACGGAACCGAGCAGAATGCCCACCAGGCCGGATACGAGCCACAAATAAAATCCCTGGCCAGTCCGCTGCCGGTGGACCAGCCAGACCAGCAGCAGGATGACAATCAGCCCCATCGACAAAATGTACGTTGCCACCGCGTCCATATGCATCAGCATCACAGTTCTCCGGAAAAGTAAGTGACTCAGGTCCGTTTCGTGAAATGTTGATTGCGAACGTGGACGCGATGTTCATGACGCACCGGACGTCATGGACTCTCAACCGTAATCGCCATGATCACAGGCGAAGTAGCGTCATTTCCCTTCACGAGGTCGATCGATTCAATCTTCTCCGCTCGCTTCGGAGTGACCGTGAAGTAGCGGATCTGTTGACCTCGCAATCGGTACGCGAATTTGCTGCCGGGGACATCCACTTTGGTAATATAGTCGGCCCAGACCTCACCGTTGCGGGTGATGTGATCCTCCGTTTGACCGTCAGCGTATTTCAGCCGCACAGTTAATGTTGGAGTTCCATTTGGCGCCGCCGGAGCTCCCCATCCGCTGACACCACCCAGGAAGTGAATCAGCTTGGCTGGAGAATTACATGCCAGTGAAACCGACTTCGGCATCCGTGGCGGTTTGTCTCCATTTGTGCCGTGCAACATGATGGCGTTCGGAATCTGATCAATCTTTGGATCGACCAGGACGAATGGCACTCCTTCGAAGATCTTGGGACTCCAGTCCGGGAAGATCAGCTTCTGCTCGTCATGTTCACCGTCATGGAACATCGCCTTGGTTGTAACAACAGTGGCCACCTTGTCGATCGGAATCGGCAGGAACTTGCCTCGCTGTGTCAGAAACTCAAGCAGATCCGTCAGTTCCTGTTGAGTATGAGCCTTCTCGAATCCTTCAGGCATCAGTGACTTCGACGACGCCACCAGTTCTTCGATGTTGTCGCGCTGAATCTGCAGCTTCTTCCCTTCGACATCGATCAGTTCGATCGCCGTCTTGGATTCCGACGCGAGCAGGCCAAATTGAGTTTTTCCGTCATCGGTATGGACGGTATAGATCCGGAAGTTCCCTTCCACGGATCGACTTGGGTCGATGATGTGAATCAACAGTTCCTTCTTCGGATGAACAGCCATCCCCGTCAGGTCAGGTCCAATCCGGTTTCCTTCGCCGCTGTGCGTGTGACACTTCACACACGTCTTCTTAAAGACGGCCTTGCCTGCCACGGCATCACCCTTCTTTTCGGTGAGCGGCATCAACTCTTCGACTACTTTCTGGCGATCAGGATTTGGGAGTTGGCCCCCGCGCGACAGAATCGGCTTGGCACGGTCACGAATAGACTTGTCGACGTGATTCGCAAGTGACTGCTTTTGTTCCAGCGACAATTCCGACAAACGAGGGTTGTCTTTTTCGAGACCATCCAGCAAGACCTTGGTCCAGTCGTTTCGACCCAACAGCAATCGAATTGCGGTCGGGCGAACGGAAGGGGTCATGGACCCCAGCGATGCCACGATCGTTGGGCCTGCTTCTGGTGCTTCGCTCAGTCCAATGGCAGACAGCAGACCATTCGCAAGTTCCGCCGTTGTACGTGGTGAAATCAATTTCAGCAGTGCTGCGGGAGCATCTGCGTCGAGACGACGGAATTCGATCAACTGACGTGCCGCTGCAATCCGATCTGCTTCGGAAACTTTGTCATTCGTGACAATGTCGAGAAACGTCTTGGAGATCTCGACAATGTGGGCTTCCAGAAGCTTTGATCCCCACTTCAGTGCGAGGTTAATCAACGAACCTCGTGCCGCTGGAGGCAATTTGCCGAGCATGTCAACCAACGCCTTGTCGCTCGCTTCGCTCAGTTGCAGCGGCTTGTTCTTGGGCCACCCACGCGCCATCCCTGCCAGAATCGGCTCGACGACTCGTGGAGAGGCATCGGCCAGCGAAGAAATCAGGGCCGGGGCGGTGTCCGCAGGAATACCTCGCGCATAGTGTTCAGCAACGATCAGCAGTGCATCAGCCCCTGGACTGGCCAGCTTGGCACCGCTGTTTTTCACGACCAGCTTCAAGAAATGAATATCGTGTCGCGCGGCGGCCGAAATCGCCGCGTCGTTCAACCAGCGGTCGCCGGGCACCGTTGTCGCCATGGCGATGCGAATGGCCTCGGCAGCTTCACTCGAAGGAGGCATGTCCGCCAATGCCAGCAGAGACATCAATTGCACCTGAGCATTCGGATCTTTCAAAACACCACTCTGCAGGATCGCCGAAGTCGATGCGTCGGTCCGTGGAAGGACTTGAACCGCGTTTCGTCGAACACCGGCCGAGGGATGTCGCAGCGCGCCGACAACGGCCTTCAGCGCGTCACGATTTTCGCCGTTCAAGACACCTCGCGCATGCAGTGTCCACATGGCGTGAATGATTTCGGTATTCAATCCGATCTCGTCCATCGATTGATCGTTGATGGATTCGATCAGTGCCTGAACACCATCAAACCGATCTTTTTCAATAATCAGCCGCTGAGCCTGTCGACGCCACAGGAAGTTGCCGACCCCCAGTTCAGAAATCAGTTGTTCCGTATTCGCTTTGGCGAGATCGGCGGGACGAGCCATCATCGCTGGAGCATCCCCCTCGGCTTCCGGTTTCAGAGCGGTTGGTTTAGCCGCGTCTTCGAATCCTTCGACTCCCTTGCCCGTGTAGACAAGTCGGTAAATTCGTCCATGCTTCTTGTCTCGCAATTCTGATTCGTAGGCATTTCCCTTGCCGGTCTTGAAGCCTGCAGGTGTCGGGTTGTGCTGGATGATGAAGTTGTACCAGTCGATGATCCAGACATTTCCATCGGGACCGACTTCGGCCATGATCGGCCCGGACCATTCGTCGTTGCTGGCGAGCAGATTCCAGGAATTCTTTGAGCGGAACCCGGATCCGTCTTCGCGGATCTTAAACGTCGCGACCAGATGGCCTGTCGGTTCGGTCACAAACGCGGTTCGGTTCCAATACTCTTTCGGATAGTTGCGGGCGGTATACAGGGCGTGCCCGGCAGCCGCGGTGAAACCACCGTGATGATCGACCTGCCGAACTTTATCTTCATCCACCGGAACAAACTTGTTGCTGTCCGCGATCCCTCCCAGAACACTCGACGACCATCCGCGAACCGATTCGTAGTACCGATTCGGAATCGGCATGAATTCGGATGGATTTCCGTTCGCGGTTGATCCAAACACAATTCCTTCTTCGCTGAAACCCAGACCCCAGGTGTTGTTATTGGTCGAGCGGAGGAACTCCAGATCGGTCACGGCAGTCTTGTCGCCATCACCTTCCATCTTGAAACGGAAGAAGCCCTGACGAAAGGTGGTGACTTCTTTCCCGTTCGTCAACACCGGGCGGGAATCGTTGTATCCCTGCATCGCGTAATACCAGTTGTCGAGCCCGTATTGGAAGTTGCTGACTTCACCGTGGGTATCACGCATCCCCCAGCCGGTGATCAGCACTTTTCGCAGATCAGCCTTGTCGTCTCCATCGGTGTCTTTGAGATAAAGAGTCTCGGTCCCGTCCTGAACAATTGCGCCACCTCGGTAAAAAGCGATCGCAGTAGGAATGCTGAGCTTTTCTGCGAACACAGTGAACTTGTCGGCGACCCAGTCTCCATTGGTATCTTCCAGGATGCGAATTCGGTCACGCCCCTGGCCAGCGGGCTGCAGCTCGTTGGGATAATCGAAGGTTTCACAAATCCAGAGGCGTCCCCGTTCATCCCAGTTCATGGCAATCGGCTTGCCCTGAAAATCCTTCTCTGAGGCAAACAGTTTCACTTCGAAACCCAAGGGAGTGACAAAGTGCTTCATCGACTCTTCAGGGCTGGCAGGAAGCTGCATCTTGCGTTTGCCATGCTCGATCGTCCCCCAGTTCTTACCGGGGGGATAAAACGGGATGCCGTCCGTTTCGACGTATTCGAATGGCTTCAGGTCTTTAGGTAGCTTCGTCATTTCCGGACGGTCAACGAACGACGGCACGACACCTGGATCGCCGCCACAGGCCCAGCGGATACCGCGTTCGACCAGATTGTGAAACCCGGCGTTCGACCAAGTCTGGGCATCGTGTCCCCAAGCCGTGTAGAAAACCCGCCCCTGACCATGGGTTCGAACCCACGTCCATGGCTCTTGAGCATTTCCTTCGGCACGAGCTTCCAGAACAGTTCGATCCTTTTCGTTGTGCTTCGAGTGGACGTAGGTCTCGTCATAGCTCTCAAAGCCTTTAAACCCCTTCATCACAGGATGATTCGGCGCCGTGACGACAGTACGAAAGGTTCCGGTTCCATGCCTGAGGAACTGGGCACCGATCAAGGCCACAACATCCTCGTTATTGCGGAAGCAGTAGCTGGCGCAATGCAGCGGGATGAATCCTTTGCCACTGGCAACATAAGCGAGTAACGCCTTGGCCTGGTCATCTTCGATTCGATCGATGTTCGCGTAGACGACGAGCCCGTCGTATTTGTTCAGGGTCTCGGGATTCAGGTCGGCCATGACATCGGAATAGACCAGTTCGATCCGACGCGTCTTCATCACCGGCTGCAGTTGCTTGAAACGAACGGCTGGCTGGTGATGTCCGTTGTCCCCCAGGAATAACAGCTTCAGCTTGGGAGGTGCGGCCTGGACATTGGCAGCCAGCAGGCTCAGTACGACAACGGTGCAGAGTGTTCGAAACGCAGATCGAAAGGAGCTGTTGAGCAGCATGGATATACACCCTGAATCAATCGGGAAAGGGATTTTCGTTCGAATATCGCCGTTCATCAATCCACCGATGTGAACGGAAACGTCGGCTTCTCGGCTGCACATCCGCAAATTGTCAGTGCGATCAGAAAGGCCCGTCTTCGATTTCATCGGAAATTCCCGGCAGTAAAGTCATGGATTCTGTCGAGCGACAAGTTATTGTCACTCGTGTTTCGAGCAGAAGTTACCGTCGCGGTCAACGAATCTACTGGAGATCAGGATGCTGCCACCTCTTGGTAGAAACAATTGCCTGAACTCCAGTGATCGAACTGACAGCATATGCCAGTTAAGCCAGCGTGAATTCAGGCAGCTTCACAATGGCTCCCCCTTGATTGGCTGACTCATGAGCACAGATCCCGACGCAGGTCCAGTTGGCGGACAGTGTCGCATTCGGCCATGGATCGCGATCATCACGCAATGCCGAGACAAATTCGTTGACCATGTGCGGATGTGAACCTCCGTGGCCACCTCCCTGGATGAACGACAGATGCCCAGCATCGTGAATTTCCGACGGCATCGTGAACTTGCGAATCGACTCGGGCAGCAAATGTGCGTAGTCGGGAACGGTCACCTTTTCGGGGATCTCTGGCTCTGGCTTCTTGGCCGTGTGAATCACATGCGGTTCGTGCTCGACCAGTGTCCACTCGAAGCTGCGTTTCGTGCCATAGACATCGAAGCTCTCTCGATACTGACGAGCGACGTCGTACAGGAATCGCCAGATATGGGCCGAGACATCGCTGTCCTTGACCTTGATATGGCATGATTCGACGGCGAACTTGTTCCCCGACTTCTGAGCGATATCGTCGCGCACGGTTCCGGACCCGAAGCAACTGACGTATTCGGCTCGACCGTTCAACAACCCCAGACAGGGGCTGACGACGTGAGTGGCATAGTGCATCGGGATCATCTTTTCCCAGTAAGATGGCCATCCATCCATGTCCTGGGGATGTGACGCGGCCAGATGTTGGATCTTGCCGAGTTCCCCCTTGGCGTACATCTCCTTGATAAACAGGAATTCGCGGCTGTAGACGACGGTTTCGGCCATCATGTATTTCAGACCGGTCTGCTTCACCAGTTCACAGATCTTGCGACAATCTTCGATGTTTGTCGCCATTGGAACAGTGCACATCACGTGCTTGCCCGCCTTCAATGCTTCCATCGACATCCAGGCGTGATCGGGAATTGGACTGTTGATATGGACGAAATCAACATTGGGATCCTTGAGCACATCGGCGTATTCGGTGTATCGCTGACCGATTCCAAACTGATCGCCGACCTTATCGAGCTTCTCTTTGCCACGCTGGCAGATGGCATAAACGTTGGCGTCCGGCAATGCCTGATAAATCGGAATGAATTCCGAACCAAAACCGAGACCGATCATCGCGACATTGACGGGCTTGCCCATGAAAACAACTCCTGCTGGATGCTCGTAGATGGAATGGCCAATTAGTGATTCGTCGGTGTCAGGCGGTGTCACGTGGGATTCAAGAAACTCGCGTCTGACGCGTCCTGTGGTCGTCGAGTCACGACGACGTGATTCGACTTTGTCACATCAGGACAGGGTAGCGATCAACATTGGCTGATTTCTTGTGCGAATCGGACATTTTTTGTTAAATATCGGACATGAACCGGCCAATTTCCACCTCTGTGAGCCCATCTGCGTTGTCGCAGCAGAAATCTGTATCGAAAAATCCTGCGGAAATTCAGCGGGAATTCTTCCAGAGGATGGGTGGGCCACAGCAGTTTCAACAGTTATTTGAACATCTTCCCGGCGTCTACTTTTTTGTGAAGGATCGGCAAAGCCGCATGGTCTGCGCCAGCCAGCCGTTCTGGGAGCATCTGGGGGCGGTTTCGGAAGATGAAATCATCGGTCGTACTGATGACGATTTTTTCCCGCAGCATGCCGCAGACCACTTCAAGCGAGACGACGAGCATGTGATGGTGACGGGCCAACCCCTGATCGGCCGCGTCGAATTGTGGTATAATGAACAGCGTGTGCTCGACTGGTTCGTGACCAACAAACATCCGGTCCGTGATACGAATGGAACCGTGATTGGCGTGATGGGAATCGTTCGCAGCTATGAAGGTCAGCGCCGGTCCATGCAGCCGATGTCCTTGATTAACTCGACCGTTGACTACATCCGCGAACACCATCATGAAAGGCTAACGGTCGAAGACCTGGCAGACCGGGCCGGGCTGTCGCCGCGCCAACTGCATCGAAAGTTTCGAGAAGTCTTTGGGTTGAGCGTTCAGGAATTTCTCATCAAAACCCGGATTCAAGCGGCGAGTGATATCCTGCTGAGAACCGACGAGCCGATATCTGGAATTGCCGCTGACTTCGGGTTTTGCGACCAGAGCGCGTTCACTCAGTTGTTTCGCAAGCATATGGGGCTGACACCCCGGCAATTTCGATTGCGCTATGCCAAACCATGATGCGACTCCTGGTGGCAGCAATTCAGACGATCGCCATCGAGTCGATGGCGATCGTGAAATCTCACGATACTCAGAAATCACCGATGACTTCGCCGCCTGAGCGCGTTCCGAGGGCTCGCCAGACATTGAGATCGATGTTTTCTGAAATTGTGCGGACAGATCCATCCATCAGAACCGAAAGTACCACACCGACATGGTAGCTGCGCGATATGACTGCCGCGTATGTCGGACGACCGGCACACGTGGCGCTGGTCCCGCGCTCTTTACACGAGATATAGTCCCCCTCCACGGTCGGGGTTGATACGGTCGTCCCCTTGTTGGCGATCTGAACCCGGGCATTCGGAGTAAATGCCGTGGTGAAACCGGTTTCGTGAATCTTGCCGTCAACCCATTCCCGATGGCCGTTCGTTGAAAATGTTCCGGAGGTGAAGCCCGCAATCATGGCCAGGTTCGGAAGAGTATCCGTTGCGGCACCGTCATTTCCGATCTGATTCGTATAGGTCTTGACCTCAGAAAAGCAAAGCGTGTTGCTGGTTCCGTCGGTGAAATTCGCCATCGTGAATCGGGCATTGGGCCCGAAGGCCCCATCACCTGGAGTGCCGCCGTCTGCCAGGTTTGCAGAGAGCGGGGTGAATACTTTCCATGTCCCGGCATTGAAGGCGTAACTCGGGGGGAAGTAGCTGGGGGTTGAGACGCTATTCGCACCATTGACTTCACTGGGGCACCGGTAAGCCGGCAGGAACTGTGCGGTAATCCCGCTCGTTGAATTCGGCGGATCACTGTACCCGACATTCAGGTCTGCGTGGTTAAAAGCGTTCGCCTGATCCAGGAAAGGGAGGATCCGGGCATGAATCGACCATGTTCCTCCCTTTGCAGCCCCGATGCAGTAACTCGGCGGGAGTACCGAATGGCTGTCGAGATAATTCTGGACGGCCAGCCCGATCTGCTTCAGATTGTTTTTGCACTGGATCCTGCGTGCCGCTTCACATGCCTGCTGAACTGCCGGAAGCAACAGCGCAATCAGGATGGCGATGATGGCAATCACCACCAGCAGTTCGATGAGTGTAAATCCGGCACGGCGCGAGGTGGGCTGTCGAAGGGGAAACCTTTTCATGCGACCAAACTCCAGGAACAGGACACGATGAATGCCAGAAGGAACCTTCATCCGGGCGATCCGTCGGTGTGCATGGCTGGCAGGCGCTGGCGAGCAAACTGGCGGGGACTGAGTTGACACTGAGTCTCAATATCAGCAATACTACCAGCGGCTCGAAAATCTTCAAGGGAACCTCGCCGAAATTTCCCGCCTCTGTCCTCACCCGACAATCCTGCCCCGCACGGAACTCTTTTCTGGAGAATGATATGGATCACGATTCGCCATCCCCAAAACCTTCGGCAGATTTTGGTGACGTTTCTCCCGACTCCGGAAACATCAAACCCCACGAATATGAATCGAGTGACCTACTGCGTGGTGCCAAGGAAGTACTCATCCGACACGCGGGCGAAACCTATCGATTGCGCCTGACCAGAAATGACAAATTGATTCTGCAGAAGTAGCATCTGTGGTATCTTGAGCTCGGGCGAGTTCGGATCGCGGCGGGGTTGTTTGCGATCAAAAAGCCGTCCCATGTCCCTCAAGGATTCGAGGAAGGTCCTGAAATGAGTTCGGGAGAGTTCAACCCTGCGGGGATGGCTGGACCGGTCGTTGCTTCAACAACGGGCCCAGCGATTGATGTGGCATCCATTCTGGCACGGCTTGCCCCAGGGGTTGCCCGGACACGTGATCATTTGCTCAGCCTGCAGCACCCGGATGGCCATTGGTGTGCCGAACTTCAGGGTGACACGATTCTCGAATCGGAATACATCCTGCTGCTGACGTTTCTCGGTCAGGGGCAATCCGATCGCGCCAAAGAATGCGCCGCGTACATGCTCGACCAACAGTGCGACCACGGCGGTTGGGCGATGTTTCCCGCTGGGCCGATCGAAATCAGCGGATCTGTGAAAGCCTATCTGGCTCTGAAGATTACCGGACATGATCCGCAGGCCGATTACATGGTCCGTGCCCGTGAAGCGATCCTGCGTGCTGGAGGAATGGAGCAGGTCAACAGCTTTACTCGCTACTACCTGGCGATGCTGGGAATCATCCCGTATAGCCTCTGCCCGGCAGTTCCGCCCGAAATGATTCTGTTGCCGCTGTGGGCTCCCTTCAATATCTATGAAATGTCGTCCTGGTCGCGAACGATCGTCGTTCCACTGAGTCTGCTGTGGGCTTGCCAGCCGAAGACGACATTGCCACCCGAACATCAGATCGACGAACTCTACGCGACCCCGGCCAAGACGCTCCCCCGGACGATTGGCGGAGTGAATCACGAGGGTTCACGCGGTTGGCTGAACTGGACGAAGTTTTTTCAACAGGTCGATCGGTTGATCAAGTTCGGCGAAGGGTTGGGAATCAAGCCGCTGCGCAAACGAGCGATCCGGCTCTGTGAACAATGGATTCTCGATCGACTTAAGATGAGTGATGGACTGGGAGCGATTTTCCCGCCGATCGTCTGGACAATCATCGGCCTGCGCTGCCTGGGGTACAAGGACGATTGCGAGATCATCCAGCAGCAGATGCGGGAACTCGACAAGCTTTGCATTCGCGAGAATGGCAAAGTTCGTCTGCAACCCTGTTTCTCACCTGTCTGGGATTCGATCATTTCGATCATTGCCCTGCGGGATGCGGGAGTTTCACGGCATGATCCTGCGATTCGCAAAGCGATCGACTGGGTCTTGTCGAAGGAAGTGAAGCACCCTGGTGACTGGTCCCTGAATCATCCGAATGTCGAACCGGGGGGTTGGTACTTCGAATACAACAACGAGTTCTATCCCGACATTGATGACACCTGCATGACACTCATTGCGTTCGGCAAGTGTCTGCCGGAAGGAGTGGGCCGGGAATGGACGATGGAAGTATTTGACGAGCCGAAGACCGGGACACCGACTCGCCAGACATCAGAAATTCCAGTCGTTTTCAGCGGTCGATCCGCCACGGCCGAAAAGGCGATCGCCGAACTGGAAGCTGCTGCCCCAATGGTGAACGCGATCCGGCGCGGCGTCCGATGGCTGAAGTCGATGCAGAGCAGTGATGGGGGTTGGGGAGCTTTCGATGCGGACAATACCCGGGAAGTCCTGACCAAAGTTCCGTTCGCCGACCACAACGCGATGATCGATCCAAGCACCTCGGATATTACCGCGCGCGTTCTCGAATCGTTTGCCGGTCTGGGGATTCCTGCTGACAGTGCGATTCACAAACGGGCATTCGATTTCATCTGGAATGATCAACAGCCAGATCATTGCTGGTATGGTCGCTGGGGTGTGAATTACCTGTACGGGACATGGCAGGTGTTGGTAGGTCTGATTGCCAACGGAGTTCCCGCTGATGACCCACGGTTGCGCAAAGCGGCCGACTGGTTGAAGGCGAAGCAGCAGCCATGTGGCGGTTGGGGTGAAACGGCTCGCAGTTACGATGATCCGAGTTTGCGCGGGACAGGTGTCCCCACGGCTTCGCAAACAGCCTGGGCATTGTTAGGGCTGCTCGCAGCGGGCGAAGCAGAATCAACAGCCGTTCAACGCGGCGTCGATTATCTGCTGAGTACTCAGCAACCTGACGGAACGTGGAACGAAACAGAGTTCACCGGAACCGGGTTCCCTCGCGTCTTCTACCTGCGATATCACTACTATCCGCTCTATTTTCCATTGATGGCCCTGGCTCGTTATGCACAGACTCAGTCACGTTGAGTCATCAGTCCGAAGACCGACGTGAGTGCGAGTTGTGGTTCTTGAGAACGTTGTTGGGATAACATGGTCTCTGTCCTGGGCATTTCCGCGTTCTACCACGATTCTGCAGCGGCATTGGTTGTCGACGGCAAGATCGTTGCGGCAGCACAGGAAGAACGATTTTCCAGGATCAAGCACGACGCCGGGTTCCCGACGCATGCCGTCGACTATTGCCTGCGGGAAGCGGGCCTGAAACCAGAGCAGATCGATTACGCTTGCTTCTACGAGAAGCCGCTGTTGAAGTTTGACAGGCTGATCGAAAGCTATCTCGCGTTTGCACCGCGGGGTTTTCAATCGTTCCTCGCCGCCTTGCCAGTCTGGTTGCGAAAAAAACTGCATCTTCGCCGCGAGATCCGTAATGGCTTGGGGAATTTTTATAACAAGCGAATCGTATTCCCGGAGCATCACGAATCGCACGCAGCGAGTGCCTTTTTTCCGTCCCCTTATGAGCAGTCTGCCATCCTGACGGTCGATGGTGTCGGCGAATGGGCCACGGCAACTTACGGCGTTGGAAACGGAAATCAGATCCGGCTGACGCACGAGTTGAGATTCCCGCATTCACTGGGAATGTTGTATTCGGCGTTCACCTATTATTGCGGCTTCAAGGTGAATTCGGGCGAATACAAATTGATGGGGTTGGCACCCTATGGCGAACCGATTTACGCCGACGTGATTCGTGATCGCATCGTCGACATCAAGCCCGATGGATCGTTTCGGCTGCGGATGGAGTACTTCAACTATTGTGCGGGGCTGACCATGACCTCCCCGCGCTTCGACCAGTTGTTTGGCGGACCGCCACGACAGCCGGAAACTCCGTTGACCGAACGCGAAATGAATATCGCCGCGTCGATTCAAGTCGTGACGGAACAGATCCTGCTGAAGATGGCGTTTCACATTCATCAACAGACCAGACAAAAGAACTTGTGCCTGGCCGGTGGAGTGGCACTGAACTGCGTGGCCAACGGGCGGATTTTGCGGGAAGGTCCCTTCGAATCGATCTGGATTCAGCCCGCCGCTGGTGACGCCGGCGGGGCCCTCGGTGCTGCCCTCTTTACGTGGTACCAGCTATTACAGAACCCTCGTGAACTACTGCAACCGGACGGGCAAGGGGGAAGCTTTCTGGGTCCACGGTGCGAAACCGAGTCGATTCGGCAATACCTGGCTCGAGTCAACGCACCACATGAAGAGATCCGCGATGAGGACGCGTTGTGTCAGCGCGTTGCGAGTCTGCTGGCGGCGGGAAAAGTCGTGGGGTGGGTTCAGGGGCGCATGGAGTTTGGTCCGCGTTCACTGGGGGCACGCAGTATCCTCGGGGATGCCCGGAATCCCGAGATGCAGTCGGTAATGAACCTGAAGATCAAGTTTCGTGAGTCGTTCCGGCCGTTCGCTCCCGTGGTCCTGCAGGATCGCGTGCATGACTACTTTGAAACACGTCCCGAAGAATCCAGCCCTTACATGCTGGTCGTCTCACCCGTCCGATCCGATCATCGTAAGTTATCGGGAAGTTCTGGTCGAAAAGGGATCGATCGTCTGAAAGAAATTCGCTCTGATATTCCCGCCGTCACTCATGTGGATTACTCCGCCCGCATTCAAACGGTTGATCCCGTGCGGCATGGTCGATTTCACAGATTGCTGAAATCGTTTGAATCACAGACCGGATGTCCCGTGTTGATCAATACAAGTTTCAATGTGCGCGGTGAACCGATTGTCTGTGGCCCCGATGAAGCGTATCGGTGTTTCCTCGCCACCAACATTGACGTCCTCGTGCTGGAGACATTTGTTCTGGAAAAAGAGCACCAGCCCAAACTGTCACCGGAACAAGTGAACGACTACATGAAGCAGTTCAAACTGGATTGAGGGGCGTGATGGCGATCATTGAAATCAACTGGCAGCCGTCGCATCGCGACCTGCGCGTCTTTGCGATCGTGCAACTGATCGTCGCAGGTGCGGGAGCGTGGCTGTTGCATCGTCGCCTTGGCTGGGATCTGGCTGCGATGGCTCTCATGGCCTTGTCGCTGGTGCTGCTGGTCGCAGGATTTGTCCGGCCCCGAATTCTTCAGCCTCTGTTCGTGGCCTGGATGGTAGCGGCATTTCCGATCGGCTGGGTGATGTCCCATCTGCTGCTGGCCGTAGTCTATTTTGGTATCGTGACTCCGATTGGATTTCTGCTGAGGTTGCGCGGGCGCGATGCCCTACAACTGAAGCCTGACGACAACAGTTCCTCGTACTGGAACGCTCGTCCCGCATCACCTGACTCTTCGCAGTACTTTCGACAGTTTTGATTTGTGTTTGACAATTGACGTCTGAATGCAGCTTTCGAGGGACCACCATGACTGAATCATCGAATGTCGCTTCGAAGGAAGAAACGAAGCCCGCTGTCGATGGAACATCTGCATTTGCTCAACAGGCAGATCAGGCGTCACCGGGAATCGTTCAGGAGTTCATCCAATTCTTGGGTGAAAACAAGAAATGGTGGCTGATCCCGATCCTGGTTGCTGTGGGACTGATTGCCACGCTCGTGGCCCTGAGCAGTTCGGCAATCGCCCCGTTGATCTACCCGCTGTTCTGATGCACTTGCGGAACAACGTCGGCACTTGTGCCATCACGAATTTCACCAAGGAACTCACCAATGCCATTGCCGTTCGTTAACATCCCGGGACGTTCCTGGAATCGGCGAGAATTCCTTCGAGCGGGCGGTGTGGCGGCTGTGTCGTGGCCGTTGCTGATGGGGACGTCATCCGCGATCGCTCAGGCTGACGTAAAACTACCGGGGTATCCATTCACGTTAGGAGTTGCCTCGGGTGATCCCTGGCCCGATGGATTTGTCATCTGGACTCGGTTGGCTCCACGTCCGACAGAAGGTGGCGGGATGCCGCCGCAGAACATCGTCGTCGATTGGCAAGTAGCAGACGACGAAGCGATGACGAAAGTCGTCGCCAGGGGAACTGCGATCACCTCGCCGGAACTGGCTCATTCGGTCCACGTCGAGATTCAGGGATTGGAACCGGGCCGCTGGTACTGGTATCAGTTCCAGGCCGCCGGTGAAGTCAGCCCCAAGGGACGCGCCAGGACGACTCCACGTTTGAGCGAAACCCCCGATCGACTGAGATTCGCATTTGCGTCGTGTCAGCATTACGAAACAGGTCTGTATACCGCGTACCAGCATATGGCGAACGAGGACCTGGATCTGATCGCTCACCTGGGGGATTACATCTACGAAGGGGCCGCCCGGGAAAAGCAGGTGCGAAAACACATCGGGCCGGAACTGCACACATTGGAGGACTATCGAAATCGGTATGGGCAGTACAAGTCAGATCCCTTTCTGCAGGCGGCTCACGCGAAATGTCCCTGGTTGGTGACGTGGGATGATCATGAGTTCGCCAACAACTGCGCAAACCTGATTTCCGAAAAACCCGATGAATCGCCACTGACGTATCAGTTCCGCCGGGCATTTGCGTACCAGGCGTACTACGAGCACATGCCCCTTCGCCGTGCACAGCTTCCCAAGGGACCAGACCTGCTGCTGTACAGGCAAATTCAGTTCGGACAACTTGCCAATTTCGCGATTCTGGATTCACGTCAGTATCGCACGGACCAGCCGTGTGGCGACGGGAATAAACCGCCCTGTCCAGCGGCCTACCATCCGAAAGCAACTCTGCTCGGCGACGTTCAGGAGAAGTGGTTATACCAGTCGCTGGAAGCCTCTACGGCCGCATGGAACGTGCTGTCGCAACAGGTGATGATGGGACGGGTTGATCGCCAACCGGGCGAGGCCAAAGCCTACAGCATGGATCAATGGCCAGGCTACGAAGTCAATCGCCAGCGAGTCCTGAAGTTTTTCACAGACCACAGCAAGCTGAACCCCATCGTTTTGACGGGCGATATTCACTCGAACTGGGTGAACAATCTGCAAGTGAATTCTGACGACGAAAAATCGCCCGTCGTGGCAACAGAGTTCGTCGGAACATCGATCAGTTCCGGGGGAGACGGCGTTTTTCACACGAAAGACACACCAGCACTTCTGAGTGAAAATCCGTTCGTCAAGTTCTTCAGTGCCGAACGAGGCTACGTGTCGTGCGAAGTGACACCAACGACCTGGACCTCAAAGTACCAGGCCGTTCCATTCGTGACGAAGCCGGACGCTCCGCTGATCACTCGCAAGACATTCGTTGTTGAAAATGGCCGTCCGGGTGCGATCGAAACGTGATCGCAGAAGGATCACGGTCACTTCGCCTGGATGCGGTACACCGACTTGTCAGTTCTCAAGAACAGCGCCCCGTCGGCGGCAGCGATGCTGGCCTGGGTTCGGCCGGGAAGAGTGTTGACCGCCAGTTCTTTGTACTCGGTCTTGTTGGGCTCGATCACATAGGTCTTGCCACCTTCATCGAGCAGATAGATCCGGCCGTCGGCAAGCAGTGGTGAAGCGGAGAAGTTTCCACCCACACGCTGCATCCATTTCTGCTCACCCGTCTTTGCGTCCAGGCATTGAGCAATACCGTTATCGCTGACGATGTACAGGTCTTCGCCCAACAGCAGAGGAGAGGGATTCAAGGGGGCTCCTCGCTCCAACTTCCAGGCCATGTGCGATTCTGTCACGTCCCCTTCGCCGGTCGGCTTGACGGCATAAAGCCATGGTTTGTCATAGCCCGAGCAGAGGAAGACCAGCCCCTGGCCGTAGACCGGACGCGGAACATTCGAATAGCCCTTGGGATAACGAAAACGCCAGATCTCTTTGCCGGTTTTAGGTTCATAGCCCATGGCCCATTCACCGCCAGTGCTGACCAGTTGGGGCTTTCCATCAACCTGGATCAAGAGGGGAGTCGAATAGGCCATCGCGCCGTCGCGTTTCGTCTTCCAGACTTCGTTTCCCGTAGCTCGATCAAGCGCGATGACATACTGGATGTCGCCACCATCGCAGGCCAGGATCACCAGATTCTCGAAGACCACCGGGCTGCCCCCCGGGCCGTGACGATGGTTGTATTTCTGCTCGCTCGTCCAGAGTATCTTGCCGTTGCGATCGAGGCACGCCGTACCAAGTTTGCCAAAGTGGGCATACACGCGATCACCGTCGATCACCACAGATGGCGAAGCGTAGCTGTTCTTCTTATGGATCGGGCCGGGAGTCTCGTGTTTGAAGACTTCGACGTTATGCAGGACTGTCCCGGTGGCTTTGTCGAGGCAGACAACTCGCAAGGACTTCCCTTCGTCCGTCGCTGTCGTCAGCCAGACCTGCGATCCGTCGATGGACGGGGTCGACCAGCCGAGGCCATCAATGTCCGCTTTCCACTTGATGTTCTCGGATTCACTCCACGTGAGCGGCAGATTCTTTTCTGTCGAATGCCCTTCGCCACCTGGACCACGGAATTGAGGCGAATCCCCCGCTTGAATCGCCGAGGTTCCGAGCAGTGCCAGGGCGAAGGCACCCGTTCGACCTGCACTGCCAACAACGTTATCAAGCCGTGAGAACAGATTGCATGCGGTCATTCGTCCGATCCTTGCTGGCAGCGATGGGGATTTTAACGGCGAAAAAAATTACTTTGCGGGCGTTTCTGCGACTTGCAGCGTACGCCCCTTGGCTCCGTTCAGGCGATCCAGTTGCACTTTGATCGCGGCCGATTTTGCCATCGCGGCCTTCGCAGCAGCATCGGCATCGGCCACTTGCTTTTGCAACTCAGGCGTTACGACGGCCGCAGCCACCGCTTTGTCAGCGTTCACTTTGGCGACCGCTGCTGCATCGGTGACTGCTTTCAGCTTGGCCGTGGCATCGGCGGCCGCCTTGTCGGCAGCAGCCTTATCTGTGGCAGCCTTATCACGAGCAGCCTTGGTAGCATTCAGAGCGGCAGTCGTTACTCCGACAGCTTCAGTCTTCGTCGGCAGTTCCTGAATTGAGGCGGACTTTTGCTTGGTTAGTTCGGACAACGCTGCCAGTGCATCGGTCGACTTCTTTGTTGCTTCGATGGCGGCCGCTTTCACGGCGGCATCGCCCGGCTTGGCCTCAACGGCAGCCAGAGCCGCGACCACGATGGCATCACTGGCAGCGACTGCTTCATTGGCAGCTTTGACTTTCACATCCAGATCCGCAGCAGCCTTTTTCAATGCATCGCGTTCAGTGGCAGCTTTGGTCTGAGCCGCTTGAGCGGTCGTCAGAGCGGTTTCAGATGTCGTCAAGACCGCTGTTTTTGCAACAGCATCGGCATCGGCCGCTGCTTTGGCTTTCGTTGTCGGATCCACTGCAGCCTGAGCATCTGCCAGAACCTTTACGGCAGCATCGGCTGCGGCCTTTCGGTCGGCGATCCCCTTGTTCAGTGCAGCCAAGCCTGCTGCAGCCTGCGCCATAACGGCTTCTGCAGCGGCGTACGCTTGAGCCGTCGTTTCGATTCGCTTGGCGAGTGACAATGGATTTGTACTCAGTTGTCCAATGACAGCAGCATCCTTGGCATTCCAGACTTGAATAACCCCCGTCAGATCTCCGGCGAGAATGCGATCGGCATCGGCGTCGAAACCGACTTCCATTCCCAAGTCAGCCAGGCCGGGGAATGCTCTGATCGCGGTTCCGTTGATGTCCCAGAGCTTCGCGGTGTTATCGCGACCGGTCGAAGCGATTCGATTGTCGCGGGTGATCTCGACGGCCGACACGCCGCCCCCGTGAGCCCCCCAGTTCTTGATCTGGTTGCCGTTCTGCATTTCCCACAGTCGAATCGTGGTGTCTTCACTGCAAGACGCCAGAATGTTGGAATCGGGACCCCAGCTCACATCGGTGATCGGGCCAGTGTGACCTGTCAAGAAATAGAATTCGCGCCCCGTGAAGGCTTCCCAGACAACCAGTCCGTTACTGCGATCTGCTGTCGCCAGCAGGACTCCGTCCGGGCTGAACTCCAGAGCCGTGATCCAGTCGGTGTGCTTGTTCTTTTCGTAGAGCAATTCGCCGGTCGACGTATCGTAGACGCGGACAATCTTCTTGGGGCCACCGAGGGCGACCTGAGTATGGTCCGGGCTGATATCCGCTGCGAGGACCACATCGTATTCCGAGCCAACTTCGGCAATTCGCTTGCCGGTCTTCAAATCCCAGAGAATGACTTTGCCGGAGTGTGAACCGCGGCCGCCACCCGCCATCAGCCACTGGCCATCGCGGGTAAACTTCAGGATATGCGCGACCCCTTCAGGGAACGGCAGAACCCCTTCGAGTTCCAGCGAGACTGTGTTGTACAGGAAGATCTGTTTGTGGCCGGCAACTGCCGCGATCGGAGACCAGGGATTCACTGCCAGAGCGGTCACACCGTTGCCGCGACTGGCTACGAGGAGCGGATCGATTGGCAGGTTTTCGGGCATCGGAGGAGGCCCGGCCGGTCGCTGGTTGGAAATCTCGACCTTCGCCATCGCGGCGTTCTTCTTGGGCTTCGCCTTGCTTCCGGCGTTTTCCAGTGCGCCCCCTTCAATCCATTTGCGGACGAGAGTCAATTGCTCGTCTGGCATCTTGGGCTGCTGAGGCGGCATCTTTGGTTCGGAAAGGTGCGCGATTACCAGATAGAGCTGACTTTGTGAGGCATCGCCGTCTGTTCGAACAACTTCCCCGGACGCTCCCCCTTGCATGGCGAGTCCGTAGTTATCGAGAACCAAGTCACCCTTCTTGTCATTTGCATTATGACACGACCCACACTTCTCGCGGAAGATTGGCAGGATGTGTTGATCGAAGGTGATCTTTTCTTCCTTAGCGGGTGCCGTTGCCTTTTCCTGGGCAAGCACGGAACCACTGACGGACAGAAGCAGCAGGCAAGCGACCAATCGGCTCATCGATTCACTCCAGCGATTTCGGCAGACCGACTTTCAGCGATTCCCGATCACTGAAAGTACCGGCATTACTCTTCAACCCCCCCGCTGGAACGAGTCACGGCGGAGGTGAGGATGAATTGTTGCGAACTTTTATTGACGACTAGTGATTAAACAGGAATTCGCGGCTGTTGAGCAGTGCCCAGAAGATGTCGTCCAGAGCTCGCTTGGGATCACTTCCTTCGACGAACAGTGGTTTCAATGCGGCGGCTTCTTCCGCTGTTGGCTTTCGGCTCAACGCACGAATGTACATTTTCTCAACGATCTGCTCAGGCGGAACTTTGTCCTTCAGCATGGCGGCGATCAATCCACCCTGCTGAATCTTGTTGTTGGTGGTGTCACCGTTCATCAAGTGCAGAGCCTGGGAAAGCGTCGGTTCCATCTTCACTTCGCACGAGCAGGCCGTTTCACGCGTGGCTCGCCCGAACGTCGTCAGGAAGTAGGTGCTGGTTGCTCCATCGGCGATCTGAACAGCGCGAGCACCCAGCGGCAACCGAGGGAACTTGTCTTTGGTGCTGGTGACCTGGCTGATGATGTCGAGCATCGATTCCGCCTTGATACGTCGCAGGGTCTGCGAAGCAAAATTGCGTTCATCGGTGGCGTTCGTCGCATTCTTCTCAGTCGATCGCTGATAGGCTTCCGACCGACAGATGTCTCGGACGAGACCCTTGAAATCGTAGTTAGATTCCGTAAATCGCTTGGCCAGTTCAGCCAGCAATGGCGAATTTGAAGCAGGGTTACTGACTCGCACGTCATCCACAGGTTCAACGATCCCGATGTTGAAGAAGTGGTGCCAGATCCGGTTCACAAAGTTCTGAGCGAAGTAGGGATTCTTGGGCGAGGCGAGCCAGTCGGCGAGGACGACTCGACGATCCTTGCCGGTGACATCGGCGGGGCCACCACCCAGGAAGACTGGCGGCATGACTCGGCCACCCACCAGGTGATTGACTTCACCCCCACCTGAGTTGAAGACGATCTGTTCACGATAGTCTTCACCGGTCTTGCGGCCGATCTGTGAGAAGAAGGCGGCAAAACTGTAGTAGTCATCCATTGTCCAGCGATCGAACGGATGGTTGTGGCACTGAGCACACTGGGTCCGCATCCCCATAAAGATCTGGGCGACGTTTTCGGCGACCTTCAGCCGGTCAGGTTCGATCTGATAGAAGTTCGTGGGTGGATTCTTAAACGTCCCACCGTTTGCCCCGAGGATTTCCCGGACCATTTTGTCGAGTGGAACGTTGTCGGCAATCTGCTCGCTCAGCCATGTGTAGTAGAGGGTGATCGACTTCAGGCTGGTCTGATTGGAAGACCGCATCATCAGCCATTCGGCCCACTTGCTCACCCAGACTTCTGTGAATTCTTTACGTCCCAGCAGTTCGTCGATCAGCTTGTCTCGCTTGGCGGGATCAGTGCTGGTCATGAACCGGGTGTATTCTTCTTCGGTAGGGACACTGCCGACCAGATCCACATAGAGCCGACGCAGAAAGGCTTCGTCGGCCGACTTGCCCGAAGGTTCAATCCGCAGCTTCTTGAGCTTCAAGTTGACCAGTTCATCAATGTAATTGATCTGAGCCTTGGGCTTGTCTTCGTAGACCAATCCTTTGGGAAGCACAACAAAGTGTGAGCCCACGGTGAACGTGGAAAAGCGAGCCATGACAAAGGCTTCACCACGAGCACCCGCGGTGATCATGCCGTCTGGGGTAATCGAAGCAGACGTATCATTGTTGGAGAGATAAAGAGCCAGATTGGTAACGTCGCGATCAGTCCCGTCGGAGTACTTCGCGCGGGCCGTCACTTGTTGTGTGGCTCCCTGGCCGTCGAGCACACCATCAAGGGGGTAAAGCTCAAGACCGATACAGGTCGCAACGTCCGCGGGATCACGGGGGCAACCGGCGTTGATCCAGTCGTTCACCGTCTTCGCATATTCCGAATCCTTTTCGAATCGCTTGCCACCGGTATGAGGAACCACGCCGATGGACTTTTCGATCATCAGGCTGGACTCAGGAACAGCGAAGTCGATACGACGGCCGGGCATTTCACGGGTAATACGCAAGTAGTCACCATCGGGATCGAACCCGAACAGCGATAGCCGGAAGCCATCCTTACCGCGAGCTGCCCCGTGGCAACTTCCCGTGTTACAGCCTGTCTTCATCCAGACAGGCATGACGTCAAGTTTAAAGCTGATTGCACGGGTTTCGGCGGCCTTTTCGACTTTGACGGGGACTGTCAGCATCTTGCCGCCAAATTCGACTTTCAGCTCAGTCGCCCCATCAGCCATCGGATAGAACGTTGTTCCGTCACGTCGGCAGATGGCAGGATTGGCAATTGTCATTGCCGCTTCTTTACTGACGTCACGGGTGATGCCGTCCGCATGGACCGCCTGAACGACAACCAGTTGCCGATCCTTGTTGGTCGTCAGGTTGATGTCGGCGGGGTAAACGGTCAGTTGCACGAGCGGTGATTGCGCCGAAGCGATCCCCGTCAATGAGAACCCCATCAGGTAACACAGCGTCAAAACTGAATTCAGTATCCGCGACATTTTCACTGTCCTTCTCTGGCTCTGCGAGATTTGTTCACCGCAGCAATCTTCGTCACATCTCTTTTACGTGCGTACAGTCTTCAGAACGCACCAGATCATCACATTACGACAGACGTTCAATTCCCGCCAGCAGGTTTGGCTTCGGCTGGTGCCGCACCATTCTGACCTTCCAGACGCTGCTTCTGCTCCAGTCGCAATTGTTCCAGCCGAGTCAATCGCTTGGCCTGAACAGGAGCAGGTTGAGGTGCCGGGGCGGGTTGTCCCTGGGCCACTGGCATTGGAGCAACCTTCGGCGGAAGCGGCTTGTCGACGCGAATCTGTCCGGTCCCAAGATTATGGATGACTGGCTCGCCGTTCTCGGTGATCACAACCTGGCAGAACAGGCTCTTGTTGTTCCCCGGGTTGGCATCGGCTTCAGCCTTCACCTTGAAGACAAGTTCCTTGGCGTCCTTGTTGAATTCGGAAGGAGTCGTTGTGACCTTGTTGGGAAGTCCCAGCAATTGAACAGTTGCGTTTCCTTCGAACGGTTTGGTCGCTTCGACCTTGACCACCAGTTCGGTCTCGGCCCCCAGTTCGACCGCAGCCGATTCGTAGGTGAACTTCAAATAGGATTCAGCGATTCGCAGATTTGCGAACGGCGAGCAAACCATGATCGGCCCATTACCAACAGTGGCCTCACCTCGAACCGCGATTTTGTGTTCTTTCACCTGAGCATTGCCCGCAGCATTCAACTGGATGATTGCTTCGTTCTGGCCTTCAGGGATTGAGATTTCGCGGCTGGAATTCAGACCGTTGGGATTGAGCAGCAGTTCGATCTTGATCGGTGCTTTGAAGTCACCTTCGCGAGTGCAAACAACTTTCAATCCCATCTGACCACCCTGAACGACGGGCACCTTGGGTTCGACAATCTGCAATGTAAATGGGGCTTTCTGAGAGACCGCCATCGCGAGTGCTGATGTTCGTTCGGACCAGAACGGATTGTTGTTTTGTCCGCGGACAAGAACTGTTGGCAGACGCACCTGTCCGCTCGGTGGCGCGGGATTCATAGCGTCTTCCAGAGTCGCCACCAGTTGCCCCAATGTGCCACCAACCGCCGCATCGGGTGCGGCAGCCAAGATCACCTGTGCGACGTTCTGGTCGGCCGACATCCCAAAGGATTCAACAACGACACCTGGTGGCAGGTTTACACCCTTGAAGACCAGCGGTCCGCCAAATCCCTGACGGCTTGCATTGATCAGCAATGGGAATCGATTTCCCTGGGGAATGGCAAAGTGTGGCTCGACGTATTGGACGAATTCATTGACACCTAGTGCCAGCGTCGGAACAACTGCGGTCAATTCAATACGGTAGTGGAACGCGTCTCCACCGCGTCGCAGATGATCTCGAACTTCCAGGAAGTACTCGCCATCGGCAGGGACGGCAAACCGCAGGTAGCTGTCCGGCGTCCCATTTGCATCGTCATTGCTGGCGATCGCACCACCTTGAGCGTTGTAAACAATCAGAAGCGGGTCGAGTTCCGACCGAATTCGGCGAGCGAAGACATTGATGTCGAGAGTCTGCCCTTTGGTCGCGGTGAAGCCAAAATAGTCCACATCCGTCTTGGTCAAAAGCACGCCGTTGAATGCTGCCGTCGCCGCCCCCTTGGTGGCGGTCTGGATGGTTTCATTCGGTTCGACTTCGACGACGTTGTCGTGACTGGTCAACCGGAACTGCATTCCCGAAGGAGCGATCCCTTTGTCGTCCTGCGGGAAGATTTCGTAGTCAGGTCCGCCAGCCGCGGGAAGATCAAACTCGCGAGTGAATTCGCCCGAGACATCTCCCAGGAACTTCACAGCGAGTTTGGTACCGGGCTTGCCACCAGCAGGAACAATCGCCAGAGGACGGGGGAAGCTTCCAATGTGACATCGATAATGACAGGCACCATTGCCGCCGTAGCTGCTTTCGCGAATCTGGATGATGTATTTGCCATCTGCAGGTGCGATGATCGAGGCAACGCAGTCCTGCCAGATCAACGCGGCATCGTCACTGGTCGCAAGTTCGAATCGAGCTTCGTTCATGATTGCGACGTAGGGGTCGAACATCGTGTCCCCCAGTCGAATCCCTTCCACTTCGGCTGTAATCCGTTCACCCTTCTTGGCTTCGATCACGTAGTAATCGACGTCTTCATTCTCAATGATTCCTTCAGTGGTGACGTTGTTGGCGATCACTTGCGGGTTAGCGAATTCGCTGTTGGGCTCTTTCTCGGCAACACTGGGAAGTGCACCGACGCGAAACGTTCGCAGATCGGAAATACCCGTCGCGCTGCGGATTCGAATGTGCTTTGTTCCCAGCACGCAGTCGGCAGCGATCTTCAGCTTGGCTTTCACCTGAGTCGGGCTGGCGACAGCGAACTCAGCGACTTCAATCCCCGGTTCGTAGATCATCAGTTGCTGTGCATCGTCCAGACGCTGGCCGTTGAAGACGACTTCAACTTCGGTCCCTCGTTGTCCACCACGCGGAATGATGTTGGAAAGGACAGGGCTGGATGCCCATGCCGAGTTCGCGGCGGTGACGATAGCAAGCAGAGCGAGAGCGAATTGAGCGAACGGTCGTACCGTCATTGTGCCCCCTTGGCCGCGTGTCATCGGGCGATGATTGACGCGACAGCAAACGACGTTGAATTGGGAAGGAGATCGGCGAGCAGTGAGCATTTTGCAGAACACGGATGGTCGGGAGTCCCGACCATCCGTGTCAGTGTTCAAATCATGTGACAGCGATGCTGCCACGGCATCGTTTCAGAATCAGGCCAGCAGTTCCTTGATGACCTTGCCGCCGTCGACGATTTCGATCGGACGATCGCCAGGAGCCATCAGTTCCTTGTCGGCCACAATCCCCAGGCAGTGGTAGACCGTCGTGAACAGATCTTCAGGACCCATCGCCAGTTCTTCAGGTTCCGATGCGGTTGAGTTCGAAGAACCATGGATGTACCCACCCTTGACCCCGCCCCCGGCCAGAACGACGCTGAAGACCTTCGGATAGTGGTCACGACCGGCTTGAGCGTTGATCTTTGGAGTTCGGCCGAATTCGGACGAAACCATGACCAGTGTATCCTTCAGCATTCCGCTGCGATCCAGATCCTTGATCAACGTCGAGAACGCTTGATCGAAGGCAGGCATCTGATTCTTGAAGCCACCGACGATGGCGTTGTGCATGTCCCACCCACCGTAGGTCAGGTTCACCAGGCGAACGCCTGCCTGAACAAGGCGGCGGGCCAGCAACATGCGGGCACCGGCGGTGTTACGGCCGTATTCATCGCGAATTGCAGCCGATTCTTTTTCGAGATCAAACGCCTGACGTGCTTCAGGAGCACTGATCAAGCTGTAGGCTCGATCGTAGAACGTGTTCATGGCGTTCAGGTCGTCAGATTTTTCCTTCTTCTGGAAGTGAGCATTGATCGCTTCCAGAGCAGAACGACGGGTTGCAAACCGGCTGTCGTCAACGCCACCGGGCAGGTCAAGGTCACGAACCTTGAAGCCACCTGCGGCTGGATCGCTGCCGAGGCTGAATGGGGCGAATGCCGAGCTCAGGTAGCCGCTGCCAGCGTATTCGTTTGGCATGTTAGGAATGCAAACGTATGGGGGCAGGTTGTTACGAGGACCATATTCGTGGCTGACGACCGAGCCGATGCAGGGGTACTGCAAGGCAGGGCTGGGGCGATAGCCGGTAAACATGTTGTGCGTGCCACGTTCGTGAGCCGCTTCACCGTGGGTCATGGACCGGATGACTGTCAGCTTGTCAGCGATTTCTGCCGTCTTGGCGAGGGTTTCGCCGAACAGTTCACCACTGATCTTGGTGGCGACCTGCTTCATCTCACCCCGGTATTCAATCGGAGCATTCGGCTTGGGGTCGAATGATTCCTGATGAGCCATCCCGCCAGGAAGGTAAATGTGAATGACCGACTTGGCAGTCCCTTCGAAGTTCTTGTAATCCTTCAGATCACCGTAGGCCGACTGCGAACGGAGCAGTTCGGGCAACGTCAATCCGGCACCAGCGAGAGCACCGACAGAAAGAAAACCACGTCGGCTCAGCCGTCGGAAGTGGTCAGGATTGCAATTCTGCATGACGAAAACTCCACTCGAAACAGGTAAAGGAGATCGAGCACATTCAGGTCAGAAACGATTCAGCTCGAAAACTGATTTCCAGCAGGACAACCATCAGCGGACAATCCGCCAACGTTAAATTGATTTCTCACAGGGTTTCGTTACGAACTACTTCAACAGGCAGGTCGAATCGCAGGAGATTCAGGCGGATCAAGCGCGGCAGGTCAACTAAAGTACAGCGAGCGTACCGTTCACGCATCGGAAACGTCAAGTGGATTCGCCCCAATTGAACGAGGGCGTCATCGCATTTCGGGAAGTACTACCGACATTTCCTTGAGGCATTTTCGCCACGTATGGAAGAATTCCCCCATTTCCGGTCGGCCTACAGGGTTCAATAGGCGGCATTCGCAGCCCCGACCCCAGCCCCTGGAGTTACCGTAAGTCCTTGATCTAATAGACATTTCTCCAGAGCGGCGAGAACCACCAGGACGTTGGCAGGGCAACTGGCAACACCCATCAGGCCAATTCGCCAGGTTTTGCCCTTCATCGGTCCCAGCCCACCCCCGATTTCAATCCCGAAATCTGTCAACAACTGTTTGCGCACCGCCGCATCATCCACACCAGCGGGAATGACCACCGCATTCAGCATCGGCAATTGCTGCCCTTCTTTGACAGCATATTCCAGACCTAATGCTTTCAGGCCAGCTTTCAGCGCCAGGTGGTTCCGCTGGTGACGCGCAAACCGGGCTTCCAGCCCTTCTTCCAGCACAATCCGCAGGGCTTCATGCAGGCCGTAGTTCATGTTAATCGGAGCCGTATGGTGATAGGCCCGGTTGCTGCCCCAATAGTCCTTCACCATTTGCATATCAAGATACCAGCTTTGGACTTTCGTCTTACGGGCATCAATCGCGGCGACGGCTCGGTCGCTGAATGTGACGGGAGCCAAACCCGGCGGGCAACTGAGACACTTCTGAGTTCCGCTGTAAACGGCATCCAGCCCCCATTGATCGACTTCCACCGGCTGGCCACCGAGCGAGGTGACACAATCGACCGCGATCAACACGTCATTTTCATGGCAGATCCGAGCCAGATCGGCCACCGGTTGCGATGCCCCGGTCGATGTTTCTGCGTTGACTATCCCGAGGACCTTCGGCTTGTGCTGCTTGATCGCCGCTTCAATCTCGTCCGAAGAGAAAATCTCGCCGAAAGGTCGTTCGAGTTTCACGACCACGGCACCGCAGCGCGCGGCGACGTCGGCCATACGACCGCCAAACACACCATTGACACAGACGATCATCTTGTCGCCCGGTTCGATCAGGTTCGCGACGACCGCTTCCATCCCGGCACTGCCAGTACCGCTGACGGCCAGCGTCAACCGGTTCTGCGTCCGAAAGACTTGACGCAGCATCGTTTGCGTCTCGTCCATGATCTTCAGGAAATAAGGGTCCAAGTGACCAACGGTCGGAGCGGCCATCGCCAGCAGGACGCGGGAATGAATATCACTGGGACCAGGCCCCATCAGAATTCGACGTGGCGGAGCCACCGGGCCAGGAATGAAGTCGCTCATAAAAGTCTCGCGGGTTCGGGTACGCCAAGTTGATTGAGGGTGCCCCTGTCAGAATGCAAAAATCGACTTGAGGAATCAAGCGGACCTTGAGATGAGGTGCTTTCACGGCAGTGGTGTCCCTGTTGATCTGGCTCGAGTCGCTTGCAGGTCGACAATAATCGGGCATGGAACTGATGGTTGTAGCATTTGATTTTGTGCCACATTAAATTGGATTGAATGAACTTCTCGCTCTTCGAGTCAATTTGGAATAGCAACATGAGATTCAAGGTCTCCCTTTATCTGGCACTGGCGTTTTCCTTTTTCGGTTGCTCGAAGCCGCCAGTACCGCCCGCACCTACGAAGCGTGTTCGGGAAAGGCCGTCAATCCTCATCGATCAACCGGCGCGGCCCGCAGTTGAGGTGACGGAAGTCGCAAAACCAGACGTTGAAAATCCGCCGAAAATTGCCGATCAAGGACCGAAGGTTGCTGCGAATACCCCCCCAGAACCGCTTGATCTGACGACACGTTACCAGACGCCAGCAACCGCATTTGACCGCATTAAAGATTTCCCGTGGCGTGACGTTCCCAGGAACACGCAGACTTTTGGGAATGTGCCACTGGAAATTGGCGGGATGATTTGCCTCTGGGGAGAAGAGAACGCAAAGCGAGGAGTCAAATTTCCTGAGGAAGCCAAAGGGATTCCTGTCGCACGAAAGTTCGATTCTCTTTACTTATATCACTCGGGCTTCTTTTGTTCAGGTAGTGGCTCAGCCGTCGCAAAGGTTGTCTTTCAATACGCCGACGGCAGTTCTGCCACCAGCGAACTTGTCGATGGGACTCATCTGCAGGATTGGTTTGGCGGACAGGAAGTCCCTGTTCTGAAAGATCCCAACTCCAAAATGGTGTGGCGCGGCGTCAACTCGATGAGTACCAAGACTCCACCCGCGCAAATCCGCTTCTTTATCACCGAGATTTCCAACCCGCGCCCTGCGGATGAGATCACCACGATCGATCTGGTGTCTGCCAAAGGAAAGGCTGCCTACGTTATTCTTGCCATGACAACGGGACCTGCCAAGCTGTTGAAAGTTGATTCTGAGCAAACGGATGACGCGGCAAAGGCTGATGAGAAGCCGGTTGGAAAGGGCGATGAAAAACCGAAGGCGTCGACAGAGCAGACCCCCTGAAATTTGGCGTCAAGAAAACTCCGAAGAAAGTACTGCCGGCCGAACCGGGCACTCCAGCGGTTACAGTTTCTCAACTCCGAATGTGATTTGCTGAATACGAATCGTGATAATTGGCCAGCGCCAATCCCACCTGCGAGCGGCTTCTCGCGCCTGTTGAACTGGTCTTCTCGGGCGTTTCCCTTCTAAATGACCGACATTCCATAGATCATCACACCGTTGCCTAACTTCTATCGGAGTCCCATTGGCCCACAACTAGGATTCAGCCAGTAATTACGAATCGGGATAGTCTGTACATCCAAATCGATATTCGTCAGTCGATTCCAATTCTCCGTTTTCCAGTGTTCGCTTGACGGACGTTGAGTCACGATTGTTATGATCTCCGCTTCGGTAGAGTTCTCTGCTGACAATCCCGCTTTTCGACGTGTTCCCTCGTAGACCAGAAACCGATTCAGTCCCGCAGGATAACCTTTCCAGACTGTTGGTACGCCGTGAACTCAGTCCGATTGTTATGACGAGTTGTGGCGCTGACGGCGTTCCAGGGTGCCTTGGGGGACCAGTCCTTTTTCCGGACGGTGTCGCATGGCCAAGCCACTCGTTTTCCACTTCAAAGATGGCGACTTTGCCTTCGGGCTGAATAAGGTCGATCGCAGTCGCCTATATGGCTACAAGGAAGTCGAAGTCCTCGACGAAAAAGGGCGCCGGTGTGAATTGGCAACCCTTGGTGGTGACGGGCACACCGTGATCGGACGAGGCGGTTCCAGTTTCGCTCAACTTTCGGTGGATGGCGAATGGTGCGATAAATCGGCTCTCAAGCCGGTCAATACGGAAGGCCACGAAATCACCCCGGTCCCGTCGTCGTACAGTGCCCCCGTCAACCTGACCGAACCAACGACGGTTGCCGACTACCTGCAGCACAACATCCGGCTGGTCTATGTTCTGGAACCGGAAGGTGATGCCAGCCCTCTCTACGAAGAATTCAAAGGTGGTGCAATTTACAGGTTCCCCTATAGCTATCGGGGAGGCTTGGAAGCAGATGCTGGATTCCTGATTCAGGGAGCCGACGGAAATTTCTTTATGGCCGTGGGAAATCCGACACGCGTCGAGTTTGTCGGACCGACTCAGATCTCGACCGTGGAAGAAGAAGTCGATGCCGATGATGCAGACATGATGGACTTCGACATGATTTGAACGAGGCTCGAACAACGCATCGAACGAGGTTTCCTCGTTCCGTAATTGAGGTTGAACATGCCGGAAATCAATATCAGTGACAGTGGCGGACGTGATGCTCACGTCGCAACGCAGAGTGTCGGAACAACACTCAAGGTCCGCTGGGTCGATCAGCAGAAGCGCCAGGTGAACAGCGTTCGTCTGCTGAAAGCACCAGTTGCCAACGACGTCGACGCCCTGCGTGCTCAGTTCGGTGAGCTGAACGACGTAAGCAAGGCATTGATCGAAGGGGACCCCGAGATCGACTTGGAAAACACCGGGCGGTTCCTGAGTGACACGTCCCGAGTCTACATCGATCCCGACCGCAAGATCGTCCACAAGGTTCAATTCTGGGAAGTTGTGAAGAACCCGGACGGTTCAACGCGAGACCGCCGGCCTCGCAAAATCATGGAAACAAATCTCGATGGAGAGACTCCGCTACGGTGGTCAGGCGTCTACATCAAACGCGAACAGGCGATCCGCAAATTTGTCTTCGTCAGCAAAGTGCAACTGAATCACACCAACGGCCTGACGTACGATTTCCTGTATCGAATCGCTCAGGAACTGGAAGCAAAAGACAGCCTGATGCTGCTGGGGGCCGGGCCGAAGTCCAATCAGCCTCTCATCATTCGCCGCGGCGGTTCGCCGTATCGCGGTTTTCTGGAAGGGCGAACCCAGGGCGACAAGTACGCCCTGATCCTCCATTTTTCGGATCTGGAACTGAAAGCGCCAGTGGAAACTCCCGCGGAGACTGAAGCATGAGCTGGCTGGACAAATCACGCGTCGAAATCCTGTTGGGAAACTACGGAACCGCGCCGGCTACTGCCCTGGCGGATTCCAGCCTGCTGCCGAAAGTGCAGGAGTACCGTCGTCTGGCCGGGGGGCGAATGCAGCCGCTGGATCGCGACGGCATCACTCATAAGATCCCTGCCGGGGAATATCATGTCAGCCGAAAGGTCGACGGTGAGTTCACAGTCCTTGTGTTTCGCGACGGCAACATTTTCAGCATGAACCCCGGTGGGACCGTGCGAGTCGGGCTTCCCTGGCTGGACGAAGCGGCCAAGCTGCTGAGTAAAGCGGGGGTCAAAGACGCTCTTGTCGCTGGTGAACTGTATGTTGCGCGAGATGACAACAGCCGCCCGCGCGTGCATGACGTCTGCACAGTGGCTCGAAATCCTCAAGGTGCCGCCGATCTGCAAAAACTGCGATTCGCCGCATTCGATGTCATCAGCAAGGACGGGGCGAATATTGCTCAGCCATTTGCAGAGACCTGGAAGCTGGTTCACAAGTGGTTTGGGGCAGGCACGCTTGCTCATGCTGTCGAATCCAAGACTGTGAAAACCATCGACGAAATCCAGAAGCTGTTTGAAACGTGGGTTTTAAAAGAAGGGGCAGAAGGGATTGTTGCGCGCAGTGACGCGGGGGGAACTTTCAAGATCAAGCCTCGTCATACTCTGGACCTGGCCGTTCTGGGCTATACAGAATCAACGGACGAACGTCAGGGGATGCTGCACGATATCCTGCTGGGTGTTCAACGAGCCGACCGGACACTGCAGGTTCTTGGTCGCGTCGGTGGCGGCTTCACCGACGACCAGCGGCGTGAAATGCTCAGCGATCTCAAGGACATGTCGGCTGAAAGTGAATACGCCGAAGTCAACGGCGATAACGTCGCGTATCAGATGGTCAACCCGGAATGGGTGATGGAAGTGAGTTGCCTGGATCTGCTGTCGAGTACCACACGCGGCGGAACGATCAACCGGATGGTCCTGGATTTCCACAACAACGGATCGCGGGGTTACCACGTCGTTACGAAACTGCCGCTGGCCACGATCATTTCGCCCCAATTTATCAGGCGACGTGAGGACAAGCATGTCCGTCCCGAAGACTGTGGAATCTCTCAGGTCGCGAACATCATCGAAGTCCCGTTAATGGACCGCGACACCCGGCAGATGACACTGCCGACGAGCGAAATCCTGCGGCGTGAGGTTTATACCAAAGACTTAAAGGGCCAGACGATGGTCCGCAAGTTCGTGATGTGGCGTACCAACAAGGAAACATCGAGTGACGAATTCCCGGCCTACGTCGTCCACTACACGGACTTCAGCCCCAACCGGAAGGACTCGCTCGCCAGAGAACTGAGAGTCTCGAACTCGCAAACGCAAATTGAACAACTCTGGGAAGCCTCCAAAGCAGACAACATCAAGTCTGGCTGGAACCCCGTTGCCATCGCTTCCAAGCCAACCCCGGCAGCCAAGGTCGGTTCTGACAAGGAACCAGTTCCAGAAGCGACAACCGCTCCGATTGCAGAATCCGCCCCGGCAGATGCACCCGCCAAGCCGAAGAAGAAAGCCGCCACCAAGAAAAAAGCAGCGGCAGAATCGGCAGTTGAGCCTGCAACTGAAGAACCAGCGGTCGAAGAGCCGCAACAAAAAGAACCTGCCGTCAAGAAGCCGCGCAAGAAGAAAACATAGTTCAGCGCCGCCTGAAATTGTGTTTTCCCTCGGCGGTATCGCAAACTGGGGATCCAGCAACCTCGTGAGTGACCCGACGCCGATCGCCGAACTTTTTGCTTAAGTGAGTTGTGACTTTGATATTTTGATGTCGAGAAGTCCCGAGTGGTACCATACGTTTGCTGAAGTAATGACGTCGGTCGACATAAGGGAAACGAACATGCGGCCTTTTCTCCTCCTCATGCTGTTGGTTGCCAACACGCGTGCTTTCGCCGTCGAACTGAAGTTGCATTCAGTCATCGGCACCCCTGTCGAGGGTCGGAAAGAGGGCTGGCAGGGACACGTTGACTTTATTGCGTGGCTTGATGACGAAACTATTGTCTACGCGGGAAAATCTGGATTCATCAAATATCACAGTCTGGATCAGCAGGCGGAAAAGTGGAGCACGCGAGTTGAAGGGAATCTCTGCCAACTTGTAAAAGGACGGGATCACCTTTTCGTGCTGGACGATGACGGGACAGTCCACGTGCTTGAAAAAGCAGGTGGTAAAATGCTGAAACGTCTGGACAAAGGGACGTTTGAAACCATCACGGGATTGCCGCTGTTTCGACCTGTTAATATTGCCTGGGTCCCGAAGCACAACGCAATGCTCATTTCAGAGTTCTCCGAGGAATACGGAGAGCACTTGTTTTTGATCGACGATCAGACGTTCGAGGTGGTTGGACGGGCGAAATCAGAAGGATTCTTGACTCAGATCCATCCTACTCACACCGGTTCCCACATTGTTTCATTGTCACATAAGAACAACATCCGGATCTGGTCCATCGACGAGAAGCGGGAAGTATTCCTCATGGGCGAAAACATGTTTGCAGGAATCGACGCGTCTTTCACGAGCAATGCATTTTCAGATGGCAACAAGACTCTTGTGTATTCGGTTGACGATAGCTGGTCGACTGGCGATGTCCACATCTTTGATACCAACCAGAAGATAGAACTCGTCCAATTCGATTCGCGAAATGGACATTTGGAAATGGACGTTGATTTCATGTCGTCCCGGATCGCCCTGACGGGGACCAAACAAAATCTGACGATCGTCGACTTCAAGGGGCGTGTACTTGCTGAGCTTGAGAACGTCGCTGACCAGCGAGTTGCGTCCGTGAAGTTTTCTCCCAGACGAAACCGAATTGCGATTGGAAGCTGGGACAACACGTTACGTGTTTTTGAATTCAAGACAAAAGATGCTGTTCGGTGATCGCGGCAGGCAATCGGTCCCCGAGGGTGGGGGCGCATCGTCGTGGTTCGCTCCGTTAACCAACGCCGCAATTCACTCGTCGAACGCAAATAGTCGCCTCGTGGTTCGAAGTCTTCGACTTGGAAGCGTTGGTTGTACCACTCCGATCTCCCCGTGGCACAAGCAACAGTGAAGACCCCACGTCTCTGCGGTGAACAATCGTGTTTGTTGCAATCGAGGGGAAATCGGGATTAGAATTTCGATGCTCCGGGATGTTGCCAGCTCTTTGTTTTGCGGTACGGGTCAGTTCAATCCAGATTCCTTTCTTCGAGAGGGGAGTGCGGACGAAATGATTGCAGCCCATAATCCGGCGATTCAGTCCAGTGTTCTGGCTCTGAACCGTCATTACATGGCGGTCCATATTCTGCCGGTCCCCCGAGCATTCTGCCTGCTCTACAAGGGTGCCGCTGAAGTGATCTCGGTCGAAGGGGGCGTCTTTCAGTCGTACGATTTTGACGACTGGCTGGAACAGGGACTCTTGCGATTGGAACTTGGCGAAATCCCGGTCGAGGGGGATTGGATTCGCTCGGTCAATTTTGAGATTCAGGTCCCACGCATCATTCGACTGCTGCGCTATGACCGCCTGCCTCGCAATGCGATCAAGTTCAATCGGCGCAATATTTTTCTACGGGACGAAAACTGCTGTCAGTATTGCGGTCGACGGTTGGGAATGCACAAACTGAGCTTGGACCACGTCATGCCCAAAAGTCGCGGCGGGCCGACGACTTGGGAAAACATTGTCTGCTGCTGCCTGGACTGCAATGTCCGCAAGGGGGGGCGTACTCCCCATGAAGCCGGCATGAAACTGATGAAGGTTCCTCTGAAACCAGCACATAATCCGCTGTTGTTTCATCACCTGGGAAGCCGCAAGTACGAATCGTGGGCGGCGTTTCTCTCGGATTGAAATCAGGGACGGCGGCAAATCGATAGATTATCTCGACGCGTACCAATCAGAGTACGTGTCAGTAATCATGTCACTCTCGATCGTCTGGCTGAATTCTTCCGTTTGACTTCGGATTAGGCCGAGGAGGGCCATCTGGGCCGCGTTCGCCGGGGGGGCCTGGATTGTGGCGGTTTTGCGAACCGGGGGGACCAAATCCAGGTCGGTTGTCGGGTGGACCCGGGCGTCCGAAACCGGGGCCGGGACCAAAGCCAGGACCCGGGCCTGAGCGACGCGGGAGCATGAGCGGTCCTTTGTAGGCCTTGCCTGTCATTTCCTGCCATTGGGCTCGCTGCTGGTCGGTCAGAACAGTCAGCATTTTTTGCACGGTTTTCCTGGCGAGGTCTTCAAAACTTTCTGGTGCCGGACCTCGATAGCCTGGATCGAATCGAAAGGGGACCATTTCAGCCTCGATCCGATTCATCTGGTCCCGTTGTTCGGGTGTCAGTTTCAGTGCACTGGAAACATCAGGTTCATGCAGACCGCGCGGCCCCTGTGACTGCAGTGCAATCTGCGGCAAACGCTGAAGCTGAGCGGGAGTCAGAATTGTCGCCAGCGCCGCTTCGTTATCGCGGGCCACTTCGAGCATTCTCTTACGATGTTCATTGGAGTTGAAGTCATGCGGACTGGGGCCCAGTTCACGTCGATGCCGCTCCATCACTTCCGCGACAGCGGCCAGTTGTTCGCGTTGCTCTGACGTCAATTCCAGATCATCTAACACCGCTGATTCTCGCAACAGGAAGTTATGTCTGTCGGCATGCAGGACTGCCAGATCTGCCAGGATTTTCTTGACGCGGTCGCGTGTGACACCGAGTTCTGCCTGTGCCGATGGCCGCTCTTCGCGCTGTGCAATGAATTCCTGGTAATAACCGAGCGCGGTCTCCAGCAATCGCTTCCGCAGGCGTTCCTGAAATGGGTTGTCGGACAACTCTTCCTCGGCCAGACGGATCATTTCATCGGCCGCCCGGCGAGCCAGTTCGAATTGATCTTCCGCTTCCTTGGCTCGTTTGGCCTCGCGTTCATAGGCCGAGCGTGTCAGCGATTGTTCATTGGCGACCAGGGCTGTGGTAATCGCCAGGCCGATCACACCGCAGACCAGCAGAATTACTGCGGCTCCGACAAATGACGGATGACGTCGCATCCATTTTCGAACCTGATCGACCAGCGACGGACGCCGCGCCAGAATGGGACGCTCATCCAGAAATCGTCGCAGATCGGCTGCCATGTCTCCGGCTGTCGCGTATCGGTCGCCTGCACTCTTCGATGTTGCCTTCAGGACGATCGTTTCCAGTTCCACAGGAATCGAGGAATCAATCGAACGCAGCGGACGGGGATCTTCGTTCAGGATCTGCTGCAGCAGGCTGACGCGATCTTCACCCGTGAAAATCGGTTGCAATGTCAGGACTTCGTAAAGAGTCGCACCCAGCGAATAGACGTCGGTACGATGATCGACCGGAGTTCTTCGACCGGCGGCCTGCTCGGGGCTCATGTAACGCAGTGTCCCTACCAGATCCCCGGTCTGGGTCACCCCCGCATCTGCGACAACTTGAGCCAGGCCAAAATCGGTAATCCAGACTGCTCCTCGGGCATCCAGCATCAGATTGGCGGGCTTGATATCGCGATGGACGACTCCTGCATCGTGAGCGTACTCCAGGGCATCGGCCACTTGTGCAGCGATGCGAGCGGCGGTCCGAAAGCGTTCACCTCCGCGCCGCGTCCGCTGCGTGAGAGCTGCTGAATTTGCCTGTGTCGCACCGGGACTTTGTTGCGAATCCAACACTCGAACCGCTGCCGTCGTGGGTGCAGAGTCGTGACGTAATTCTTGAATCGCGTTGGCCAATGAACGTCCTTCGATCAATTGCATCGCATAAAAGTGCACACCTCGATCACAACCGACGGCATAAACGGGAACAATGTTGGTGTGATGCAACTGCGCCGCCGCATGAGCTTCGTTCTTGAAGCGTTGCAACTGTCGAGCATCCAGAGCTGCCGCGAATGGTAGGACTTTCAGGGCGACGTGTCGTCCCAGTGAAATCTGAACGGCCTCGTAAACGACGCCCATTCCTCCACGTCCGATTTCGCGAACAATCTGAAAGTCGCCCAGCGGGCTGCCACGGAATTCAGTGGGAGCAGGAGCGTCCATGGGACGAAGCGAATGAGCCAGCTCAATCCCTTCCAGGCATTCCAAAAGAGCATCAGTCAGGTCTGGATACCGCGACAGGTAGGCCTGCTTGTCCGGAGAACCACCTGCCTCCAGTTCAGACAGGTACTCACGCGACACTTGCAGCAATCGCGGATCATCTTCGTCGAAATGATCAGGATCGATATTGTTTTCCGGAATTGTGCTCATGGAGTCACCTCACCAAACTCACGCTTCAGTCGAGTCAGACCGCGTAACCAGAGTTTTTCGACACTGTCAACGCTGCGATTCATTCGTTCCGCCACCTGGGGAAACGTGAGTCCTTCCAGATGACGAAGGACCAGGACTGTCTGATAATCCTCGGGAAGTCGTCCCATCGCTTCCGCGACCAGCAGCGTCTGTTCCCCGCGCATCGCCTGTTGGCTGGGAGAACTGTGAGGATCGACAAGCATCTGTCCGAGAGCACAGGTTGATTGATCGAGGTCTGCGGCCAATTCCTGCTCAAGTCGTAGATCTCGGGCCTGCGTCCCCAGATAGCGACGGACAGTGTTTGCCAGTGTTGACGCGAGAATCGTCCGCAGCCATTTCGTGAATTGACCGGTTGCTTGTCCCTGAAAGTTGGGGAAATGGCGGTGCGCCTCCAGGAACGTTTCCTGGACGACGTCCGAGGCATCCACTTTTCCCTGCAGTCGACGTCCGATTTCGATTTTGGCCAGCAATCGCAGATAGTTTTGATACGAAGCCAACAATCTTCCCAGAGTTTCAGGATCGCCCCCGCGTGCCTGCTCGATCAACTCTCCGATATCGCTCTGCACAGATAACCCCTTGATTTCAAAGCTGTTGCCAACATTATGGTCACGTGAGCCGTGCATTTACCGCCACAAAATCGGAAAATTCCTTCACGGGGAATTCAGGCGCGTCGGAGTCAACTGTTCTAACCGCGGATCGATTCCGGTTTTGACAGGATGTCGCAAAAACGGAAAATCCGCGCGGCGGTGTTCAGCCAGAAACCGTGACTACAGGAAAGAGAAGCCTTTTCAGGCCCGGTGGAATCTCACTTCAGGAGTTATCGTATGCGTCTCGCGATCCAGAGCATAACCGCGGCCCTCGCCGCCGTAATGCTCATGACTGTTCCTGTGGCAGCACAGGATGAACCCGTCAGTGCCTTATTTGCGGTTGCCGTCAACCAGGAAGACAAGCCAGCAGAGAAGACAAAGCCAGATGCTCCATCGACAACACCGGAGGCGAAAGCCTCTGTAAAATCAGACGCAGAAGAATCCAAGCCGAAAGAATCGCCGAAACCAGAAACACGTCATCCGAACGCAGATCGCCGGCATGAGCGTCCTGAAGGTGGGCGTCCCCATTCAACCGGCCCTGATTCTCGCCGCGAAGGTCCCTCAGGCCGTGGCCCTGGTAATTTTGGTCCACCACGAGGCGGGGTTGAACATGGTCATGTACCAAACGCGGGTGGCCCTGAACACGGCACCCGACGAGAGCCTGGTGCCCCCAATCATGACGGAGATCATGATCGTGGCCATGGACCACAGGCTCGCAGCCCAGAACATCGTCCCGGTGGATTCGGCCCGCATCACATGAGTCCACGCCATGATTCAGGACGAGGGTTTGGCCCGCCACATCGTGGTGGAGATCATGGTCGCAATTTTGGACCACAGGCTCGCGGTCCAGAACATCACCCCGGTGGATTCGGCCCGCATCACATGAGTCCACGCCATGACTCAGGACGAGGGTTTGGCCCGCCACATCGTGGTGGAGATCACGGTCGTAGTTTTGGCCCACAGGCTCGTGGCCCAGAACATCGCCCCGGTGGATTCGGCCCGCATCACATGAGTCCACGCCATGACTCAGGTCGAGGGTTTGGCCCGCCACATCGTGATGGAGATCACGGTCGTAGTTTTGGACCGCAGGCTCGTGGCCCAGAACATCACCCCGGTGGATTCGGCCCGCATCACATGAGTCCACGCCATGACT
>JBAWWJ010000051.1:0-38332 GCA_037146815.1 Planctomycetota bacterium
CCACCGACTTCCTGAAGTTCCTGCTGATTACGTTCCGGGGTGATACTCTTCATCAACCCGACAGTGTCTTCGGGGGTCAGCGTTTTCGTTTCGAGGCGGACCATGTGTCCACCGACACGCACAACAGGCGGTTGGCCGGTCGTGATGTGCAAGTCGCTCACGCGTTCGCGAACGACCGTATCGAGCATCTTGTCGATTTGCAGTGCTGCCATCTTGCGTCCAGTGCAGGTCGAATTGAAAGCAGAAAACCGGATTGGAAAAACAGCACGCGACTAGTCGAATGGCCCGCGATTGATCACATCAACAGGGATGGAGGTTTCCACGCCTGATTGATGTGTGCCGTTGTGATTGGCGACGGGATTATCCGGCAGAGCGGACTGGTTCTCAAATTGTGGTCACAATGATTCTGAAAACAAAGCGTGAAATGAATCCACAAAAGTCGATGTGAGGTGGCCACTCTGTGGCCGTCATCCTGAATTTTTCCTGACGTTGCCGGGCAAGTTGTTGCTCGCTGGTTTTCACTCTGAAGGGCTCGGTTACTGGTGGCTCAGACTCAAGACATTGCGTCGTGTGCAGAAACTCCACACAAATCGTTTTGAAATGGATCGGAACCAATTTCGGGCCAGGTCTTCCTGAAATTCCCATGAAATCTTTGTCAGGCCGAGGCGAAACGGCGACAATTTCGGAAAACCGATGTAACCGCTTCGGCCCATCTGATTGTCAGTGGCCTCCCTTGTCCAGTTTATAAACTTCCATGAGGGTGGTTTTTCCCATAAGTGCTTTTGATAAAGCATCTTCCACCAGAGTCTTCATGCCGAACAGGCGAGCCTGGCGGCGGATACTCTGGGCGGGTTCACTGCGGAAAGTCATTTCCCGCAGAGTGGAATTCATGCTCATCAGTTCGAAGGTCGCGATACGTCCGCGGTACCCAGTGTGCTGACAGTGATTGCAACCTTTACCTCGCATGAACTTGGCATTGGCCATTTGTTCAGCAGTGATTTCGAACAACTCCGTTTCGGAGGCATCGGGGTCGTATTCTTCCTTGCATTTGGCGCAAGGAACGCGAACCAGACGCTGGGCGAGGATGGCCATAATACTGGATGCGACGAGGAAAGGCTCGACGCCCATGTCGATCAGGCGTGTAATAGAACTGGGCGCATCGTTCGTGTGTAGTGTGCTGAAAACCAAGTGTCCAGTCAGAGAAGCTTGAATTGCCATCTCTGCCGTTTCCGCATCGCGGATTTCGCCGACCAGGATCACGTTCGGGGCTTGTCGCAGCATGGCACGAATAATACGGGCAAAGTCGAGTCCGATATCGTGTCGGACTTCGACCTGATTGATTCCGGGGAGGTAGTATTCCACCGGGTCTTCGGCCGTGATGATCTTCTTGTCGGGCCGGTTCAGTTCCCCAAGAGCACTGTAGAGGGTGGTGGTCTTACCGCTACCGGTCGGGCCAGTCACCAGGAAGATGCCGTTGGGGCGACGGATGATCGTCTGGAACTTGCGGTAGTTTTCTTCGCCGAATCCCAGGTTACGAATCCCGACCTTAATGTTATCGCGGTCCAGAATTCGCAGAACGACTGCCTGGCCAAATTTTGTCGGCAGGATGCTGACTCGCAGGTCAAAGTCTTTTCCCCCCGTTCGGGTCTTGATCCGACCGTCCTGGGGTCGCCGTTTTTCGGCGATGTCCATTCGGGCCATAATTTTTAAACGGGAGGTGAGTGCCGCCAGCAGTCGTTTCGGCGGACTGTCACGCTCAATCAGCACCCCGTCGATCCGGTACCTGACACGGATTCTGTCCTCAAACGGTTCAATGTGAATATCACTTGCCCTCATATTGACGGCTTCTGAGATAATCAAATTGACGAGGCGAACGACGGGGGCGCTTTCTTCGGCTTCCTCCGCTTTCGACGTCGGAGCTTCCGTTTCGGTGAAGTCGATCGCCGTTTCGGTAAATTCCATCAGCATGGAGTCGACCGATTCCGTTTCGGAACCGCCGTAGTGGCGGTTGACGGCGGTCTGGATTTCCTCTTTGGGGGCCACCACCGGATCGATTTCCCGGTTCGTCATGAATCGGAGTTTGTCGATGACATCCAGGTCGAGTGCGTTGCTCATGGCAACTCGTAGTCGTTCGTCGACCATGGCGATCGGGATGACGATGTTTTCGCGGGCGACCGATTCCGGGATCAGGGCGATGACGCTCTGGGGGATTTCCATCGCGGCCAGGTCGACGAATTCATAACCGAACTGCGACGCCTGGAGCTGGCCGATTTCACCGGCCGAGATGTAACCGAGTCGGATCAGAGAATCGTCGACAGTGATTCCGAGGCTGGTGGCGAGGCCTTCGGCCTCACGCAATTGTTCCTTACTGATGGTCCCTTCGCGTACCAGTTTTTTCAGGTAGTCTTCAGCCATCGGATTTTCCTTGAAATTGGCGGATTCGCCTTTAGACGTGATCTTCAGCGTGGTCTTGGGATTGTACGGTAGTTGAGGACGGCGGAAGAAGGGTTTCTGCCGGGGCGCGAACCGTTATCTTCGAAATCCCTGGTTCTGATTGCAATCGAGTGAGCCAATTCCGCGTCAGACGGCACCTCAACAGGACATTTGACTCTTCGTATTGTCGATCCGTGACGTTGGCATGCTCGGCCAGAAACGACAGTAGTTTTCCATTCCCTGCCGACGTTTCCAAGTCGACTTCTACGAACCCATCCGATAATAATTCTGAAGCGACTTCACCCAATCGCGCCAGACCGGTCCCATCACGGGCACTGACGGTGATGGAATGGGCGTATTTGGCACGCAAAACATCGACAACCCCGCGATCTTGAACGGCGTCGATCTTGTTCAGCACCAGGATCGAATTCCGGATCTCAACCCCGATTTCCCCGAGAACTTCTTCGACCGTAGCGGCCTGTTGTTCTGCTTCCGGATTTGACGCATCTACCACGTGGAGCAAAAGATCCGCCTGGCGAGCCTCTTCCAGGGTCGATTTGAACGAGGCGACCAACTGGTGCGGCAGGTCGCGGACAAACCCGACCGTGTCACTCAGCAGAACCGCACCCCAATTGGGGATCGTCCATTTCCGGGTGCGGGTATCGAGCGTCGCGAAGAGCTGGTCGGCGACATAGACCTCTGACCCGGTCAGGGCGTTCATCAGGGTACTTTTGCCGGCATTGGTGTAGCCGACAACAGAGACCAGCGGGAAGGAATCGCGTTGTCCGACCATTCGTTCGCGGCGTTCTTCGACCCCCTTGAGCCGTACCTGAAGTTCAGAAATTCGCTGATCGATCAGCCGGCGGTCGGTTTCGATCTGCTTTTCACCAGGGCCGCGGCTGGCCCCAATCCCCCCTTCGATGCGTTCGAGGTGAGTCCACATCCGCTTCAGCCGGGTTCGCGTGTATTGCAACTGGGCGAGTTCCACCTGCAATTTGGCTTCGTGAGTGCGGGCGTGAGTGGCGAAGATATCCAGGATCAATTCACTGCGATCGACAATGATCCGCTGGAGCTCTTCTTCGAGGTTGCGGCCCTGGGACGGAGTCAGGTTATTGTCAAAAATGACCAGTTCCGCGTCGGTGGCTTCGACGAGTTCACGGAGTTCGTCGAGCTTTCCCTTGCCGAGGCAGGTAGCGGGGTGAGGTCGTTCGCGGTTCTGGACGAGAGTTCCGACAACGCGGACTCCGGCGGTTTTGACCAGCCCCTGAAGTTCGTCGAGAGCATGCTCTCGGCCGAGATTCCGACTCGGATCGGGAACGGAAACCAGAATCGCGGTTCGGTGACTGGTTTTAAGGTTGTCGCGGATCGGTTCTGCCAAAGGAATCGGCTTTCGACGGAGAAGCAAATCATCGTCAACAAGATGCGAAAACTGCACGGTACCCGGTGGCTCGCGTCAGTTCAAGATGGTGACGAGTTTGCGTCAGGGAGAGGATTGGGACACGGAGTACGCGGAAGACACGGAAACGCCGGGAGGAACTGGATCTGACCACGTCGCGGCCGGGTGGCAGGGGTGCACCGGCTTTGCGGAAGCCCCCGAAAACCAATCTTTCACGTGCCTGTCATGCAGAGGGTTCACTCATTTGATGCTGGCGGCTTCGGCGCACCCGGCGCAGTACCAGGGAGCGGGAGTGATGACAGGCTTTGGACTTCGCTGATGGCAGACGGCACAACGGTAGCGTTGACCCTTGATGGCTGTTTTCGGGCGAGCCTGCTTTCCTGATTTGAAAATGTTCTTCGCCATGATGAACCTCGGCACGTTTCCGACATTCGGCATGTCTGATTGAGTGTCATTCAGGATGAGGCATCGAACATCGACAAGGTTCGCACAGATGACGCGGTAATGTCGCATTCCGTGAACAAATTCAATCGATGTCTCCCGGAGAAGTTCAAGTCCGAGCATCAATTATGAAGACAATTGATGATGCTCACGCCCGCTTCGCTCAAGACGCAAAGACGCCAAGGATTCAAGAATTTCATGAAGCATCTACCCTCTGTGCCCCTCCGTGTCCTCAGTCCTCAGTGTCCTCAGCGGTAAACCGTATTCAAGAAAGCAATCATGGAACTAAAGAGGGGTTGCCACTGAGGACACGGAGGCACACAGGGAAATACAGAGGGAATCGCAGGCCAGAGAAATTTTTAGAAAAGACTACGGCGAAGATCACAATTCTGTTTTCGTATGCTCTTCACGGCATTCTCATCTCTGAAAGTTGCAGGACATTTCCACAGGTGTCTTTTGTTATGGCATCCGCATCGGCACTGGCGATCCAAGGCGATCGCCAGTGGCACCTCCAGAAACGCGCAGATTCAACACCCCCGCAAGCGGGTCTGGTAGCCGATTCGCAAGGATGGGAAATGACGTTCGACAGTTTTCGCAGATTCTGCGCAACCAGATTCCGGGCGCCAGCTTTCTATAAAGCTGCTTTGGCCTTACTGTTGATGACGGCGGCGTCACGGCGACAGTCACATCGATCGCATGCTGTTTTGCATTTTCTCGCAGAATCTTTGAACCGATCAGCAACACGCAGCGACCTTTCTCTTCGGAGACGTGAAGAACGGCTTCGCGATTGCAACCAAAGAGCGAGAAAGTCATCGGGATATGAGCCTGTCGCATTCAGCACTCGAAGAACAGATTCTGGTACTGAATGCTCAACATGGAGACCATCGCGCGTTCGAACTACTGGTTGAGAAGTATGACCGGCGCCTGCTGTATTACGTTCGACGACTGCTGCAGGACAGCGATGCGGCCTTCGATGTCCTGCAGATGACGTGGATGCAGGTTGTTCGAAACCTCCCTACGTTGAAGTCGCCCGAGGCGTTTCGCGTATGGTTGTTCCGTATCGCTCACGCCCAGGTGGTCTCGCGTCTGCGCCGCAACGGTCGCCAGCCTGTCATAGCTGCCCAAGATCCAGCGGAGATCGCGGACACTGGACAACAGACAACGGAAGATCGCTTCGTCAACGCCGAACTGGTTCATCTTGCTCTGAATGACATTTCGTTCGATCACCGGCAGGTGTTGACTCTGCACTTTCTCGAAAATCTATCCGTCGATGAGATCGCAGCCGTCACGGATTTGCCTTCGGGAACCGTCAAATCTCGATTGCACTATGCCCGGCTTGCTCTGCGAACCCGGATTGAGGAGATAACAAATGGCTGAACAGGATCCCATGATTTCGTCTTCGTCGAAGTTGCTTGCCCAAGACTCGTCGGATACCGATCCCCAATATCGTGAGTACCGCGATCAACTGGCGCATGCCCTGAACACCGCGCGGCGAAGAGAACGAATCGCATACTGGATTTGTGCCGTTGCTGGACCAATCAGTTTTGCGCTCATGTTCGTCGGCGGCTCCGGTGTGCTGGGCAGCTTCGATCCGTGGTCGAAAGAGGCGACTCCGCTCTCGATCGCACTGGCTGTGATCTACGTCATTTCCTCGGTTGCGTTCTGGACTCTACTGGCATCGTTCTATTCGCGATTCCGCCCGCGCACTCGCGCTGCCGAAGACAGCCTCCGCGATGCGCAGCTGCTGCAACTGGCCTCCCAGTTGGAGTCCCTGCAGAAAGAAGTTGCTGCGCTGAAAAACGACCGCTCATCGTCATGATTCTCACCGAGAATCAAATCACTAACTTCGCGTCTTTGCGTGAGACCTCCATCCATTCTTCGTGAAAGTTGCGGCCGTCGTTCGTTTCAACAACCGGCTTTTGCTCTGCTGAAGCAATCGTAAAAGTCGAGATATGCCAATCCGTTAAACGCCCGGGACATGGCTACTTCTCAAACGCCGCCACGACGGCATTGGAGAGTCGCTGAAACGGTGCGCCGTTGGGTTCCAGCGGCTGTGTTGACAGGATCAGTGCGAACGATTCGCGTGCGGGGTCGATCCAGAGCATGGTACCGGTTGCTCCCCAGTGGCCGTAGGTACTGGTGCTCACAAGGTCGCCGAAGGTGTTGGCGTGGCTGGCCCATTGCAGTCGCCAGCCGAGGCCCCAGGGGCGGAAGCGGCGGTCTTCGTCGGGGACATCTTTCATCGAGACCAACTGGTTTTCAGTCGACGCCGTGATCGTCGCAGTCGAGAGAATCTGGTGGTCTGCGGCGCGGCCTCGGTTTAACATCAACTGTGCGAACTGGCCCAGATCAAGTGGGGTTGTGAACAAGCCACCCCAGGGGGCTCCCAATTGTTGCCAGTAGCGGCTGTTCCAGTTCCAGTCAGCCTCGACCTGCTCTTCCGGAACGCGAATCTCGGCGACGCGATGGATCGTTGGCTGCGGTCCCGTGTACCACTCATCCGGGGCTCCCAGCCGAGTGTCGTGCATTCCCAGTGGACGAAAGAATTCTTGCCGCAGGAACTCGGCACAACTCATTCCTGAAACCTGTTCCATGATCGCCGCCAGAACGGCGGTTCCCATGCTCTGGTATTGGACTGAGCGGCCCGGAGGAAAGTCTGGTGTGATGGCACAAGTTTCACGTACAAAATCAGCCAGAGTCGCTTTGGCTTTTCGAAGGTCGACATTGTTGGGAAGCATGTCCGGCAATCCAGACGTATGCGTCATCAGATTGCGGATCGTTGTCCCGTATTTTCCTTTCTTGCCGAATTCCGGAATGTAATCCGCGACGCGGTCATTTAATGTCAGTTGTCCTCGTTCGACCAGCAGCATCGCCCCCATCACGACGATCGGTTTTGTAATGGAGGCAACCAGGAAAATGGCATCGTTGTGAATTGGTTGTGTCTTCGATGCGACATGCTGTCGGCCGAAACAGCGTGGGCCCGGTGTCATCCCACGCCGGCCTGCCAGCAATGCGACGGCGGGAACGCGATCGTCACGTTCTGCCCAGTGGCGTGCGACATCGAGTGCGGCGTTCCATCGCTGGGGATTGAGTCCACATTGCTCGGGCGCGGCGATTGTCAGCAGGCTCATGTCGATCCTTGCGATGTCGAGAGTTAAGTTGGTGAGCTGTGGGATGAATGGTCACAATTAGAACCGGACACTCGCGCGTTCCGGCTGATGACTGATTTTGAACAATACGTCGTGGCATCGCACTAAAGAACGCGCGTCCAGTGGCTGATGGCCAACCGCGAAAAAGTTCCCTTGATGCAGCACTATGCCAGAATCTCGGTCACGATTTTAGCGGGTTGCTTGTCGACCAGCGAGGCTTCCTGCAGGTTGCGAGTGAAGACCAGTTTCTCGTGATTCAAGCCGAACAGATGCAGCAGCGTGGCGTGATAGTCGCTGTGTGTCACGACATTCTCAATCGCCTTGTGGCCGAATTCGTCGGTCTTGCCGTGGATGTACCCACCCTTGATACCGCCTCCTGCCAGCCATGTCGAAAACCCGTAGGTATTGTGGTCACGACCGACTGCCTCGGGACCCGCATCATTCTGAATCACGGGCAAGCGTCCCATCTCACCACCCCAATGGACGAGCGTGGAATCGAGCAAGCCTCGCTGCTTGAGATCCTGAACCAGCGCGGCACTCGGCTGATCAACTTTCTTGCACGCGGCAGGTAAGGCTGTTCTGAGCGATCCGTGGTGATCCCACAACTGATACCGAGTGTAAAGCTGAACGAAACGCACTCCGCGTTCGACCAGTCGGCGTGCGATCAGACAGCGCGTTCCATAGTCCTTTGTCGCAGGTTGATCGATCCCGTAAAGCTTCTGAGTCGCTTCAGTCTCCTGGCTGATATCGACTGCCTCCTTGGCCGCCGATTGCATTCGAGCAGCCAGTTCATAACTGGCAATCCGTGCTTCCAGATCGAGTTCACCCGGATGCCGTGACAAGTGGTCTCGATTGAGTTCGGCGAGGTATTCCAGGTAACGCTGTTGCGGCTGACCTCGCAGTTCTCGGGGTGGATCCAGGTTGAGAATTCGCGGTTCCCGCGGCCGAATGACCGTACCCTGATAAAGCGATGGTAACCAACCGTTCGACCAGTTCTGCATCCCCAGCACCGGCAAGCCATCGGGATCCGTCAGGACAACAAATGAAGGGAGGTTCTGATTTTCAGATCCGAGTCCGTAGGCCATCCAGCTTCCCAGTGACGGTCGATGCGAGATCGGTTTGCCCGTATTCAACGCATCGATCGACTGTCCGTGATTGTTGACTCCGGTATACATCGATCGGATCAGCGTGATGTCGTCGGCGATGGACGCGGTGTGCGGAAGCAGTTCCGACAATTCCATCCCGCATTCGCCATGCTTGGAAAACTTCCAGGGACATCCGAGAACTCGAGCACTCGCCTGGGCTGCGTTATCGTACTTGATCTCACCCTGGAACTTGGTCCCATCCAGCCGATTCAGTTCTGGCTTGGGATCGAACAGATCCATGTGACTCGGTCCTCCCTGCATGAAGAGCGAGATCATGGCCGTCGCTTTGGCCGGAGCATGCGGCGACTTGGGCAGGACATCAAACGTCGGCTTCTTGAAATCGGGCTTAATGGGGGCAGCGTCCCCTCGTTCGGCGTTCATCATGCTGGCGATTGCCAGGCTGCTGACGCCAAACGTGGCAGACGAGACAAATTCGCGACGTGAGAGAAATGAGAGATCCATGGTCGGTAATTCCAGTCCCCACAGGACTTATCAGGGGAGAACGGGCGTATTTGCCGTGTGTGGTCGTTCAATCGATATACAAAAACTCGTTGGAACCCAGCAGTGCCTGGCAGAAGGCGGTCCAGGCCCATTGGGTCGGATCGGGTTTCTGCTTGGGATCGGTGACCGCTGCTGCGGTGATCGTCAGGCGAGCGACTTCATCTGCCAGGAACTGGTTCGCGACACGAAGTTCAATGTCATTGGGGGAGCGGGCATACAACAAATTCCAGGCGACGCGGATTCGTTCGTTGGTGTCAGGGCCTGCCAAGGTATTCAAGCGGTCCGCCAGTTGTTTCGCCGCACCGAGAATGAATTCACTATTCATCAACAGCAGCGATTGCGGTGCGACGGTGGATGAGTTTCTCGCGGTGCAATTGGGGTCCAGCGTGGGGAGGTCAAACGTATCCAGCACTGCGAGCGGACGTGAGCGACGCACCTGGACATAGACACTGCGACGGTATTCTTCACCGTTCAGTGGAATAATCGGGCCGGGTCGATTCTCTCCATTCAGATTTTCGATTCCGACCACGACCTGTCCATCTTCGTCGAGCATGACGGGGACTGGTGCCCCCCCCAGCTTGTGATTGATAGTTCCGTTCGTGGCGAGGATCGCATCGCGAACCAATTCCGCCTGCAACCTTCGAATGGACATATGAGATAGCAGCCTGTTATCTGGGTCAGCAGCGTCGGCTTGCGAGTTTCGTGCGGACGATTGCCGATAGGCAGCCGACGTTACCAGCAGTCGTTGCAGTCGCTTGGTGGACCATCGCGTCTGTCCAGTTCCCATAAACTCCATGGCCAGCCAGTCAAGCAATTCGGGATGCGTCGGACGCTCGCCCAGAACACCAAAGTCGCCTGGGGTAGCAACGATCCCTCGCCCAAAGTGATGCGCCCAGGCATGATTGGCAAAAACTCGCGCGACCAGGGGATGGCGGCCGTCTGTCAGATGCCGGGCGTAGGCCAGGCGCCGTCCCGTCGTTGGCAGACCTTCGGTCTTGGGTGGAATGCTGGTCCCGAGCCATCCCAGCACGGAAAGGTCTGCTGGCAAAACAACCTGTTTCGGCTGATCAGGGTCGCCCCGGTAGAAGACCACGGTTTCGGGAACTTTTCCGGGGACTTCCGTTAAGGGGCTGATGAAGTCTTCGACCAGTTTCCGTTTGCGAACTTCCGCGGCACGCTCATCATCCTTTTTCAGTTCCTGTGCCGCCTTCGGATCGTAAAGATCGATTTGACCGGGTTTCGGATCGGCGCTGGGGTAGTCCTTCAAGAGTGCGATCTGTTCAGGCGAACGATCCTTGTCAGGCGTATTGCGCGCCTGCTTGACCTTGTCACGGTGTTCCTCTGGAACTTTCGCCAGTTCCTTTTCGAAGATTTGCTCGATGAACATGGCGAGCTTCTTCTGGCGCTCTTCACCGATCTTGGCGGCTTCGGCCTCAATTTCCGCCGACTTCGCTCGATCCGCATCGGTGTAGAGCGTAATCAGTCGTTGGCCGGGGCCACGCCAGTCTTTCCAATCGAGTGCCGGCTCGAAGATCGCTCGCATTCGGTAATAGTCCGCCTGCGGGATCGGATCGTATCGATGATTGTGACACTCCGCGCAACCCACTGTCAGACCGAGAAGTGACGTGGAGACGACTTTGATGGTTTCTGCCACAACGGCGTTGCGGGCCACTTTCGGGTCAGCCCCTTGTCCGGTTCCATCAGCCACCGTGCGCAGGAATCCCGTTGCGACTAAATGGTCCTGATGTTCGACATTGAGGTTGATGTGAGGCGGGGGAACGAGTTCATCACCCGCCAGTTGTTCGATAACGAATTGATCAAACGGCATGTCGGCATTAACCGCGCGAATGACCCAGTCACGGTACTTGTGTGCGTATTTTCGGACGGGATCTGCTTCGGTATAGCCATCGGAATCTGCATAGCCTGCCAGATCGAGCCAGTGTCGTCCCCAGCGTTCGCCATAATGGGGTGACGCGAGTAATCGGTCGACCAGTCGCTCAGTCGCGTCAGGCGAATCATCCTTCAGAAAGTCGTCGACATCCTCGGGTGAAGGGGGAAGGCCATGAAGGTCGAAGGTGATTCGCCTGAGCAGTGTGCGACGCTCGGCATCTTGAGATACGCTCAACCCGCGTGACATCAACTTCTGCAACACGAACGAATCAACAGGATTGCGGACGCGATTCAACGGGACGTCAGGAATCGCCGGTCGACGCAGCGGTTGAAACGACCAGAAGGCTTTTTCTTCGTCGGTGATCTCACTGATCGCCGCGACATCCACCGGTTCGTCTTTTGCGGTCAGTGCCCCTGCCGCAATCCAACGTTCGATCAGGTCGATATCTCGCGGCGGAAGGACTTTGCCATTGGGTGGCATTTCGCCCGCTCTCAGGCGTTTGACCAGCAGGCTCTCTGCTGGTTTTCCGGCGACGAGTGCTGGACCACTTTCACCGCCCGCGACAATCAATCGCCGCAAACGGAGATCGAGTTTCGCTTCCCTTTTTCCTTCTTCACCGTGACACTGCAGACAATGTGTTTTCAGAATCGGTCGAATGTGAAGTTCATAATTGGGATTCGGAATGCCTGTGTCTGCCGCGGGAAGAACCGCAGTGAGGCTGATCAGCATCAGCAGCGATGCAAGGAAGTACTGACGCATGAGACTGTCCAGGCGGGAAAGATGGCGGGAACCCATCAAAGACTACCTCCTGATGAGGACGATTCACAAGCCCGAATGGAACACGGAAGCTGCAGAAAGGCGCAAGAGGTACTGAGATGGTTTTGACGTTACTGCGACAATCGAGTCCGCTGGCGGATGCACAGCACCAGCGAGAAATCCTTGAGTCTGGTGATGGCTGGCCGAGTTTCACAGAAGTTCTGCAGAACCACGGTCAGAATGAACTGACTGCATGCGGGATTGATGTCCTGCAATTGAACCTGGGAAAACTCTGCAATCAGACCTGTCATCACTGTCACGTCGATGCCGGGCCGGATCGCCGGGAAATCATGACGCAGCAGACGGCTGAACAGTGCGTGAATGTCTTGCGAAACTCCGCGATTCCAACCCTGGATCTGACGGGGGGAGCTCCCGAGATGAACCCCAGCTTTCGTTGGCTGGTCGAGCAGGCCCGCAGCCTGGGCCGGCACGTGATCGATCGTTGCAATCTGACGATCCTGCAAGCGCCCGGATACACCGACCTTCCCGAGTTCCTGGCGAAGAACGCCGTTGAAGTTGTCGCCTCACTTCCGTGTTACCTGGAAGCAAATACGGATCGTCAGCGTGGTGATGGCGTCTACCAGAGATCGATCGCCGTACTGCAGCGATTGAACGCATTGGGCTATGGGAAAGCGGGAACGGGACTGTTACTCACGCTGGTGTTCAATCCGGGCGGGACTTCGCTGCCACCTCGTCAGGCAGATCTGGAAGCGGACTATCGACGCGAATTGAAAGCACGTCATGGAATTGAGTTTTCCAGACTGTTCGTAATTACAAACATGCCGATCAGCCGGTTTCTGGACGATCTGTTGCAGACAGGTCGATATGAAGCCTACCTGCAAAAACTGATCGATGGTTTCAATCCGCAGGCCGTTGACGAAGTGATGTGCCGCAAGACGTTAAGTGTCGACTGGACCGGCCGATTGTTTGACTGCGACTTTAATCAGATGCTCGATCTGGGTGTTTATTCGACCGTGCCGCGTCATATCAGCGAATTTGACGGGCCGCGTCTTTCAAAACGACAGATTGTGACGGGTCGCCACTGTTTTGGATGTACGGCGGGGGCGGGATCGAGCTGCCAGGGAAGTACTGTTTCGTGATTTTTTCGAGAATCTTATCTACGGCGGAACTTGCGGGCTGGCTGGAAGTTAGGGGGCGGCAAATTTCGCTGAAGACGGCGAAATTGGGGGTTGTGTGTCGGCACTTCCTGCCGTGGTCTTGACCCAATTTTCGGATTCTTCTAAAAACCCGCCGCGTTCGACGGGTGGCCGATTGGCCTTCGGTCGAATGTGCCGTTCACCTCTCCCGTTCACATCCCGATTGACGGCTCTCTGCCCCTTCTCCAGGTAGGAAGATGCCCATGGCACGTTCGTTGTTTAGCTCCGCGTCAGTGTGGGGCAGTCTTGCAATGCTGGCGATGACGGGTTCCGCATCCGCCCAGTGGTTTCCGTTTGGCGGAAGTAACTCCTGCAATTGCGGTGCACGACCCACGATGATGGCTCCGTTCTCGCAATCAGCGAGTTATTCGTCCGCGTACAACCCGGTCTATCAGACCGCGTATACGTCGCAAGCCGTCTCTTGTGGCCAACCCGTCGCATGTACCATTGAACAACCGGTACAGACGATGGCCGTGGCTCAGACCGTCCGAGTCCAGGCGCTGCAGCCGGTCGTTCATCCTGTTTACGACACCGTCCAAGTCGTTGAATACCAACCGGTCAAGCAAAAGGTTCAGCGGGCCGTGACCGACACCAAGTGGGTCGATCAGGCTGTGACTGAAATGCGACCTGTGACCGAACAGCGCACAGTCAATGTGCCGACGGTCGACTACCAGAACGTGACCGAATACAAGAAGGTTCAGAAGCAGGTTGGCTATTACGCCACCAAGACGGAACCTGTCAACAAAGTTCCCGCGTGTGCTTACGATAACAGTCCTGGCTTTGTCGGCTGGATGAATCGAACGGGCCACGACATTCGGAATTCGTTCACACCGAATACCAAAGTGAGCCGTACGTTTGTTCCACAAACAATGACCTGCACGGTTCCGTGTACCAAAAAGGTGGCGATCCAGGGGATGAAGCAAGTGACGTACAACGTCACATCTATGGTCCCTCACCAGACAACTCGTAAGGTTGCTGTGAACTCCGTCCGATACGTCGAAGAAGAAGTGACAGCGATGAAGGCCGTCACGGTTGCTCGAACCGTTCAGGTGGGAACTCGCGTCAGCTATGCACCAGTGGGAGGTAACGGCGGGGTAACAGCGAGTGGACCAGGCAACGGCGGTTCGACTGCGCTGCAGCCAACGCCGGATACGAATTCCAATGTGAAACGAACAGCGACAGGGGACGATGGCAATTTGAACCCGGAAGGCTTCACTCCGAATTCGAATCCGAATAAGAAGATTTCGTATCCCGTCCGCGAACGTGAATCTGATCGTGGCGAAGTCACTGAAACCGTGATCCCCAGTCGCCCTGCGATGAAGGCACCTTCCGTAATTCGAGTCAGCCAGTGGGTGGCCCGAGCACCAAGTCCCACAGTACCAGCCCTGGACCAGACAGCATCAATGTCGATCGCTGGAACCGTCCGGTAATCGATCCGCCCTCGCTACCAGGAGTCTGATCCCCTCACGGCTTCTGGTGACCATGTCAACCTTTGAGTTATCCCCGCGACGTCGGCTTCATGCCGGCGTCCTTTTTTATTGATGCTTTGTCACGACGCGGTTGGGTGGCACGTATTCCACCAGTCCCGGATTGATTCTGGTGAGTCTGATGAGTTGATCAGTCGCTGATCATTTGGCGTTTGCCTCATCGTCGCTGCGGGTGACATTCCGGCTGACTGCGCCGCTTAGTACCCAGTCAATAAATTATCCCGGCTCAGGTTGCACTCGCGTCCAAAGATTCCGGCGCAGGCAATTCATTGATCGGGCAGACATCGACGCTGACCGATAATTGTGGACTGCTGCCCCCGATATAGACACCCTTGACCGGGGCGACATCGGTGTAATCGCGGCCCCAGGCGATCGTCAGGTGATCGGTGGTCGGAAACTGTTTGTTGGTCGGATCAATATCGATCCAGCCGAGTGGCCCGCAATAGACCGATAACCACGCATGCGAGGCATCCGCTCCAACGAGTCGCGGCTTGCCGGGTGGGGGCAGCGTTCTCAGGTAACCGCTGACATAACGTGCGGCAAAACCGAGGGACCTCAGAATCGAGATCAACAGATGTGCAAAATCCTGGCAGACTCCCCGTCGCTGACGAAAGACCTGTTCGACCGGGGTTGAAACTGTTGTTGCCGTCGAATCGTATTTGAAATCAACAAAGAATCGATCCAGCAGATCCGCTAGAACTTCCAGTATGGGGCGATCCGGATGAAACGAGGATGCTCCGTAATCTGCGAACGCAGTACTTCGCCGACAGCGGGGTGAATCGAACGTGAATTCGAACGCTTGCAGGGCTTCGTGCGAATAATGAGCCTGCACGTCCGCCAGCACTACTTCCCACGGCGGGCTGGTCACCCACTTCGCAGGGGTAACGATTTCCACTTCATTAATGGCCGAAATCAGCAGCTTTGAATACCCCTGATTGAACAGGAACTGAGTCACCGTGTTACCAAAATAGTCGGTCAGCACGACGCGGGTTGACGGTTGCGGCTCGATATCGATCCTGTGTGCGAGGACCGATTGAAACTGCGTGCAACGCGGTGTCAGCCAGGCCTCGTTGTGACCGACTGAAACCGGATCCGTACTGGAATACGACGTCTTGTGAACGATGCGGTACTTCATTGGGGCATCTCCAGACCAGACGTGATTTGGCGAGGAATGCCGGAATGAAGCAAGTACTTGCGTGTGATCACCTGCGAAAGGGTACTCATGTCCTTTTCAACATCCAGCAGAATCTGTTGCAGGGCAGTTGCCGGTACTTGTTCGAGGTTTTCCGGGGAAACCATTCGAACGGCATGAACAGCCATCATCACAATCCGCTTTTCTTCGTTACGCAACACCGATTGACCATCGTTCGGCAGTGCATCGACATGGTCCGACAAGGCAACCAACTGTGAGACGATCGAACGGGGACTCGTTTCATCACTGATGCACAGATCAAGCACCGCATTTTGTTGCAGGTTGTCGAAGTAGCGTGCCCGATAGGTCATACGGCAATCGATCACTTCGAGCAACGACTTCAAAACCGGCCGTTCGAACGTCGCGTTGACCGACATCACACTGCGCAGCATGCTCGCCGTATTACGGGCACGCTCGATGCGACGGCCCATGTCGAGCAGTCGCCAGGCTGGGCCTCGCACCATTCCATCGTGCAGCAGTCCACTGACAGCCGCCAGATCCAGAATCAGTTGATTAATCGCTTCGAGTACATCGACCAGGCCCGTCCAGCGAGTGTCCGGCGACTCAAGAAACGCGAGTGCCGTTTCCCGCACCTTTCGAAACGTATCGGGCGACATCCAGAGTCGTTCCAGCGAAGCGAGTCGATCCATTTCGGAAATCGCAGCAGCGACGCCACGCGATTCCTCGACATTGGAGATCATCCGCGGCAACTCATCTGTCAGCGTGGGGAGTTGGACCAGAAACGATTCAATCGCGAAACCAGGTTCCACCTGTCCCTGGTCGGCCAACGCTCGAATGAGCCACGGAAGTTCCGGGGCATCAGAAGCGGATTCAGCAGTGAGTCGCTCAATGACCGCCCTCAACAGGCGGCACAGAAAATCGGCACGGTCCAGAGACTGCCCGAACCAGAATAGATCGTCTGCAACTCGACTCGGGAATATGGCACTCGTCCGCCGTAGTACGACAGGCTTGTCGATATCCCCCAGCAGTGAAACAGGCTTCACCAGGCTATCAGCCAACACCCACAGGTCCTTACTGCTATCACCTGCCGAGATCGAGAGGACCATCGGATCGGGTGTCGGGGCCACTCGAACGAGTCCCCCCGGCATCACATCGTAGTCGTCATGATTCGCAGTCAGGAACGTGCGGATCGCGGCGTGTCCATTTTGAACCTCTCCGTTGCGGAAGACTGGGACGGCCGAGCGTGCGATCAGTTCCTGAGCAACATATTTGTACGGATGAGCCGTGATCTGGTCGATCAGTTCACGCCGCCCTTCGGGATCGAGTCGACTGACAATGACTTCTTCACCGCCGCTCGCCTGGAATGCGGGCTTGATGACCAGTTCCGTGAAGCGTCCCATGACATCTTTCAACTGACCAGCGTCGCCGCACCACCAGGTGGGAATCGACTTCAACTGAAGATCTTCCCCAAGCCAGTACTGACAGATTTGTGGCAGGAATGCCATGAAAATGGGTGATTCAATCAGACCACATCCAGGAACATTCGCAACCGCAACTTTTCCTTCGCGGATGACTTTCAGCAGGCCTGGGATCCCGTGCGGTTCTCCGCCACCCAATTCCAGCGGGTCGATTCCTCGTTCCACTCCACGTGAAATGATCACGTCGATCGGAACCAGTCCTGCCAGCGTCTTTAAAAAGACTCGATCATCTCGTACCGCGAGGTCAGCCCCTTCGACCAGCGTGTAGCCCAGGTAGCGAGCCAGATAAACGTCTTCGAAGTAGTAAGGATACTTGGCCCCAGGCGACAGCAAGACGATCCGCGGATTCTCTGACAGTTTCTGGCCAAGCGCCTTGAGTCGGTTTTGCATAGCGAGGAAGAACGGAGCCAGTCGCCGGACGAGTGGATCATGGAGCGAAGGGGGCATCGCGCGTGAAACGGCGATACGATTCTCCAGAGCGAAGGCGGCACCTGCTGGGGCTTCGGCTCGGTCGGCCATGGCTCGCCAGCCACCATCGGGACCGCGTGCCAGTTCCGTCGCAAACAGCGTGATCGACTGGGGCCCTTGATGCAATCCGACGAACGGACGGAGAAAGCCGGGGTTGGCAAACAGGACTTCCGGAGGAAGAATCCCGTTCTGAATCAGTTCCCGCGGACCATAGCAGTCGCGAACAATGCGATCCAGCAGACGAGCCCGTTGACGCAATCCACCCGCCAGATTGTCCCATTCATTCGCACCGAGGATAAAGGGGAACAGGTCCAGACTCCACGGCCGCTGAGACTGCTGGCCATCGTGGAAGATGTTGAACGTGACACCGTTTTCATCGAGAAGTTGTTCGGCTTGTTGAGCCCGGTGTGCGAAGTCCGTGACGGTAACGTTCGGAATCCGCTCAACAAATGATTTCCATGCCGGACGTGGGTTTCCCTGCCGATCCAGCATTTCGTGATAGACCAGCGTCGGGACCGTGTGTGGAACCCGAAGATATTGTCCCGGCGCGGCGTATACGGTCATCGAATCAACATTCCCGGTAACGGTAACTTCCCTGCCGACCAATTCGCGCGACGGCAATCCTACCGGTCTGATAACCCGCAAGAGTCGTTCAGCGATCTCCGCAGAACGACCTTCCGGCCATCAAGCGTTGATTTCAGATAAACGCATTCGCAGATCCAAGGTCCAGGGCGTTTCGAATGCCGACTGTTCCTCCCGTACGTTAACTCGACCACCCGTATGTGCGTGTTCGACAAACCGTGCCGACCGACGGCATTCCGCTTCCAGAGCGTTGACAGGGAAGACAGACGGATTCAGTCCGCCCGGATGATCCACGTGGTAACGACAACCGCCAATCGAACGATCCATCCACAGATCTACAATATCAAATGTGAGTGGTGTATGAACAGGCAGCGTGGGGTGGAGGCAGCTTGGTGGCTGCCAGGCGCGATAGCGGACACCTCCCACCAGTTCCCCTTCGCGACCCACTTCCTGCAAGGGAACACGACGACCATTACAGGTCACGGCATAACGCGACGACGTCATTCCGGTGAGCGAAACTTGAATTCGTTCGACCGACGAATCGACATACCGTGCGGTCCCTCCGGCCCCCGGTTCTTCACCCAGCACATACCAAGGTTCGATCGCCGTCCGAAGTTCCAGTCGAATTCCATCGTGCTGGATCTCGCCGATATGTGGGCAACGGAACTCCCACTGAGCGTTGAACCATTCGTCACTGAAGGCAAATCCGTGTTTACGCAGATCAGACAAGATCTCAGACACGTCGGCTCGCAGCGCACTCGGCAACAGCCAGCGATCGTGCAGTCGGGTTCCCCAGCGAATCAGCGGTTGCCGGTAGGGTTCTTTCCAGAACCAGGCAACCATCGCCCGGACCATCAACTGCTGGATCAAGCTCATTTGAGCATGCGGGGGCATTTCGAACCCGCGCAGTTCCACGAGTCCCAATCGACCGTAGGCGTGGTCCGGTGAATAGAGCTTGTCGATGCAGATCTCGGCGCGGTGTGTGTTGCCGGTCAGATCAACCAGCAGGTGGCGGAAGATCCGGTCCACAAGCCAGGGAGCAATCGGTCCGTGATCGGGAATCTGCTGAAATGCAATTTCCAGTTCATAGATGGAGTCCCGTCGCCCCTCGTCCACGCGAGGTGACTGACTTGTGGGACCAATGAATTGACCAGAGAAGAGATATGACAGTGCCGGATGATTGTTCCAGTATGCGAGAAAACTTTTCAGCAGGTCGGGACGACGCAGGAACGGACTGTCCGCAGCGGTCGGACCTCCCAGCACCAGGTGGTTTCCACCGCCTGTTCCCGTATGTTTGCCGTCTAGATGGAACTTCTGGGTCCCCAGTCTCGTGTAATGCGCATCTTCGTAGACACCGGTTGTGATCGCACAGAGTTCTTCCCAGTTCGCAGCGGGTTGAATGTTGACTTCAATCACACCGGGATCAGGTGTCACTTTGAGAATCCGCATCCGATGATCATTCGGCGGAAGATAGCCTTCAATGATAACGGGAATCTGCTGTTGCTCAGCAACCGCTTCGACGACGGCGACCAGTTCGACATAGTCTTCCAATCGCGCCAGCGGCGGCATGAAGACATGCAGAATACCGTTGCGAGGTTCAATACAGAGCGCCGTCCCGATCACGTTCCACGGTTGAGTATTCGGCAGGATCCGGTCGGACTCACGAACTTCCGTTCTTGGCTGACTGAGCAGTGTCACCAGTTGGCTGGCGTTTCCCTGAGCACTTAGTTCGAGATCTCGCTGGTATTGAGCGAGGCGATTCTGAGCCCGTCGTCGAAAATCGAGATGTGTCGGCAGCGGATCGCGATCCTCAAACGGATCGATGTTGTAAAGCGTCCGAAATTCATCCGATCCGCCGACAGGGAGTGAATCCAGCGGCAATCGCAGCCCAATGGGAGAGTCCCCAGGAATCAGGAAGAGACGTTCCGCCCGCATTGGCCAAGGACCGCTCGTCCAGTGGGGCCGTGCCTGCCACCACGCCTTGGTGAGTGGCATCACGTATCCGACGGGGCGACTGACACCACGTTCCAGAATGGATGACAGTCGCTGGCGGTCCTTGTCGTCATCGAGATTGAATTTGCGGGGATCGACATCCACCGGAAGCTTCTGCTCCTGCTCCATCGTCCGCCAGAGATCTTCGTACGCTGGTTTCATCCAATTCCCGTCGACATGCAAACGCTCGGCCACTTCCATCAGGAACTCGCCCGCGCTTTCAATATCGGCATGCCCCTTGTCTGTGGGGTCGGCCAGCCATTTCGGGTTCTTCCAGAGAGGTTCACCGTCGACGCGCCACATGCAACTATATGCCCAGCGTGGCAGCGGTTCGCCCGGATACCACTTTCCTTGACCGTAGTGCAGCAGACCGCCCGGTGCAAAGCGATCGTAGAGCCGCCGAAGCAGTTGCCCGGACCGTTGCTGCTTGTCGACGCCGACGGCACCCGTCGTCCATTCGACGGACTCCATGTCGTCGATCGAAACAAACGTCGGTTCCCCTCCCATAGTCAGCCGGACATCCTGTTGCTTCAGGTGTTCGTCAACCTCAAGTCCCAGTTGATTGATTTCTTCCCATTGCTCGTCGGTAAAAGGGAGAGTGACTCGTGGATCTTCGTGGATCCGCTTCACCGACATTTCGACGTTAAATTCGGTTTCACACTTTTCCAGCGGTCCTGAAATCGGTGCAGCGGTGGCGGGAGCGGGGGTCGCCGCCAGAGGAAGGTGCCCTTCGCCCGTAAACAGTCCCGACGTAGGATCGAGACCAACCCAACCGGCCCCTGGCAGATAGACCTCGCACCAGGCATGCAGGTCCGTAAAGTCCTGTTCAGGGCCGGAAGGCCCATCGAGCGATTTAACGTCCGCCCGCAATTGAATCAGATAACCCGACACGAATCGCGAGGCCAGACCGCAGCGACGCAACAATTGCACCATCAACCACGCCGAGTCTCTGCAGGAACCAGTCCCCTTTACTAGAGTCTCTTCCGGTGTCTGAACACCAGGTTCCATGCGGATCACGTACTTGATCTGCTTGCACAGAAGTTGATTCATATCCACCAGGAACGTTGTTGTCCGGCGGAGTTTCTGATCAATTCGGGCGAAAAACTTTTCGAATGCGGGCCCCTGTGGCAGGAACTCCAGGAAGGCCTGCAGATCTTTTGCCAGGGTCGGTTCGTACGTGAACGGAAATTCCTCACCGTATTCCTCGACGAAGAAATCGAACGGGTTGATCACCGTCAGATCTGCGGTCAGGCTGACTTCCACGCTGAAGTGGTCTGTCTTTTCGGGGATGACAAGCCGGGCGAGGAAGTTGCCGAACGGGTCTTGCTGCCAGTTCAGGAAATGCCCTTCAGGCAGTACTTTCAGCGAATAGCTTGGCACGGGAGTACGACAGTGGGGCGCAGGTCGCAAGCGGATCACTTGGGGTCCGAGCGAAATACTGCGGTCATACTGGTACTCGGTGAGGTGCCGCAGTACGACTCGAATTGTCATCAATACACCTGCCTTCACTGCTGCTGGGAAGCATCTTCCACCAGCGGTAGAATCTCGAAAAATGCCCGATACATCGTAGCACCGATGTCATTCAGGCGGCATTGGCAGGCATCGATAAACTCATGCAAACCTTCCTGAATGATCGGTTCAATCTTCGCCGTTCGCAAGTGGTCATGCAAACTGGCAAATTCTGACTCGGCCGGATCAACAGTTGTTCCAACCGGCCGCCCCGTAATTGCATGGAGCGAAATCTCTGCCTGGCCGACACAGAAGCGGACTGCACGGGGAAATGTCGCGTCCAGCAGCAGAAATTCAGCCACCAGCGGCGGCGAAATTCGCCCGTAACGCTTGCGATACATGAACAGTGCGCTCGTCGATTCCAGCAGCGCCGTCCACTGGACGACATCCAGCGCGGAGCCAATCCTGGATTCATTGGGCAGAAGAACGAAGTACTTGACGTCCAGGATTCGTGACGTTTTGTCAGCTCGTTCGAGCATTCGACCGATGCGAGCGAAGTGCCAGGCTTCGTCATGCGACATCGTCGCTTCCATCACGCCAATCACTTCGTGACTCGACCGCCGAACCCGTTCCAGAAAGTCGGCGGGATTCTGCAAGATTTCGTCGGGAGATCGCGATGCCTCGCGGACTCGCAAATAGAAACGATTGATCGCTTCCCAGATCGGGACACTGAGCACTTCGCGTATGGCCCGAGCGTTCTCACGGGCCTTTTGGAGGCATGACCAGATCGAACTTGGGTTCCGTTCATCGAAGAGCAGGAATCCCAAGACAAGTTCAGCGCTGTAGACTTGACCGTGAAGTTTGTGAAACAGCTCTTCATCACCACTGGCATAAATCAATGGCGACCATTGTGGATGCCCCCCCAGTGACATTGACTGGCAGACATCCACAAAGCGGGAGACGTTTTCCGCTCGTTCAAGGTAGCGACTGGCCCAAAATACGGAATCTGCAACACGGCGTAACATCGTTTTTTCGTCATGAGTGGCGGCACAATGCGAGCGCAGAGGCCTGGACTTCTCAAGCTGGTACCACAATCACTAATTTCAAATTCAGCCAGCAACGCTGGCATTTTTTCGCTGATTGAACGTTTGGTTGAGACCTCGCTTATCTTTCACCTTAGGCCCATGAGCCGGAACGCGATAGCGTCCGGTTCGAACCGTGGGCCAACGCTTTTTCACACTATCGCGATAAGGGTGGCCGGGGCTGGACAGAGGCTTTGCGAAGGAAGCCCCGGGAATTCGCGAAAACGCGCCAACCCAAGTTCCCCAACTTCGTCGCCGCGTTCTTCAACCCACTGCACGCCCTTCATCCTTCAACAGCACCCATGTATCCTTGCTTCCACCACCCTGCGACGAATTCACGACCATCGAACCTTCTCGCAACGCCACGCGAGTCAAGCCTCCCGGCAGTACGTAGATATCGTCGCCGTAAAGAATAAACGGTCGCAGATCAACGTGGCGGGGTGCCAACCGACGATCAATCACTGTAGGGACTGTTGACAGCGTGAGCATCGGCTGAGCAATGTAATTGCGCGGATTCGCGAGAATCTGGGCCGCACAATCGCTCAATTCGGCCTTCGAGGCTCGCGGGCCCATCACAATGCCGTAGCCACCTGACTCGTTCGTCGGTTTGACGACCAGTTCGTTCAGGTGGGCAAGAACATATTCGCGATCCTCCGGATTCGAACAAATGTACGTTGGAACGTTCGGCAGGATCGCTTCTTCCGACAGGTAGTACTTGATGATCTGCGGAACCCAGGCATAAACGGCCTTATCGTCAGCCACACCCGTTCCAGGAGCATTCGCCAGCGTGACTCGGCCTGCTTTATAGACGTCCATCAGGCCCGGGACACCGAGTGCAGAATCCGCGCGGAAGCATTTCGGGTCCAGGAAGTCGTCGTCGATGCGACGGTAAATGACATCCACGCGTTGTGTCCCGCGCGTCGTCCGCATCTGAACGTAGCCATCTTTCACGACCAAGTCAGCACCACAGACGAGTTCAATCCCCATCTGCTGGGCCAGAAAACAATGCTCAAAATAGGCCGAATTAAACGACCCAGGCGTCAGCAGTACTGCCACCGGAGCATCGACATCTTTCGGTGCGGTCTGTTGCAACATGGCCAGCAGACGTTCACCGTAATCTTCCACCGGAGCGATCGAGGACCCCTGAAAGACTTCAGGAAGAACCCGCTTCATCAACTCGCGATTTTCCAGGACGTACGATACGCCCGAAGGACATCGCAGATTGTCTTCCAGAACATAGACGACGCCATCGCTATGGCGGATCAGATCGGTTCCGGTAACGTGCGTCCAGACTCCTTTGGGAGGACGAAAGCCTTCCAGTTGCGGACGGTACGTTTTCGCCGACTGAATCAATTCGCGAGGAACGATTCCATCCTTCAAAATCAGCTGCGGCCCATAGATATCGTCGAGGAAAAGATTGAGGGCTCGAATACGCTGCTTGAGGCCGAGCTCGATCCTGGTCCATTCGTCGGACGCCATCGGACGCGGGACAACGTCAAAAGGCCAGACTTTTTCGGTGCCGTCGGTGTGCCCATAGACGGCAAACGTGATCCCTTTTTCGCGTAACCGGACTTCAGCAGCGAGCTGCCGGTCCGCCAGATGTTGAGTCGAAAACTTGTCGAGCCGATTGAACAGCAGCGGATGGCGGGCGACAGTCCCATCCTGATATTCATCGAACGCACCTCTTACCTGCCCGGCAACCCGTTCCTCGCTGGTCGAGGTGACAACCCGATCATCTTCGAGCGTCGTGAGCATGCTCAGTCCCTTCGGTCGTATGTGAGAAGTGGGAAATACGCGTCCATGCTCACAGGCTAGGCAAAATCTGGGCCGTAGACTTGGTTTTCCTCCAAAACGCCAAAAATAGGGGATTCCGAACGATGCCCTGAGTGAGTTCTTGGTCTTTGTGCCTTTGAACTGATCTATCGTGATCAAAACGCTGGCAAGTGGACGTCGTATCAATGGTTGCTCATGATTCGGGCGACCAGCCGCTATCGTGGAAACGAGGCGTGACCGGGTGGCGAGTCCAGTCTTAGATTCGCTCTGCGAACGAACGCCGAAGTTCACGTCGGCGTGCCTGAAGGGGCATTCGCCTATTTGATTTCCTTGGGCCACACGGAATCGATGATCGGGGCAGAGGTCAGGTGTTTCGGGTCGATGACGATGTGCCGGATTTTTTGTCGCTTCCAGGTGTAGGTGATATGCAGCAGGCCATCGGAAGCCTGAATGATGGCGGGATAGGAGTATTCGCCCGGTTCGTTCTCGAGAACTACCGCGCCCTGCCAGTTCTGTCCATCTGTCGAGATCGCTACATTCAAGGGTGAGCGTCCCTTCGTCGTGTGGTTGTAAACGATGACATGGCGACCATCGGCCAGCGTCACGGCATCAGTCCCGGCGTTGGGATTGGGAAGCGTCGTCAAAGTTAGCGGTCCCCATGTCTTTCCTGCATCGGCCGACGAGACCTCGAAGACGAACTTCTGCTCCGATCGTCCCACGGCCTGTAGGCGACCGTCGCGATGCACGAGTAAACTCGGCTGAATTGCACCGATCTTTTTGCCGTCATTCACAGGAGGGCTGGCTTGCCAGGTCCGGCCGAGGTCCGTGGATCGTTCGAAATGAACTCGCCATCCGTCGTGCTCACTACTGGTCCCGCAAAGGAGATCACCATTCGGCAACTGAATCGGCTTATTCTTGATCGGCCCCAGAATTCCTTCAGGCAGACGTTGTGGTTTGGCCCAAGTCTTCCCTGAATCCTCAGATGTCATCAACATCCCCCACCATGTGTCCGGGCTGGGGCCGACTTTGTAGAACAGCAGCAATGGTCCGGTCTTCGGTTGAAACAGAACTGGATTCCAGCAGGGATAACGCTTCTCGGCCGATTCGACTCCGTTTGCGACTTCGATCGGAGCCGTCCACTTGCCGTCGACCAACCGCGATAGCCAGATCCCGACATCGGGATGCTTTTCCTGAGTTCCGCCAAACCAGGCTGTGATCAGCCCATCCCTGGCTTCGACAATCGTCGAAGCGTGACACGATGGAAACGGAGCCGTTTCGTAGAGGAATTCACGTTTGACGATGGCTGATGCCACCGCAGGCATCGGTTCAATCTGGGCAAGGACCGGTATCGTGGCCGATACACGTACGGCCGACTTTGTCCGTGGATTTCGCAAGTAATAGAATCGGCCGTCCTCGGCCCCGACGAGGAGATCAGGAATTCCATCGTGATTCCAATCAACGGTCGTCGGGCTGGTGTCGTGGCCTTCAATCTTGCGGCTGTCGAGTGGTCCAGTATCTTCCAAAATCCACTTACCGTCTTGAAACGCCGTCTGACGCCACAGGTTCGCGTTCACACCATTCACCAACAGATCGAGTTTTCCGTCGCCATCCCAATCGACTACGCACAGCTTGCGACGTCCGCTTCCTCCCGCGCGACGGTCATTCCATCGCAAGGGTTCTCCCTTGGAGGTGACGAATCGTCGCTGCCCCGGCAGCAGTCGCAATGAGTTCCCCTCGCCCTTGATTCTCTGGAAGAACGCCAGATAGCCCTCGTGATCGAGCATGACGAGGTCGGTCAGTCCATCGCGGTCGAAATCGACGGCGACAGGAGTCGTCCGCCATTGGGTTACCAGTTCTTTTCCCTCAGGTTTCCACCAGGTCCAGGCAGGCTTCGGCGTTTCCGCAGGCCATTCGACTTCAATCGATTGAGCTTCCGCCAGTTTGGGAGATGTGCGAGTCCCAATGTTTCGATACCAGTGCACTCTTCCCCAGGTCGAATTGACGATCAGATCGGGCAACCCATCATGATCCCAATCGGCAACGGTCTGCGTGGTGTATCCCCACTTTGCTTCGGCTGGCCCCTGAATTGAGCCGTTTGGGCCTGCCTGAATCCGGATGGTCTTGTCACCCGCCTTCAGCTTCTGAGGAGGATTCCAGCGAGGCTGCTCGACACCCGGTCCGCTGAGGTTTTCGATAAATGCAAGGTAACCGGCAGTGTTCCCGGCAACAATGTCGTCGTCTCCATCGCCGTCCCAGTCAAACCCGCACGCAGTTGCCAGCGCCCCGAACTTCACCGTGTCCGCTTCCTGCTGGAAGTAACGTGGCGGTTCAAACTGCGGGACGCGATCCACGAACCGTCCAGTATTTTCAACGAGGGCAACACGGCCATCTTCATCGCCGACGATCAGATCCAGATCTCCGTCGCCATCCCAGTCGAATGCCACCGGGACAATCATCTGCAGATCCATCGTGAGTGGCCGGTCGCCATGCATCAATCGGTGGCCCGCTGCGAACTCAGGAACAGTTCGACTCCCGATGTTTTCGAAATAGGTGAAGCCATCCAGGAATTCCCCACACAACAGGTCCAGATCTCCATCGGCGTCGAAGTCCGCGAAATTCGGAGAGGGCAACCCAAATGTACTGAGTGGCTTTCCGCCAGCCGACAACATGGCTGGTGGAGCGTACGCGGGCTTCTGGTTTGAGCCTGTGTTTTTCAGGAAATAGACGAGCCCGTGCAGCGGTCCATTCTTCCACCGTCCCGATGCATTCCAGGCATCATCCCAGCCATATTCGGACCAGAGTTCCAGCCCAATCACCAGATCCAGTTTCTGATCGCCATCGTAATCCACAAACCGCCATTGATTATGACGAGTTTTGTAGATCCCCGGTTGATGGGGTCGGAAGAAATCAGGGTTGCGTCCGATGGGGTCTGCAACAAGTGGGAGCTTGACCGGTTGATTGAGCCCTTGCGTGGCAAATTCGGGGTGAATCCAGCCGGGCGTTGTCACCGTCAGTTTTCCATCGACGACCGACGGCGTGACGTTGAATTCTCCCTTACTCAATCGTCGCCCCGGCTTGAATACCGGCAATTTGTCCCCTCGACCCTTGTCTCCACCGCCACTGGGATTCTCAAAAAAGTATGTGCCGTTATAGGGCTTGTCAGGACAACTGACGATCAGATCCAGATCGCCGTCACCATCAGCATCCCACACAACTGGCCACGCCCACAGTCCGACGCCAAGATCAACGACCAGACCGGGATGGTTGTATCGAAGTCGATCCAACCCGGTACCGACAGCGGGTGGCTCGGCAACGGACACAGATGCTGTTGCCAGCAGGCCGATAATCACCAGGAAATGCCATCTTCGTTCGCCGAACAGCTTCATCATGATGACTTCCAAAGTGTCGCGGTCCCCATGCTCGTCGCAAACGCAATGAGCATGGGGCGTGGGATTCTGTTGCGAATTTCGAGAGCGCGAACTGCCGACGAATTCCAGATTACGTCACTCCGCGACAGACGAGCGTTTTCGTTCTACATCAAGACAGGCTTTCCTAATGCTCGACGGACAGGCACAAACTGGCCGGCGTGCATCATCGGGTGGGTACCGATCAGAGTGAAAAACGATCCGACGGTTGGACAGAACGCTCGCATACGCTCGGGGCCAGGATTGTCGAGATCCGCGTCGGGCAACTTATCAAGCGCCTCCAGAGTTGCTGCGCGTACTTTGTCAATCAGGTCAATGTACTGCTGCTTCGTGCAGAAACTGGCGGCATCGTCAGAACCAGCCGTGGTCTTGGAATGTTGTTCGGCGAACCCGGCTGGCAATTCAGCTGCTGCGCCGGGGCAAACATCGTTCACCAATCCAACTTCCGACACAATCAAGTGCCCCAGTTGCCAGGCCAGATGGTTACACCCTGGGCCGGGGCGAGTCATTAATTCGGCATCGGTCATGTCGCTGAAATAGCTCTTGAGGACGGTCAGGCTGAGTCCCATTGTGCTTCGAATGGCATCTTTTGCGTTCATAAGTCATTACTTTCAGTAACAGGAAAAACGTCAACGGATTTTCTGGTCGGGAAGTTGTTGCTTGATACCCTCATCGAGCGGCATCTTGTCATCGACAATTCCGACTTCCGCCAGAACGCGATTCAATTCGGACTGCATTTCTTTTAGTCGAGTGGCATAGCGTGGATCGGCCACCAGATTGTGGCGTTCGTCCGGATCACTTTTCAAATCATACAATTCAGCCAGATGCCGATCGGGCTTGCCATCGCCGTGAGGATAGTGCGAGTACTTCCAGTCCTCGGTCCGAACTCCGCGGATATTTGGCGTATACGGGAATTGCTTTTCATAGTTGTAATGATACAGGAATGAACGTCTCCATGTGTGGTCGCCTGACTGAACCAGCTTTTTCCACGAACGTCCGTGCAAGCCTGCGGGAATGGGACGTCCGCAGAGTTCCAGAAGACTGGGGGCAATATCTTCCGTCAGGACCATTCCGGCAACACGTTTGGGTTGTGAGGTCAGTGCCGGATAACGAACGATCAGCGGGATGCGAATACTGGGCTCGTGCATTGTCCGCTTGTCGACCATGCCATGTTCGCCGTTCAGCAAACCGTTGTCCCCCATGAAAACGATGATCGTATTGTCGAGTTGACCAGACTGCTTCAGGTGCTGCACCAGTCGCCCAACGCTGTCATCAACCGACAGAATCGTCGACCAGTAGCTTCGAATCATCTTCGCGAAGTCGGCGACCGCTTCAGGGCGATCGTCCGGGAACTTCTTGCGGAAGTCGAACAGGGGACCATAGATCCCATGCCAGGTGGGAAGTCGCTCCTTGATCCATTTCGGCTGAGTTTCGAGCGCAAAGGCGGTGTCGGGATATTTCACATCCACCTTGTCAAAGGCCTGCTGATATTTCTCTTCCGCCGTATAAAAACTGTGAGGAGCCTTGTGGCCAAGCGTCAAGACCCACGGTTTGGTCCGAGGCTGTTTGAGCCATTTTTCGGCCATGTCAGTAACGACAGTCGTGTAATACCCCGGCACCACCTCGCGCCGCTGGCCGTCGATGTTGAATTCTGTATCGAAGTACTTTCCCTGCCCCTTGTGCGTCACGAAATAATCGAATCCGGGCCGCTTTTCGTCGTTGTTTTCTCCCATATGCCACTTGCCGATATAGGCAGTTTCATACCCTGCGTTGTGCAGCAGCCGTGGAAAGCTGGCCATCTCGGTCGGGAACTCAGTGAAGTTATTCGTCACTCCATGCGTGTGAGCATACAGACCGCTCAGGATCGACGCTCGGCTGGGTGAGCAGAGTGATGTCGTGCAGAACGCGTTGGCAAAGAACGCACCTTCACTCGCCAGCCGGTCGATATGTGGTGTCTTGAGGTGCGGGTGACCAGCACATCCCAGTGAATCCCAACGCAAATCGTCACACAGGATAAACAACACATTCGGTCGTGCGGCCGAGGATGCCTCGGTGGCGTGGGATAAAGTGGCCAGTGCGTACTGACCGCAGACACACAGGGCGCAGATCAAAGCGAATCGCATACAGAAGTCTCTTAGAGTTGTCGTCAGGGAAGCATTCGACTTAAGGAGTTCCCGTGCCAGCCACCTGACGCGGTTTCAGGCGAAGATATTCGTCTTCGATCACGTACTCCCAGCCGGCAGGTTCCAGAACGAGTTTCAGTAGAGCACCGACGGTCGTAACCTCGACCGAGATCGAGACCGTCTGCATCAGCTTCTTTTCACCCAGTTCCTGCCGATCAAATTTGATCCGGTACCCCGTCAGTTCATCAAGTTGTTCAATCAGATCCAGACGACGATTCGGCTTTTTGGAGCTTGTGACGAAGCCACTCAATCGCTGTTTGAGGACCTCTTCAAGATTGACTTTGGGCGGAGTTGGAACCGCAGGCTTCGGAGTTTCTTCCGGCGTTGTGACAACTGTCGCTGGCTTTTCGGTATCAGCAGGAACGGGGGGCTTAACTTCGGCCGGCGTTGGTGGGACTTCGGGGACCGGGGGCTTTTCGACAATGGACGGTGGCATCGGGTCGGGGGACTGAGTGGCCGAATCTGGTGCTATTTTTTCTGGTGGTTTCGCAGCTTCGATGTCCGGCACGGTCTCGGCAATGGGCTGCGCCGTTTCCGTTGACGGTGGGCGAAACCGCACAGCCGGTCGCAGCAGCATGATTGCGACAAATGCTGTCAAACCGATGCCAAGTGCCCAGGCGACGACGAGTGGTGAAAGCAGCGTATCGGCAAAACTTCGCGTATTCCCGGAAGTCTTAGGCTGAGGTTTATGTCGCGGTGCGGATGCGCGTGAGGCAGGTCGTTCTACTTCGGGCTTGAAGAGTTCAGCCTCAAATTCGCGATCGTCATTCAGCTTCAGAACCAGCTTGGCATGGCAGTCTGGACATTCAATTTGCCTGCCAACGAAGGACCGATCACGAACCCGCAGGGTCGTACCGCATGCTGGACAGGGACATTGACCAGGCGACATAAGAGACCAATCGGACAGCCAGATGGATTGTCGACATTCACTCCGCGGAAGCAGTGGCTCAATTCTTCAGCCTGCACTGACGTGACTTATTTCTTGAAAATATAAGGAGTCAGCTTCTGCTGTTCGGCAACGGCAGCGGTACTGATCAAGACCTTCTTATTGGCTTCATCGACGACCATCACCATCGATTGAGTTGGTTTGGCGGGATCCTGATACCGTTCCAGGATTTTCCAGATTCCATCGACTGCTGCCAGCTTATCTTCCTTGAAGGTTTGCGGCATATTCTTGGTAAAGCCCCCCGCCTTCAACGCATCACCATCAATTTCGATCGTCGTCTTGATTTCACCAGCAATATAAGAGACTGCGTCCTGCAGCGGGGTTCGCCGGAAGTCGAAGTCGATCTTCATCTTTAATCGGTCAACAATCAGGTCAGGCAGTTTCGGTTCGTTGGAACTCGGCTTGGTCGTTTTTTCTTTCGTAAAGTCCGTTCGCGTCGATTCATCCCAAGCCAGGATCGATGCCAGCGCCAGGTTCGGGGCGGCTCGCTCTGGCAACGGCGTGACGATGTGGACATAGCGAGCCTCGTGACTGGTTTTTGAAGCGAGTGACACGACTTCCGTCATTTTCGGCAGACGGCCAATCAGCTTTCGCTTACCCACTTCTTTCGGAGACATCTTCTGTACATTTTCGAGTAACTCATAAGGCAGTTTGCTCAGCTTTTTGCGAGTTTCGCGTTCCAGATTGGCAGACGTGATTCCGGAAGTCGTTCGCAGGAACATCTCGGAGTAGAAACTCTTTTCGTCCAAGTGAAGACTCCAGGCAGCAGACTCGACTTCATCGCCGAACCAGTTACAGGCCTGCATGATGAATGGCTTCACGTTTTCCGGGAACCAGAACCCCGCATGCAGGCGGATCGTCCGTGGCACAAAGATCATGGTGAAGTGCCTATCGCGATCCGTCAGTGGCAACAGTTCGTCAATTCCATCAGGGGCCGGATTACGACCGACGACCGCCGAAACCATTTCTCCAGCGACCGTTCGTGAACAGACCGCCACCGTCTTCTGATCTGCGATCAGGTAGGCTCGCTCACCTGAGATGTAAACGGGATAGTCGTAATCTTCGACGCGCATCCCGCCGAAGTCCTCCAGCAACTGGCTCTTCTTGGCTTCTTCCACCAGATGAATCACGGCAGCGACTTCCGGCAGGCTACCCTGCGGTCCCGGGATCAAGCAGATCATTGCTTCTTCGATCTGTTCTGGCTTCCGTTTGAAGTACTCCATGAAGGTCTTTTCAATCAGCGCTGCCAGCGGGGGAATGCAATAACGGAATTCTTCCCCGCGCGATTGCGCCTGCCATAGTTCCGCAGGACGGATGTTGATCATCACCTGAGTCCCGAACGGAATGAACTGCAGTTCGATCTTTTCACCCTTGGTCGGCCGGGTTGACTTCACATCGTCTTTGCCAGCGAGTTCAAATCCCTGCTCTTCGGCATTTCCTGCCGGAGCAGCTCTTCCCAAGTCCGCATTCTGCTGCTGGTCCGGTACCGGCTTTCGGGGGGCATTTGTCACGGCGTAATACGAAACGCCGCCAACCGCCAGAACAACAATCGCACCCACCACCATCCCGACATTGCGTCGTTTGGCGTTCTTTTTCTGCAGGGCTTTCAACCGCGCTGCGGCTCCTTCACCATCCCCCAGAACTGGGATATTGGATACCGGGGCGCCAAACTTGGGGAATTCGGCAGCCGGTTTTGGTCGGACAACGGTCGAGGCGACGCCGCCTTCCGGAAGCCAACGTCCGACCGCTTTCGGCTCGGGTTCGGCCAGTTCGAGTTCGACCTCGGCAGGCTCTTCGAGAACAAATGCGTGAGCGCACTTCGGACATTTTCCTTTGCGTCCGAGCAGACTTCTGTCACGCAACTTCAGCTCTCGCCCACACTTCGGGCAGGGGATGTGGATTTCCATAACGCAACCTGATTCGAGATCGAAGAAGACTTCACGTGGATTCACCCGACGGTGAATCAGTCGGAAAACCCCAAACTGAATCACCACCACTATGTTAGGACGAGATCGCGAACTTTGCCAACCCCCACGACCGCCATTTGACTGTGAATTGATTGTGAGATTTTGTCGACGGGTTTCAAAGCAATCCGCAATCCGCGATCAGCGGTCAGCCGTAGAATTCAATTTCTGCTGAATTTGTCGCAGCGTTCAGCGATCGGCTGGATCCTCGCCTGCGATCGAATGATGGAAATTTCTGTCGATTCTCGGGTTCAGTCAATTGGGCGAAGTGCCGCGTGATCGTTCCCAAAATCGACAGTACCCTTGTTCACATGGCGTTTCGAGGAACCGTGGTCCTGCTGGATTCCCAAGTTGAATTCCATGCATCGCACCAAGATATCTTCCGTTAAACGGGCAAAAAGAGTACATCTTGCCGTAAATCGTCTCGCGAACCGGTCTGAGTGATGACTGGGGTCGACGTGCGGTCTTGAAAGCAGCCTTCCCATGTCCCAAACGACCGTTACCAACTTTGACAAAGCGGCCGTGCTGATTACGTCACTTGGTCCAGGCGCTCAGGACAAAGTGCTGGAATTGCTTGGCCCGGATTTCGCCGGGAAGCTGCGCCCCATTCTAACCGCCGTTGCACGCCGGAAGGATTTTGGATCACTCACCGAACAAGTCTTGGCGGAATTCCGCGAGTTACAGGCTGAAGTCCGGGCCTCGGTCAGTGGTTCACCAAATCTACAGCGATCCCAGGCGGGCGACTCATCTCCCGCAGACAACGCTCTTGAAGCCCGGTCAGCCGAAAAATCGGAAAAGCCGTCTGAGCCGTCGAGTACCGATACGCCAGGCGACAAATCCGAAACCGGCGACACGACAAAACCGGCGGACGAAGGTCTTGTCGGCCTCGAAGCCCTGATGAAGTTACCCCCTGCCGTATTAGGGGCGGGACTGAAGCGTGAGTCACCACGGATGATCGCAACCGTTCTGAAACAACTCCCTGCCGAAGTCAGCGGTAAAGTCCTGGAAGTTCTCCCTCCAGAAATTCGCCAGAGCACATTCTTGTTAATGGCGGACACGGTTCAGGTCAACCCCGCCGTCGTACAGCGTGTCATTCAGAAATTGTACGAGGTCTGTCAGACAATCGATCCCGCTGAAGTCGAACAGCAGGATCGCCGCTTGAAGTCCCTGATCGGGATTCTACAGTCGGTCGAACGCGAAGAGCGGATCAGGCTGCTGGAATCACTCACCGAACGGGACCCGGACCTGGCGACTCAAATCGACAACCTGATGTACGACTTCACCGACGTCATGCGATTGGAAGATCGCTCAATCCAGAAGCTGTTGTCGCAGTTGGAGCAGAAGGTCGTCGCCATGGCGCTGAAAACCGCACCTGAAGACCTGCGTCAAAAGGTGCTGAAAAACCTTTCTGAGCGTGTTCGAGCGGCACTGAACGAAGAAATGGAACTGCTCGCCACGGTCCCCGCGTCCAAGGCCGAAGCCGCTCGTCGCGAGGTCGCCAACGTCATCCGTGCCCAGGACAAGGAAGGGACACTGGTCTGGCTAGAATAGCGGCATGACTTGCGATGATCGTTTGAAGTCGTTGCGCGATGCCGAAGACGAATGTCGACGTTGACGCTCCCATGACGCTTCAATCTGAGGTGGGCAGAACGATGAAGGGCAGAACGATAGAAGAAGTCACAATCATGCTTCTTGATCGTTCTGCCAATCGCCTGGCTTTTTAAAGAGGAGGCCTTCGGTCGGGCGGTTCGGCGGGGTCGGGAGACCCGCGCCGAACAGATCCGCGCCGAACAAGGCCCACACTCACACCAGAATTATTGCTGGCGAATCGCCCACAAGTGCTTGAACGTTCGCATATAAATCGTTCCATTCGAGATCGCTGGCGAGGCCGACTGATCTTCGCCCAAGTCATTCTCGGCCAGCTTCTTGAATTCGCGACCCGCCTGGATCACATTCACTTTGCCATCACGTGAGGTGAGATAAATCTTCCCATCTGCATAAACGGGCGAGGCTCGATGGCGCTGACGGTGAGTCGCCTGCGTGTAGATTTCTTTGCCCGTCTTGGCTTCCAGCACCGTCAAATTGCCGTTTTCCATGCAGAGATAGGCGAGATCATCGACGACGACTGGGGTCGGGACGTCGGGCGTCTTCTTGAATGACCAGTAACGCTTGTCGCTGGCATTTGTGATGTCTCCCTTGCCATCAGCCTTGATGGCCAGAATCGGATGTCCCTTGGCTGAAGGAGCAATAATCAAGCCCGGCACGGCGACTGGCGACGCGACAAATCGGAGTGTCGGATCGTAGCGAAGTTCGGGATCGTCACGTCGATTCAAGCCACCACATCGCCACAGTTCGTGGCCATCTTTCAAATCATGCGCGATGATGAAGTCTGCACCGTGAGTCAGCAGGAACTTGGTGGCACCATCATGATACATCATGGCCGAAGCATACGAGTGCTCATTTTCCGCTTCCGCATCACTCGGTCGATCGACCTTCCAGACCTGCTTCCCCGTCGCTCCATCCAAGGCAACCACACATGCTTCGCGAGTTTTGGGATTCCCTTCTCCATGGATCAACTGGAGATAAAGGACCCCATCTTCCAGAACGGGTGTGGAACTCATTCCAAACTGGATGTTGAACTTGCCATAGCGATCCTGCAGATTTGCTTTCCAGACTTCGTTGCCATCAATTGTATAACAGGCCAGGACTCCATCCCCCATGAAGGTCCAGACATGCTTGCCATCGGTGACCGGTGACGGGGAAGCTGAGTTGCCTTCGTCGCCACGAGCCACCTTGTTTCCCGAGGAGACGGTCTTCTGCCAAAGTTGTTTCCCCGTGGAATCAATGGCGATCAACAGCAGGTCACCAGCATCATTGACGGAGGTCAGATAGATCCGATGATCCCAGACAACCGGTGAGGCCCCGGCAGAACCCGGCAGAGCGACTTTCCAGGCGATGTTCTTGGTGGGACTCCATTCGGCCGGAAGATTCTTTTCCCCGGAAATCCCATTTCCACTCGGCCCCCGCCATCCCGGCCAGTTTTCCGCTGAAGCGATTCCTGAAAGACAAACAGCAGCAAGAGCGAGCAGAGATCGACGTAACGGAAGCATCATGGCAACGGTTCCTGACAGGCGGGAATTGCATCAGCAGAAGCTGCTCAGTGTGCCGGGAGTCTTCTCGATCGTCAATCGTTCCGATCAGACAAAAGCGTCGCCAGGGTTGTGGCTCGATTCGTAATGATTCACCTGAGAACTCAGTCGACAATTTTAAACTCGATCATGGTGCTGATGAGTTGGTCTTTCTTGACCGCTTCGTCGGGGTTTGTTCCCGCGACGTTGATCGAGACCGAGTGTGTCAGGTTGTAATCTCCTGCAACGGGAGACTTGAGATACGGATGCCAGTGCTGCTGGCCGGGGCGCGGGTTCTCGCCGAGGCCGAAACTCAAGTAGAACGGACCGAGTGCTTCGCCAGGTTCGAGCGTCTCGTGATAGCGAGGGATGCGCCCGAGGAGTGCGACATTTTCGAGAGTAAGTTGTTCTCCATTGGCGCTGAGCACCTTGGGAGTATTCCCGAAAAAGTCAGGAGCGGTGTCGAATTTGATGGGCTTGTCGCTCGCATTACGGAAGAAGACAACAAGCGGCACTCTTTCACCAGTCCGGAACTGTCGCGGCGGCTTCGTCAATGCAATGTCGTATTGCAGACCGAGTTTTGGTTCCCCCCACTCTGGTTTGAACTTGTCGATGTACTCGGCGGCCGTCTTCCCAACGTAATGGCCGTTCTCTTCGACTCGATCCTGTCGTGAATGAGGTCCAGGGCCGGCGGGTTGTTCGACGTTGGCCGCATCGGAATTCAAAGACCAGACGGACAGAGCCTGCTGCAAATCCGAGAACCCGACAGCCAGACGCTGGTTATCGTCGGAGAACGTGGCATCATTCGCCTGGGTATTGAGTTCGAAAAGTCGAGTGCCGGTCCCAGTGGACCAGATCGGTACGAGATAGCGTTGCCTGCCCTCTTCGAATACCTCTTGTGTCCCAAGCCGCGCAAGCGACTCGCCATCTTTCGAAAAGACCAGCCCGGGACTCACGCTGCTGCTGTAGCGATACGGTCCTTCGAGGCGTCGCAGAAGTGACCCCGATACGGTGTCGATCAACTTTATTCCAAGGACATCGCCCATGGCGAGTTGTTTCCCGTCCGGTGAAAACTGAACGCTCCAAACAGAGTTGGCATATTGGCTGGGGATCGTCGGTGGTCGCTGCGCGTTTACACGCTGGCTGGCGGCATGCTCGACCGAGTTGTCATTAGGAATCGACCGGATCAACTGAGCCGTAGTCGTGTCCCAAATCTTCGCTCCGTTGCCATTGGTGGTGACGAGCCGTGTCCCGTCCGTCGACAGATCAATGGCCTTTAAGTCCGTCGCCCCTTTGTCGATCACCGTTTGCGAGACGTTGCCCGTGACACCGTCCCAGACGATCACATACGCGTCATATGACAGCGTTAAGCGTCCGGGTAGCGCCCGATGGCCGACGATCACCGAGAGATCTGCAGTGCAATCCAGCTTGTCGATGGCACAGTCATAGATCCCTTCTTTCGCTGTGAAGGGCAGTTGCTTGAGCAACTGCCCCGTCGCCGTGTCCCAAATGCCGACATAGGCATCAGTCGCCGCGATAACTCGCCGATGATCGCCCGAGAACTGCAACGTCCCTTCGCGATACGGTCGCCCATGTTTGTCGGCCCGAAGCTTAATCTCGCTGACCAACTTCATACCAATAACATCCCAACGTCGAATCGTAATGAAGCCCTGATTCGAAGCCGTCACCAGTTCCTTGCCGTCGTTATCAAACCCGACTGCCTGCATGATCCAGTGATCTGGCAAGAGCAATGCAGGCTTCGTCCTCACACGCGGCACGTCTGCCCGTGGTGCCTCACCCCGCGCTTGTTGAACGCGGCGGAATTTGAAGTCCTGTTCGACTCGTTTCTGTCCGAGTTTCACGAGTAACGAAATCTCGCCCTTCGGTTCGATCAACTCGTAGCCCGGCATCGTCCAGACGCCGAACTTGCTCTCTTCCGTCTTCTCACCGATCCAGCGCCGTATGTAGCCCTCATTGTCTGTGAGGTGTTTTTGCCCCTTTGGCGCGGCAACGTTGTCTGTGAATTTTGCTCCGATGTTTTCTGCGTAGATCGGATGTGCCCAGTCTTCGCCCGCGGCGACTTCTTCGTAAAACTCGACGCCGGGAATTCCTTTGCCAGTCTCGACATCGATCGCTCGCAACACGAGTTCGACGGCAGGTTCCAGTTTGAATGTGATACGTGCTGGCCGTTCTTTCGTCGCCGCTTCGAAACCACTCTCGCGGCGTTTGCCATCGAGCCACTTCTCGACTTCTGACTCAGTGACTCGAACATTGAGTGATCGTGACAAGCCCT
>JBAWWJ010000052.1:0-37665 GCA_037146815.1 Planctomycetota bacterium
GAACATCAGGCCATCAAGATCAAAACAGACAGCACGAATCGTCGGCAGCGGGGCAGTCATGGGGAAGGAATCTTGTCTACTGCGATACGGCGGGATTTCGGTGGATCCAGGCGACAACCACTGAAGCGGTGACAAACGCGACAAACGCCAGCCCGCCCAACGTACCTGGAAGGATGAAAAAGCCGAGTCCGCTCAGAACCGCTGCTGCGATGGGAATTTCACGCGACAGACGTTTCGTAATCGACGGACTGCGAACCGCCAGTATAACTGCCAGTCCGATCGCCAGCCAGATAACCGACCATACCAGGTTCAGACCCCAGCGAATCGATTCCTGAGGACGCACTGCCAACGCAAGCTTTGGATCCCCGCCGACCTTGGAGAAGACCAGTTTCTTGCCCGTTGTCGGCAACTGGAAGTCGAGTGACAGTCCACCGGATTGACTCCAGCGCGGCTGTCCCCCTACCAGACCACCGGCGTTGCGGACTTCGCCACGCCCTTGCTGCGCCACCAAGCCCAGTCCTCCACCCTGCCCCTGAAGCAGTCCGCGCTTCTGCTGCTGCTGCTGCCCCTCGACCTGCTGTGCAAGTTGCTCTTGCAGCATCTGTGTTGATGTTGTCCCGTTGACCGCGAGACCGTTGAACTGGTTCTGGATTCCTGGCAGTCCATTCTGGTCGCTCGGCTGCCCTCCACTGACAATAGGGTTTATTCCTGATCCCGGTCCATTGAAATTCTGAGCGGAGCCTCTAAAGCCGAATGGAGAGTTGCTGTCAGGCGTCGGAATCGTGGGTTGTGTCCGATTTCGAGTGGTGTGCGACTGGAGTGACGCAGGTCCGCCGTTAGGCAAGTGTGGTGGACCGGAGAGTCCGATTGGAGTCCCGGATGTCATCAGTGGAACTCCGGCGACTCCAGGCTGGCCATTGAAGTTGCCGGGGCGACCTGATTCATCCCATTGTGAGACGACATATGGACCGCCACCCGGACCGACGTTGACGACAACGGGCTGACCTGACCCGACACCGCCCCCCCCGACACCGAAACCTCCGTACGGATTGCCCCCAGTCACGTTGGTGGTCTGGTTGCTTAGCTTCTGCTGATTGACGGCATCATTCAGGACAATTTGATTCGCGTCATTGTTGGCTCGCAGCATCTGACGCGTCGCCTGATTGGCCCCTTTCCCGGAACTTTTGCCTTCGGCCATGGGCTTTTCCGCCGCCCCAACATCCTTCGAAACGATGTCCTGATTCTGCAGTTCGAAGTTCAATGCCACTCCGTCCCCGTTGGACTCGTCAGCATTCTGGATCTGGATACCCTGTACGCCATTGCCTTGAATCAACGCTGCAGAATTCGAAAACGTCACGTCGAGTCCGTTTCCGCCGTTGCTCTGATTTATATATGAAATTCCCCCGTCTGAATTGCCAAAATTCGCGCCGCCATTGAACCGATAGCGAGGAATTGCTGCCGACTGGCTCTGGGCCATCTGTTGCCGGGTCTGATCCTCCTGGATCGTCTTTTGAAGTTCCACGAGCCGACGTTGCGCCTGGTCTCGCTGACGATTGAAGTCGTCATCACCACCGGTACTCTTAACCGCCTGTTCCAACTGCTTGGCATTGTCGAGTGCCATGCCGAGTTGCTTCATGTTATTGGCCGCTCGCGCTCTGTCCGATGCCCCCGAATAGTTCGACGACACAAACCCCAGTAGTTCCGACAACTCCTGCACAGCCGCCTTTTCGTACAGCAAGTCCTTCTGGTCTGAGGGTTGCAGAGTCAGGTTATGCCGAGCCGAAGTCTTCAGCGGCTGCACATCCAGATCGTCAGGAAGCCAGACGGTCCAGCGAGTCTTCGCAACCGGGATTCCAAAATCAGGATCGTCCTGCTGACTGACAACAACAGGTGCCGGGAAATCAACTTCCTGACGCAAAACCCGAGCGGATTTCGGCAGGGATGCATCCAGACGACCTCGCCAGAGGACTCGGACTGGAAACGACAAACTCGCCGCACTGGTTTTCGGCAACGCAATCAACTGAATCGTTTCATTGTTGCGTTTGGTTGTTACCGCTCGTGATGGAGCATTTCCAACGAGGACCGACATCAACTCGGCACCGGTTGGAAACTTCAGCGCCAGGAACTGTCGTGAGTGATTCTTGATCGTGTAGATCGCCTGACCGCGATAGGTCCCGTCTCGGCTGAGGATCGTTGTCAGATCAGCCACGTTTACCGAAGCCGGGGCACTGGCGGTCTGTACAAATTTCTGAATCGACCAGCGTGGGGCGGTCAGCAATTGCTTGACCTTCACCAGTTCCGTCGCCTGATCGACGAGCGACTGGTCCACCACAACTGGCACATCTTCCCGCTGAACGGATTCAAAACCGTCCGGAGCGACCGACGTTAACTGGCTTTGCGAAGTGTTGATCAGCAGGACATATTGTCGCTGTCCTTCGATCGCATCTGTCGCACCTGCACCGCTGCCACGTTCAAAAACAATCGCCGGAGCATCGACTTCTTTAGTAGGCGGTGGGAGTGTGCCGATCGCAGCAGCGAAATACCGACCGCTGACGGGGGTCCTTAACCGGATTGTCCAGCGAGTTCGATCATTACCCGCGTCCACGTGGGTCGTCTCACGAATCCCATCGCCGTTAAACTCAAGCTTACCCGCCAGATAACTGGGCGTTGTAAAGACCAGGGTATCCGTTGTGGCGGAATCGATATTCCACTGCAGCGCGAGCGTGTGGACCACTGCCACATCCGTGACAGAAACCATGACCAGGCCGTTTGCGGCCAGGCGAGGTGTCGCTTTCTGCAAGTCCACGCGGATCGCACCGGGAACGGCAGCGTTCGAATGGAATCCAAACTGGACGGGTCGCGACGGGCGGACAGCCTTCAATTCCGGACTGACTTGAGCCGCATCGACAGATCGCCAACCTTCGAAAGTATTTAGAGTTCCTGCAAACCCATCGTCCAGCCAGACTGCGGCACTGGTCTGCAGCTTGGTCGCATCGAGAGGTCGCGGGAAGGTCAACTCGGCTGATGTCGCATCGTTCTCACGAGCAATACTGCCCGACAGCACAACCTCAGCAATCCCCAGGCGAGGAGCCTTCAGGTCGATTGTCAGGGTTGTTTTATCGCTTCCCAGTGACCAGTCATGTAACCCGGTCGCTTGCACGTCCAGCACGATGAAACCGGGGGGAACGGCGACATTGAATGACGAACGCGGAGCACCTGTCAGGTTGTAGACCAGTCTCGTCGTCAATTGCTGTTTGCGCTGGGCCACAAAGGCCGCCTGCTGAGCAGTGACATTTGCCTGTGATTCCTGCCGAGTGACTCGCAAGCCAAGGCTGAACGGTCGTTTTGAGAAGCGATACGAAAGTTGCGGTGCGACATTGGGTCGGCTGACGGGAACCGTTGTCGAGAAGTTCGCTGCATCGATCTGATTGAGCGATTCAACCATTTCAGCCCGAACGCTGAATTGATTGCCAACAAACACCGCCACCTGACCGATTTCGTTGGTCACTTCCTGCGGTGCCAACTGGGGAATCTCGACCAAGGTTGATTCCGTGCCGATTTTGGCATCGAGAAATGCTTCCACGGTCATTTGAGTGACATCGTTCACATTGCGTCGGAAGATGACTCGCAACTTGCGAGCATCCCCTTCACCCTGCAATTCCCAGCCACCAACGTCAGCACCATTTACTGCCTGCAATCGAAACGCGGCAGGGAGTGACAGCGTCACATCGGCGATCCCCCCCTGTCGGACTCGGTACTGGAAACCGGTGCTGGCGCGGACGCCAGAATCGGTCACGGTGATCGCCTGGACCGAATCAACATGAACCACGGCAGCGGCAGCCCCCTTGGCTTGTTCAGGCTGCCAAGCGAAAGCGAGGTCGCCCCCTTTGTCGACAGGAATTTCAATCGTTTGAGACTCGCCCTGTGTCACGCGCCGGAAAACAGTGGAAGAACCATTGATCCGAACAGACAGATCTTTGGCAGGAAGTGCGAACGACAATTTCCCGCTGGGAACCGGAAGCAATGGCAGGGTCAGTGTCCCGGTCGAACCTGACAGTCGAGCCGGAACCGAGAATTCAAAATCAACGATGTGCAGACCGGGTGAGGAAATGACGACTTTCGAACAGGCACCGTTCACAACCAGCGGTGCCGTCTTGCCGTCGAGTTTCGCGGATCGAACGGCGACTGCCCCGACGGGGAGTTCCAACTGGAGTTGTCCGTCCACGTAGCTGCGGACGGCATACCGCGCGGTGACTTCGGCATTTGATTCGTCAGGAGTTTTTTCGTTGGGAGTAATCTTCACCGAATAGAGAGCGTCGACGATTCCACCATCATTCGGGGCGGTCCCCTTGATCGGCTTGTCGGGATACGCGCGGTGATACAGTTCGGCAAACTTGTCAAACGGCAGGATGATCTTTTCGGACGCGAGCGGATCAGTTCCGGCATCAAACGGAACCACCAACGTGGTCTCCTGCTTGACGGGGGGAATCGGCGGTTGTGAATTGTTCGGAGCGGGCTGTGCAGCCTGTTGTGCCGACTTATTAGCCTGCTCGGATGGCGATTTCTGCTGAGCCGAAGCTTCGCCGGAAAGCAGCATCGCGGCGATCAACAATCCGGCAGCAGTACTCGATCCCGTCGAGGGAGTCTGCGTCGTGGTCCAGCAGCAGCAATTCGCACAACATTTTTCCAGGCAGCGGACAATCGGCGTCAGCAACCAGAGCCCACTGGCCACGATGGAGCCAAAAAAGACCCCGTCGAGAACGACTTGCAGGGCATAAGGGACCAGCGGCAACAGAGCGAGAGGGAGCGTTAACCCGATTGCGGCGAACGTCAGTTTGGTGGCGAGACTGGCGCGACGCAAAAACCAGCCAGCGAGGGCGACCAAGACCACAAGGAATATCCGGGCGACTTTTCCGGCATGTTCATCGACGTAATCGAGTCGCAGGGAAATGTCCCCGCGCGCAGGATCTGCACCTGCATAGCGAAACGATTTCAACAGGCTTCCGTCAGGTGGAGTCAAATCGATGGCGAGCGACAATAACGCCATTCGCGTCTGTGGTGCTCCTGCCCCCTTGTTTGCAGCGACAACTGGACGACCGGGGTCTTTGCGATCTTCAATCTCCGCATCTGCAACTGCCATCCCATCAATGTCATCGAGTTGCTTCCAGTAGGATTCTTCTTTGCCGGATTGAGGCTGTTCACGACGTTCGCTTTTGCGAGGGCGAGACTGTAGTGATTTCCACTCTGCTTGATTTGGAGCAGATTCTTCCGTCTTCTTCTCCAGCTTTTCGTTCTCGGCTTTACCATGTAAGTCAAGCCATTGTTGTTTTGCCAATTCGGGCATTCTTTTGCTGTCCTCCCTCTTTTCGCCAGCTTTATCTTCGAATGGCTCGGCGGTTGGCTTGGATTCGACTGTGGCCATCGGGGCCGCCGGTTCGTCAGCCAGTGGAGCGGCGTCGTGTAACTGGATGCCCCTGCCCGGGCCGGCTGCTGCTGACATCGGTGCCGCGACTTTTGCCGACTCCGCATAGTAAGACGAATTGCTGCGTTCCTGGCCTAAAAACAGCATGCTCAAGAAGAGGAATCCCAGCCCGCCTACACCAAGAACTCCGACGAGCGGCAGTAGCTTGCCTTTTCGATACGAAAGGACAAACAACGAGATCGCACCCAGTGTGACAATGACCCAGAAGGCCTGCCAACCGAGATCCGTCAGGCTGGGGACGCGAATTCCCGCGTTCCAACTGCTTAAAAGTCCTGTTTCATCCATCCGCTGCTCGGGTTCCAATGCTCCATTGCTATGAACCAGCAACGTCGTGTTCGGATAGTGCAGTTTCCACTGCTGATCCAGAACGTCAACCGGCTGTGATGTCCCCTGCCCCGTTTGCACGGATAACTCTGGGGGTGGTTGTTCCAGCGTTCCGAATCGTGTCAGTGCCGGTACTTCTGATCGATAGAACAACTGCAACTGCCGTCGGTGCCCTGCATGTGGTTCCGCGGCTGATGGTGCGACTGTTGCAACCGCATTCAATGGAATCAGATAGATGTCTCCCTGCCGTCGGACTTCAACAGGATGCCCATCGACGAGAGTGGCCCACAGCACAGTGTCGGTCGGCAGAGTGACGCGCAGCCCCTGAACGCCGACTGCCACTAATTGAAAGTTGGCCCGATGCTGAAGCTCACCTGTCCGTCCCAGGACACTGGTGATATCGAGCAGCGGACAGATCGCCGTGGGAACCGGCGACTTGTCAAATCGTTCTTCACTGAGCGTCAGTTTTGCTCCACCGGTGACGTTCTGGTAGACGGCCACAATCCGCTCCTTCGGGCCATACTGGATTTCAGGCAGATCCAGCGGATCGACTTCAGCCAATGCAGATCCGTCAGCCGCTTTTGCATCGATCGTCAGTCGCTGTTCGCTCCCCGCTTCAACCGCCTGAAAACCGTTCTGGCGTTCTGCGTCCACAAACCTGGCTTGAGGAACCTGGAAGGATTTCTCGGCTCCGCGTGGGAGTTCGATATCGCACCAAAGCGGCAACACGCCACGCACTCGCTGGTCGAACTGCAATGTCCAGATCCGCTCACCGTTTTGAACGGCACCCGGTTTTTGTTCAACGATTTGTCGCAAATAGCTTTGGAATCGCAGTGATGTTCCCGCAGCTTCCGGCAGTGCGATCTTCAGGGTTCGAATACCCCCACCCTGCACTTCCACCATCGCATGAATGAAGGCGTGCATCGTCTGTGGATCGAGTCTGCTGAATGTTGTCGTTTGCACCGAGATCCGCGATGGCTTGCGAGTGATCTTCAGAGTGCCGCCGTAACGCGTGTCCTGGGTCGAAAAACGGAGTCGTTCATATTCGGCTTTCAGCGGAGCGGTATCCAATCCGGTCAATTCCTGCGTTGCCAGATCCAGATCGTCGTCGCCTCGAATGACAAATGTCCCTTCGTTCAGACTCGACTGCGGCAAGAATAATTCAGGCAACAAGACGCTGATCGGCTGTGCTTCCACCGGCCAACCTTCGACTTCTTTACGCAGAGACAAATGGATGGTTCCAGAAGCTTCTGCCGCCAAGGCCGGGGAGAGCAGGATTCGAACTTGATTCACATTGGCATCTTGCGGAAGGACCTGCCACTTGAGTGGTGCGTTGTCCCGCTTGGCACCTAGTACGGTCCAGTCGGCAGGAAGTCTCACATCCAGTTCGAACAGCGACGAGAAGTGCGTTTCCACTGTGATCAGTGCCTGCAGATCGAGACCTGTGGCGTTCACGTCCAGAACCGCAGCGATGGCCGTCTGGACTTCGCGCTGCTTGGGCTGAGTCGTCAAACGGAGCAGGAAATCGGGACGCCAGACATCGAACCGCAGGAATTCGGTCGCGTTCAGCTTTGCCATCTCATCCGGCATGTCGGTGGTTGGCTTCTGCTCGTGCGTCGATCGACGTACCCCCTCCGTCTCTTCGATCCGTAGTCGAACCCCGGCAGGATGCTGGACCAGTACCTGGCCGATGTGCGACGTGACATTCGCGATCGACAGCGGCGGGACAGCCCAGGGCTTATCCGATTCGACCGCCATGACTCCCTTGAGTGTTACCTTCCGAGACCCATCAAATGCCTGACCAAACGACAGCGAAATTTTCGTGATCGATTTATCATTGGGATCGTCGTTCAGTTCCCATCCTTCCAGGCCGGTCGATTCCACATCGGCGATTTCCAGTGTGCTGGGGACCGAGAAGGTCAGTCGATCGATTGGCTTGCCAAACACCTGCAACGTTGTCAACGCGTGCCAGGTGACTTCACCGGGGGCGACATGCAGACCATAACCTGTGGAAGCAAAAGTCAGTGCATCGGCAGCGTTGTCGGCGGCACGATCGGTGATCCGCAATTGCAGGCCGGATGCTCCACCAATAGCGATCTTGTAGTCGGCCGCTTGTTCCAGGGGGGCGGGACGTTCCAACTGTGCTGTTCCAACCAGCAAACGCTTTCCGGCGGGAAGCGTCAGCGAAAGTGTGCCGCTGGGGGCTTTCAATAATGAAAACCCCGCAACCTGATCACTCCCCAGACTATTCAGCTCGGTGGAAAGCTCCAGCTTCAGAGTGTGCGTCCCCTTTTCCTCGGACAGCAACGAGATGGAACCGTCAGGATTACGCCCCAGCATTGCAGGGGCATCGTCCAGCGATGCCTTTTCGACCGCCAGCCGCTGCATGGGGAATGTCAGCGCCTGCCACTGGTCGGTGAATTGGGTCAATTGAGCGGTCACCGTGAGGAGTAACTGATCGCCCGAGACACGGGCCTGGTAGTCGGCGCTCGTCAGGACGACAGGGACAGCAGGCAAATTCCCTTTGGCGGCGTTGGCCTTCGCCAGTTCCAGCAACTCGTCGAACTTCTTGCGACTGAGAATCGCACCTCGATGGTCGCGTTCCATGACGACGTCCAAGTCTTCTGCCGGAACGAAGACTCGACGTGCTCCCGACAGTTCGGTTGCCAGATCAACCGGCTGGCTGATGGGGGGCTGAGCATTGATCGGGGATGCCATGAGCATCGCAACAGTCAGGATGACGGCCGCGACTGAATTCTGTTGAACCCGTCGGTAAACCTGGCGAATTCGGCAACGAAGCGCGTTCATGACATAACCCTCCGGGGCCGACGAGCAGAGTGTCATCCGGTGATGACTCATCGCAGTCTCCTCAAGCGAAATCATTTCGTATGGCCTACACAGTACCGCCGGTGGGCGGGTTGGGTTCCGATGGCGATTCGGCAGGTGCAACGGAGTCTGTCGCTGCGGCGGGTGCCTCAGTGACAGTCGGTGGAGTGATCTGAACCAATGCGGCAGATGGCCGTCGGCCAAGGACCGCATGGATCACCCACAATCCAGCCAGCACAATCAGACCATAGGCTGATACTGCCAGGCCGTGAATGATCAGGTTCGAGTCCTGCAGGGCATACGCCGAGGCTCCAAACGCGGCCACGATCAGCAGGGTCAATTTGTTTTCCCACGTCGTATTCCGCAGGATAAAGGCAATCACCACAATCGCACTGCTGATGATCCAGGTGTAGAACGGCATGTGCCACCAGCCGAATCCTTCGAGCGTGCCGGCTGCCGCAACGTCTCCGCTGCTCCCCGACTGAGCGAATCGTCCTCCCAGGTTCAAATACTGGTAACGGCGTCCTTCGATCGGGAATTCAAATACGCCCCCGGTATCTGCACCGATCCACTGATCCAGATCGTAAGTCCCCGTCGCTTCAGGGCTGCGGTTAAACAGCAGGTCGCGCAACATCGTGCGTGATTCGACGCTGAAGTTCTTCGGAGTACCAATCAGGGCGAATTCACGAGGCGACCAGACCGCGGCTCGCAACTGCTGAATCGCGACTCCGGTAGCATCCGAACCACCGACCATCGGCAATTGCAGGCGCAGTTTTCCGCCAGCTGACTGAAATGCAGTCGGGTCCAGGTGGATTCGAAACAGAATCACCACAGAGAATTGTTCGTCGGAGGAATCCGTACGAGCAACATTCACAAAGAACGACGTCCAGCCATCGCGTGTCTTCAGGTCCGCCTTTTCGAGCGAGACCTGCTTCTTGCCAATCAAGACGCCCAGTGGTTCCGCTTTTGACGGCAGATCGATTCGCAATCGCTGCCGCTCACTCGATTTCATGACGAATCGAGCCCGGTAAGTGGCATTGCTGGCTTTGTCCAGAACGATTTCCACCAGCGCCTTGCTGACGACCGTCTCCACGACCCCCTGTACATCGTATTTGTTGGCGATCAGTTCCAGCTTCACCGGATCTTTGTAGTAACGGAAAGCGACGAAGCCATCCTGAGGCAGTTGCTGCAATTCCCGAACATCGATCTGCTCGGAGTCTCCGCCGGTGGCACCTGCGGAAACCGAGAGTGCGCGATCCTTGGTAACCGTCATTTCACCGACGGTTCGCGACACCGCAATGTCACGTTTTCCCTGAGGACCATCGGCCTTGTCATACGGGGGGAGCACCCGAATCGCTTCAATGACCGACGTTTCGCTTTTCGATTCGGTTCCGGGGGTGGGCGTCAGATCATAGGTGATCGAGAATGGCTGATATCCCAGCACGTCGCGCTGCATGATCACGGTCCAGGTCACCCAGCCTTCGGTCGCTTGTGGAGCGCGACTTTTCTGTTTGATCGGCGGTGCCGAACCACCAGCCGTCGAGTTGATCTGAATCTTGTCTGCCAGTGCTTCAGGGACAGCGAAACGGAAGGTGTCGAGGCCCGCATATTCGACGAGGTAGTTCAAGTTTGTTGTCACCTGAACCTGTCCTTGTTTGACATCAGCACGCGTGCCAATGAATGCAGTCAATCGAGTTGGCTTTCGCACGGTTCGAACAGGGATTTCAACCGGACGGCGATTATACAGCCACGAAGAAACCAATCGGGCGTTCGCCATGGATTCCGCCTGCGGAGCCGGATCAGGCTGAACTGCCACCAGCTTTTCAGCATCAGTAATGACGTCGATGGCCTCGGGGGCGTAGACCTGAACTTTGCCGTTTTCCAGCTCCACGCCAATGGGTTCCAGCAGCGGCAGCGTCTGGTCTGTCTTTTCCGCAGCCGGGTCGAGTGTCCGAATCGCGATGACGCTGATCGTTAAGGCCCCCAGCGTCTTTTCCCGCAGACTGACCGACAGAGTGGTCTTGTCGGGCGAGACGTCAAATTGCTTCATCCGATCGCACAGGACGTTTTCGACGGTGATGTTTTCCGGGAGCTTGAACTTGATTTCAAAGACTCCAGCCCGATCGATCGTGAAGTTGACGATTGAGCGAAGTCGCAACTGATCTTCGCGGAAGACCAGTTGTGAAGCGTGGTCCACAATCAAGCGAGGCTCGATCGGCTTGGCAAGCAATTTGAGCTGGAATGCCGGAGTGTAGTACTTGAAATAGAGTCCCCCGGGCCGCTTCAGTTTTGCATCAACTTCCCCTTCGTCGATACGGGAAAGACCGGTCTGATCTTCCACAGTGATTGTCAGATCACTCCCCTGCTTGACCGCGACCGTGCCACTCTCGCGAATCACGTTCAGGGCATGGATCCCGTACGACGTCGTACCCTGCATCCCGGCGATTTCAAACGCTTCGACCGGGGCCGCTCGTTCGGTGTGAACTTCCAGAGTCACCTTGCCATCCAGGCGGCTGAGCAGTTCGACCGAGACCACCTGGCGGTTGTCTTCTTCAACCGCTTTCCATTCTTTCACTTTGGCGTTGGAGGTGATGTCGAGGATCCGCTGGCCTTTGGGAACCGCAATCTGCACCTTTTCAATCTGACCTCGCAGGACTTCATACGTCAGCCACGCGTCCGTGTGGATCAGGCCGTCTTCGACAGTGACCAGCGTCTGGTTCGTCACACTCGCCAGCAGTTCCATATCCGGCTTGGTTCCGACACGTGGATGCCAGCGGACCGAGATCTTTTCGGTCGAACCGACACTCGCCTTGATCCGGGTTTCCTTGGCAGCGGCGGCAATGGGTTCGCTGACCAGTTTGGGTTTCAACTCGATCGTCTGATCCGCTTCAGGGACACTGAGTTCGAATGTGGTAATGCCCACGGTGGGGACGTCCATATCCAGACTCTTCCCTTCCGGAGCGGTCCGGACTCGGGCGGTCAGTTCGATCTGGACCTTGTGTTCCCCGGCTGTGGGGATCAGCAATGAATAGGTTCCGTTACCCGTTCCGCGGAACAGAACTTTGCCAGAATCAGACGAAACCTTGCTGATGGCGGCTTCACCAAACTTGACGGGGATTTCTGCCCATCCCTTTTCAAGAGCCTGAACCACCAGCGTTGCCGAAACCAGCGCCACGTCCTTTTCGACCTTGGCTGTGTAGCTTGCCGAGGTAATGACGCCGCTGACGGGAGCCTGCTCGGTCTTACGCAGACCGTTGGCGCGGGCCGACTCGATCAGGCGCAGGTAATCCGCATAGGGAACGAAAATGCTCCCATCCGGCTTTTCGAACACAGCCTTGAGACTCTTGAACGGCATGTAAATCAGCCGTTCCACGGTCTTTTCGTTGGAATTGGCTGGTTCCTGGGCCGCCGGTTTTCCGGAGTCGCCAGGCTGTGCAAGGGCCGCAGAACCCCCAGCCAGCACTCCTCCGATCAACAGTACGGCAACAAGTCCTAAGTGCCGAGTCGCTTGCATAAATTGAATCCTTGAAGTCACAACCCCTCACCAGAACGCTAAGTTCAGCAAAACAGGCAGAAGATGTCGAGGGTGCGGGTTCAGAAAACCTGGAAGACTTGGGCGCAATTCAGGATTGCGGCAAGAATTCTGAAAAAGTAAACCATCTGACGCAACGGGTGTCAAAAATTCTCCCGAAAATGTCTGACCCGTGAAAAAACGGCTCAACTTCCGCAAAACAGCCCATTTTTCGGCAATGAGTCACTCGACGTCGTTCGGCGCGGGTCTCCCGACCCCGCCGAAACCGCCGACCGCAGGTCTCCAGAATTTTGCGCAGCGCCCAACCCCGGATCTTCTCGCCGCCCAGCCTCCCGAAGTTCCGTAAGAATTAACGCAGACGACACTTACGAAACGGAAATGGCCACCGAACGTCGGGTTTCGGGAATTGGAGACCTTCGGTCGGCTGTTTCAGCGGGGTCGGAAGACCCGCGCCGAGTCATCGCATGACGTGACACGGTCTTTTATGGCTTTCTTTCACCACGAAGCACACGAAGAGCACGAAGGAATCGAAGGACGAAACGCTTGATGCCATCTTTGAGCCTGGTGTTGTTGGAGCTCTATGTTGGAGTTGATGAGGAGCCCGATCTTAATGTCAGCCAGTTTCATGCAGGTCAGCAGTTGGGACTTCGTGGATTTCCATCTTCGTGCTCTTCGTGTCCTTCGTGGTAATCCCATTCCACCAACAACAGTCGAGAACGATTATAGCAGACTAGCCCCGGCCACTCTCTCACGCTCCACCCCGGATCTGCCCGCCTCATGAGACACCTGACAATAAACCTGAACAACACATACGCAACAAAACTGGCAGTCGAAACATTGAATTTCAGGAATTGGAGACCTCCGGTCGGGCGTTTCGGCGGGGTCGAGAGACGTCGGGAGACCCGCGCCGAACACAGAACACAGTCCCACCTCGAACACCGTCCTCCAGCGAAAATCTCGCGAATTGTTGTAAGAAAAACTTCGTCCCGATCACTAATCTGGCTGTGATTGGAGATGGCAGGTGAAACCGTCTGAGCATGAAGCACAATTTCAGCGATGGCTGCGTGACCACATCGGAGTGATTCTGAAAGTGGTGCGGACCTGCGTTGAATCTCCGGAGGATCAGGAGGATTTGACCCAAGAGATTCTGGTCAATCTCTGGGCGTCGATCCCTCGTTTCCGCGGCGAGTCCCAGGCGATCACATGGATCTACCGAGTTTCATTCAATACTGCGATGGCCTGGCAACGCGGAGAGCGCCGACAACGACAGAAACTGAAGATCCTTCAGCACGAAGCCACTAGCAGCCCGTGGTGAAAGGCGTTTTTTGTGAAATCAGTTAGTGTCTGGCGTGGATCTCACGTTGGCATCGCGATCGGTTGAATGCAGTCGATTTTCCGGGAATGATCGCGAAAGCACGTCAGATAGGTCTGAATTGCACTCCAGGACTTGGGAATTGCGTGGCACAGAGCCGCCAACAAGTCCGCGAACCCTCGCGGTGTACCCGCTCCGAAGAGCTTTCTCATCACCAGGCTGAAGTTGAAGGCCGCTGCGTGTACGAGGAGTCGCTTCCTGATGTTGTCATTGCCTCGCACATGCAGTCGTCTCATGGCACCGGTCTCGTAACAATGAGCAAAGGTTCGTTCCAGGAACTCACCCCGACGGGCTAACAGACGCTTGCCCCGATCGCCTCGAATTCGTCGTCGATTCGCGTAGACGGCAGCCTGCGCCTCACCTTCAGTGTCATCTTTCCAATTCCGCCGTCCACGATCTGGCTCGGAGACTTATGTCCGGAGGTCCAGCTCCCCAAAATCCTTCAGCACATCATTGCTGTGATAGGCTTTGTCCGTCACGACTTCTTCGATCTTCAGTGTTCCCAGGGAGGTTTCGCCATTGATTCGGGTCTCCTGCAAATGGCGCGTGGCTTCATTTACCGATTCCAGAACCGTTTGTGTGTCGCTGCGATTGGCGTCGTGACGAACCACGGCCAAGATCGCACCATGTCCCTCTTCTCCCAAGTCCACGACGTGCTCGGCCTTGTGGGACAAGTGCGTGGAACCGTCCTTCATTTTCATGATCTTCGCGGTCGGATCCTTGGGATGCTCCCAATCTTCGTTCGACCCCTTCTTCGGGCGGTTCTTGTCAATCTTGGCGAGGTCGGCACGTGTCGGAGTCTCTATCCCGGACGCCTTGGCCAACCCGATCAGAAAGTCCGAGTACGATTCGCCCGAATCCTTCCGCACGATGGAACGTAATGCCGCATTGGCTTCCAAGAATGTGGCATCCACACCGACCGTTGCGCCATCGATCAGCCCTTGTCCCGCCAGAACTTGCAGCATCCATTGAAAGACGGCTTCGTGTGTTTCTACGTCAATTAACCGACGTGTCCGGGAAAGCGTTGAATGATCTGGAGGCGAATCCGCCAGCGTGAACCCCAAGAAGGCCCGCAGGCTCAAGGAGTCCTCGATTCGCCAAGCCATCCCACGTTCCGAATCGATTCCCTCGAAGTAACCGATGAACAACGTCCGAAAGTAGACGCCTGGCACAAGCCCCGGACGTCCAATCTTGTGGGCATAGAACGGACGACAACTCTCTTCCACGAATTTATCGAACTCATGCTCCGCCAGAATACGGTTCAGGCGTTCGTAGAAGACATGCCGTGGTGCCTGAGGCAATGCGTCCGCAGTGATGAACAAAGCCTCTTGACGCTCCTGTTTCCGCCGACCCATTGCCATTCCAACAACCTCCGTGGGAACCCGAACAAAAACGGCGGCCATAGGGTAGCGCGATTTTCGCCCGCGTCAACGGCTGATTCCGACTTTCACCACGGGCTGCTAGAGTTGAAGCACGCTCTGGTGAAGAATCCCGCAGACAGGAATTGATTGAGCGTATGTATGCCGCCATCCGTCGGTTGCCCCAAGTGGATGCATCGCTGGCCTTGATGCACCTCGACGGGCTCAGCTATCGCGAAATGTCCGACGTTATGGGGATTTCCGAGAACTATATCGGAGTGAAGCTGAATCGTATTCGCAACAAACTGGCTGACGAACTGCAAAGGGAATCCGATGAGTTTCGATGAACTTCAGGGCGAATGGCAATCGCATGACCATGCGGACGGATTGCAGAGGGATCCCAATCTGCTGCTCGACGAAGTCCGGCGGAAATACGACTCGCTGGGAGCTTCACTGTTTCGGCGCGACTTGATGGAAGTTATTGCGGCCTGTCTGGTCGTCGCCTTTTTTAGCTATTCCGGCTTTGTGCGAAATGACTGGACACTTTTACTTTGTGCGCTGGGGGGAGCCTTTGTGGGTTGTTTCTTGATCGTCGATCGCTGGAATCAGCGTCGACATCGAGCACCATCCGAATCATCCCTGCAGGTTTGTCTTCAAGCAGACCTGGCTCAGGTGAATCATCAAATCTGGTTGTTGAAAAATATTTTCTGGTGGTACCTGCTCCCTCCCTCAATCGGCATGATCGCATTTTTAGGGAAGATTGCCTGGAAGGAACGTCATGCGAGCCTGTTGCGGCAGTCCATACTCGGCGTTTTTGTACTGGTTTGCGGTCTGGTCTTCTGGGGCGTTTACAAGCTCAATCAACGTGCCGTAACGAAGACGTTCATTCCGCGAAGGGATGAGTTGGAAACTCTCCTGAAGAATCTTGAACGCGATTGAAAGCCCGACTGGCTTGCGATCCAGAATTTCGTATTAAAACCCAACGGCCTCTCATAGCGGCAATCGTTGAATCTCGTGGCAATCGCCCTCGGTTTCCTGGCGATTTGCATTGTGATCTAATCGCAAGTGGGCTGAGATCAACGTAAGCCACAATAATCGTCGATCTGGCCGCTGAACAATATTGTTCGGCGAGATGAGACAAGCACACGTCGCCACCCAACACGCTGGTCGGGTTCAATGTCATTTCACTCAAAAAAGGAGCCGGCTCAATGCTCGACGATGAACCATCCTTTATGGAGCTTCCCGCGTATTGTGTTGTGGGACTGACTTCTCGCATCGTAAACATACCGTCCCCACCGCCGTTCTGTCCCGATGACGAAATAGAAGATCGAATTCAATGTCCGCGTTGCAACCGAATCACATCGATCTCTGAATCGGGTATGACGACTTGCACCAAATGCAATCACCTGCTCTTTATTTCAGACGACGGGCACGTGATCTGGCCGTCTTATGAATGGGACGAGCGTAATTGCCCAAACTGTGGTCGAGTCTCCGAATTTGTTGGCCGCCGCCTGGTTTGCCCCCAATGCGGCTTCGAGGTTGCAGGAGACACGTCGGACTGCAGCGGCTTTCAAATCATTTCTCCTGAGAATCTGGAATCGTGGTGTGAAGGCGGTGAGTGAGCGAACGCCGAGCTTTGTTTCAAAAATTGGACCGAACACAGGGAGCATGCGGAACGTGCAGGTCAACTTACCCTACCAGGAAGCTGACCACGAAAGCGGTAACTTGGCGCCAAATGAAACCAATAGAGAAGAGCGGCCCGTACCTCCGTTTTTGAGCCAGAGTTGACTACGCCGCTTCCGAAGTGGCAGACGTCAGTCCGCCCATCCTCGCCCGAAACCTTCATCAGCCTTCGATGATCGTTGGGACCAGGAAGTACTTTCCGTCGGTCCGTGGGGCGTTCTGGAGAGCGGCTTCACGGGGAAGGGATTCTCGCAGGACGTCTGTTCGCAGCACATCGTGCAGTTCGACGGCATGCACCATCGGATCGATGCCAGTGGTATCGACTTCGTTCAGAACGTCGACATATTCCAGAATGGCCGACAGATCACCCAGCAGGGAATTGACATCCTCGTCGGTCACCTTCAGGCGAGCGAGTGATGCGACTTTGCGAACATCAGCGGAGGTGAGATTCATGAAATCCCTCACTGACCCTGAAAAGCAGGGCCTGCGCAACAAACGACCCGGACGAGAATCTCGCCCGGGTAATACGTAAATCGCAAGTTGCCAAAATCGAATCAGCTCTTGGCTTCGTCGATCGTAAATGGCTTGCGGACGACTCGCTTGACAACCAGGCCGGATCGTACGCACTGGACGCAAACCCTGACCCGCTGAGAAGTTTCGCCGACCTGCATCCGCAAGGATTGCAGATTTGGACGGTACCAGCGCTTCGAGATTCCCGTGGTCTTGCGGCCGTTACCACCGAGGTACTTCGGCTTGCCGCGTTCGACCTTCTGGTTTCCCTTGACCGGCTTCTTACCACAGATGGCACACTCGGCACCCATGTCACAACCCCTGCAATATCAAGAACTTCAGCTTACTGACGGTGATTCTGCCAACCAGACAGACTGGCAGACGGAATTCCGGAAAGAGGGAAGTATAACCGAGGCGACCGGGGATGCAAGCTGAGGCGTCAAAATCAGGGCCAATGCTTACTTCAACAAGGGGCCGTGATTGAATGCAGAGACAATCTCCTGGTCGCACGAACTTGCCAAAGCTCGGCATCCGTTTCCCAGATTTACGAACGAGTACGCCTGTCAAAATCCGTGCGAATTAACTGAAAGCCGCTTCGTAGTAGCACTTTGGTGTTTTCGACTTGACCACAACGCTGGTGGCGATCTTAACGAGGTCGATTGAAGGCGATGCCGATGTCACTGCGCCAGGGATCGCCACTCGACTGATGTACAAAGAGAACGGTGTGACATTGGGGTTCGTAAAGCTATAGATCCCCGCAGGAAGAACGATATTTGGAGGTGCCGAAAACAGGAGCGAGAAGGTCTCCTGCCGGATCTTCTTTGGTCGTTTCCCGGCCCCTTTGGGGTCGGATACGACGGTGACCGTTTCCAGGAGAAGAACCTGGCCCGGTTTCCCGTATGCGAAATTCTGGCCTGTAAACTTTTTGAAAATGTCCGAGGTTACGGACTTGATGTCCACAACTGTTTTGGCCGGTGTACCAGCGAATGCCGGGGCTTGTGATGCCATGATCGCAGCCGCCGTCAGGAACTCGCGCCGGTGAATGGCAATTCGATCCATGATGCTCTCCTGAAAATCGAGTCTTGTGAGATTTATCGAGTCAACGCACATTTGAAATTCGAGAGTTCATCTCAACTCCATCAGAGGCCGCTTGCCAACGAAAACCTCGACTTAGATTCAGTTTAAGAAAAATAAACGCACCAAAAAAAACACCCTGAAACCTGCGTTAAAACGCAACGGCGCAGCCAATTACTCACGACAGTTTAAATCGTGAACAGGACCTTTCGGAGTCCCACCAACGCTTTCACGAGTTCATTGATGGCGGAACCATCCGGCGCGGCGATTGCATAAAGGGGATGGAGATGTCGCAGTTGCCCTCGGGAAAACCAGCGTTCCCACCCTATTTTTCACCGGTATTCAGCACATGTCGGAACTCGTGACCCACGATTCGTCGACAACTTTTCGTGTTTCCATCTGGCATCACGCAGCCACCGTGGTGTTGGTATTTGGATTCATCGCTCTCGGGTGGCTCCGCCTGAATGACTGCGATCTTTTCAATCCTGATAGTCCACGCTATTTGATCTACGCTCAATCCCTCGCAGAAACCGGCCAGTATCGAGCGATTGATACTCCCGGAGCCCCCCTCTACACGTGGCGCCCCCCTGGCCTGCCAATCCTGCTGGCTCCCGTTCTGCGATTTCTTCCCTATGACGTTGTGGCGGCGAAGTGGGTGGTTCTGCTGTCCGGCGCTTTATTATTGTGGGCTGTTCATGCCATCGCATCGATGACGCGAGGAGGCTGGAGTGGCCCCCTGATGGTCGCAGCCGTAGGTTCCAGCCCGATGTTTCTGTCGCTCGCGACTGAAGTGTTGACCGAAGTTCCATATGCGTTGGGGACTCTGGCGGTCGTTTACGGGTTGGGACGATGGGATTTCAAGGACGGCACCGTTCGCAAGAGGGCATTTCTGTGTGCACTGGTGGCCGTCGCGTTCACGCCGATTATTCGCACGATCGGGGTCGCCATGGTTGCGGCCGCAGCAGGTTGGAGTCTGCTCAATCGCCGCCGCTGGATGTTTCTTCCTGCGATTGTTGTTGCCGTTTCTGGATTGGTCTGGCTGGCGTTGCGCAGCCGCCTGGCCCCCGGAACGAATTACGCGGGATCTCTGATTCAGAATATCCGTGAGCAGGGTTTGATGGCAGTCCTGACCGAGGCGATTGCGACCCTGGGTTTCTATGCATCTGTACTTCCGGGTGTTGCCTTTCCCGGGCTGACGAGCGGTCAACCTTTTTATGCCCCGATGGTTGTCGGTCCGCTCCCACAACTGGAAAACTTCGGTTTGGTGGCTGGCATCCTGACGACGATCTTCGCCTTCGTGGGGGTGCTCGGGTTCTGGCAGCAGCGCGCACGGGGTGGGCTGGTGGTCCTGATGTATCTTCCCCTTTACGTTGGTTGTCTGTCGATCTGGCCGTGGCGACACGAGCGATTTCTGTGGCCGCTACTCCCATTCCTCTGGGCTTTTTTTCCATCAGGCTGTGCTGCCGTCGGGCAGTTCATCCCTGCGAAGATGCGAGTCGCGTGCGGCTATCTGATTGCGGCCTTACTCGTGGGACTGTCGGGATGGCAGGTCAATGGAGAGATGTCGCTCGTGACAACGAATCAGCGTTTTAGCGCGAATCGAGACGAGTTCTCTCGCAGTGAAGCCCCTGGATTCTATTTCAGTGACTGGCGACTGGCCGGTCGCTGGATCAAGGAAAACACCCCTGCAAATTCGCGACTGCTCGCCTGGCAGGCGGCGGTGGGAGGGACGGCTCATCGTTTCCAGCGACGAGTTCAGTTTGAAACTCTGGATCCCGAAAAAATCCGCAGCCAGATCTCCAGCTTCCCTGCTCGATACCTGGTGATCGCCAATTGCCAGTTCGGACTGGGATTTGGCTGGCAGCAGGTTTTCGCCGATCCTGAATACAAACTGACTCCGGTTTACAATGATCGAGGAGTTGTCGTGCTGGAGGTCAGTCCGAACCTGACAGGAACGATTGATTCTGCCGCCTATCGGAAATGGGTCGACGAGCAACGGTTGGAACTTGACCGAGTTCTGTCGCAGCATCCTGATCGGACCGATCTGTTGATTCGAAAGGCCGATCTGCTGCAGGAACAAGGCGACAACCAGCAGGCCATCGACGTTCTGAAGGATCTGAATCAGCGCGGAGTGATCACGGTCAAGGTCTGTTCGTCACTGGGCTGGCTGTACCTGACGGAAGGCCAGTACGAACTGGCGAGCCAGTTTCTGGAATTGGCACGCGGCTTACCCAATGCAGAACCCGTGGCACAATCGCTGGCTGAGGGAGCAGAGTTGGCGCGGGAGCGAATGAATCAGGCCTCCGATCTGTCACTCGATGAATCGCACGAGCGATCGATCCGTCGCATCCGAAGCCGAGTGACTTCGTTGCAGTTTCCAACAGCCGAACGGGAAGTGAATCTGATTCTGGAAAAGTCGCCAGACCATGTGGCCGCGATTTATTGGCGTGGCTACTTGTGGCATCTGATTGGTGATCTGGAAAAGGCTGAAGCCGCGTACGACCGCGCCGCGAGACTCGGTTCCACTGATGCTGCCGGAAAGCGGCACCTGTTGCGACTGGCACGGACCGTCGCTGAGGAATCAAATTCGACTTTGGTTGAGGAAGCTTCGGAAGGAAGTAAAAAACTGCAGCAGCATCTGGAACTGGCCAAACTCTACACCGAACAGGGGTGGTCTGGGCGATCGATTACAGTTCTGGAGGGGGCTCGCATGCGATTCGGGGATCGGCCAGAAATTCTCGTCCCGTTGGCAGAACTCTATCTGAAGTTTGCCCGCCCGGATCAGGCACTACCACTCTTGAAGATCGCACACGAAGCCTGGCCGCATGAAAAGTCTGTACGGCAGGCGCTGGCCGTGGTCGAAGGGGCATTGCGCGAGCCGCAATTTCCGTAGTGGGTCATTTGCCAAAAATTACTGCCGTCATTGGCATTTCGTCTTGTCGAAGCGTGTCATTCACTTTGGGCTCAAGGCCCACAAGAGGCCGACGACTTCGACATCGCCGGCTACCCAACCCATCGCAATCCCCATCGTTCTTCCGTCTTGAATTTGGGACTTCTTTCCGCATCCCTCGCCAGCATCGACGATGACTGTGTATCGTCACTCTTGGGCCGTCCTTCCACGGAGAGGAATATCTCGTGACATTACCAGTTGAACATCGCGACTTTACTCGATCCCGCCTGCACGAAGATGACTTGGTGGCAGATCCGTTCGTTCAGTTCCAGAAGTGGGTTGATGACGCCGTTGCGGCCCACATTTTTGACTGGGAGACGATTACGGTCGCCACGGCCACTCGTGACGGTGCTCCGTCGGCGCGAACATTGTTTTTGCGCGGCGCGGATGAGCGTGGCTTCGTGTTCTACACGAACTACGAAAGCCGCAAGGGAATGCAACTGGCCGAGAATCCACGAGCCGCGCTGGTGATTCACTGGCGAGAACTGGAACGACAGATCTCGATCGAAGGGACCGTCGAAAAAATTTCTGCCGCCGAATCGGATGCGTACTTTGCCACTCGACCGGAACAAAGCCAGTTGGGAGCATGGTCATCACGTCAAAGCCAACCGCTCGATTCTGCGGAAACTTTGTCTCAACGCGTGGAAGAGAACCGCCTGCGATTTGCTGGCGGTCAAATTCCCCGTCCCCCTCACTGGGGGGGCTATCGCGTTGTTCCTGATCGCATCGAATTCTGGCAAGGAGGTCCCGGTCGACTGCACGATCGGTTTGCTTACCTGCGACAAGGAGATGCCTGGACATGGAGCCGACTGAATCCCTGATCATGAAGTCGACTGGGCGGCCCTCTTCTGCGATCAGTCCCAGTCGAGAACAACTTTTCCGCAATCGCCCGACAGCATGGCGTCGAATCCCTTCTGAAAATCGGTGTAGTGGAACCGGTGCGTGATCACAGGTTTGATGTGCAGGCCGCTTTGCAACATCACCGTCATCTTGTACCAGGTCTCATACATTTCCCGACCGTAGATTCCCTTGATCGTCAGCATATTGAAGACCACCACGTTCCAGTCGATCGCGATTTCTTTCTCAGGGATCCCCAGCATGGCGATCTTGCCACCGTGAGCCATATTGGCAATCAGGCTGTTGAATGCGGAGGGATTCCCGGACATTTCCAGTCCGACATCGAAGCCTTCTCGCATACCGAGTTCCTGCTGAACCGTTTCGAGTTTGGTCTCGCGAGGATCGATGGCGCGTGTGGCTCCCATCTTCATTGCCAGTGATCGCCTGTAAGGATTGGGATCGGTGATCACCACGTGTCTCGCACCGGCGTGACGGACAATCGCAGCAGCCATGACGCCGATTGGTCCAGCCCCCGTGATCAACACATCTTCTCCAAGGACGTCGAAGCTGAGTGCTGTATGGACGGCATTGCCGAATGGATCGAAAATCGCAGCCACTTCCTGATCAATATCGTGAGCATGGTGCCAGACATTCGTCATTGGCAGTGAAAGGTATTCCGCAAACGCCCCGGGCCGATTGACGCCGACCCCTTTAGTGTGGGCACACAAATGCCGACGCCCTGCCAGGCAGTTTCGGCACGTTCCGCAGACGACATGCCCTTCGCCGCTGACAATTTCACCGGGATGAAAGTCGGTCACATTGGAACCGACCTCGATCACTTCCCCGACAAATTCGTGGCCAACTGCCATCGGAACGGGAATCGTCTTTTGAGCCCAGGCGTCCCACTTGTAAATGTGAACGTCCGTCCCGCAGATCCCCGTCTTCAGGATCTTGATCAAGACATCGTTGATGCCGATCGTCGGTTCGGGAATGTCCTTAAGCCACAAACCAACGGCCGCTTCACTCTTGACCAAAGCCTTCATTCGTGTCTCCCGTAATGGCTGTATTTCGAAATTCGGTGAGTCAGATCCGGGTGGCCGGGGCTGGATGTAGGGTGGGACCAGTGGCGCTTCGCCGCGCCGGCCCACCATCACTTCTCGACGTTTCCTGATGGTGGGCCGGCGCTCGAAACGAGCTGGTCCCACCCTACATTGAAAAAACCGATCGCCCAGGTATCAAGCAGAGAATCCTTTATCTTGTATAGAACGTGCGGTATAGTAGACGCCAATCGTTTTGTTTGCAAGACAAATTTTCCATTATCGTGGATTTCGACAATGCCTGGTAAAAACGTCGTCCGCAATGAAGAGCCGAAATCGGAACCCGTTGATCCGATCAGCGGGCAGATTTCGCAGCGAGTCAAGTTGATGAGGCAGCAGCGGACCTGGTCACTGGAGCAGCTTGCCACCGCATCGGGTGTCAGTCGTTCCATGCTCAGCCAGATCGAAAGGAATCAGGCGAATCCGACATTGGCCGTCACGTGCAAGATTGCCCAGGCATTCGGAATGTCGTTGGCCGAATTTGTCGAGATCCCGGCGGCCTCATCGTCGATCCATGTCATTCGTGGTGACGATCGCGAACATCTGTTTCGCTCGGACGAACACGTCGAAATTCGTACGCTTTCACCGCTGAATCTCGAAAAGGATGTCGAGTTCTATCAGGTCCGCTTAAAAACTGGCGGTGCCTTGCGCAGTGCTCCGCATTTCCAGGGGACGCGAGAATTCCTCACCGTCGAACAGGGACGAGTCCGCGTGCAGTCGGCGAACGATTCTGCCGAGTTGAATAAAGGAGACTCAACCACCTACCGCGCCGATGTCGCTCATACGATCGAGAATCTCGGCAAGGGCGAAGCAACGGTGTTTCTGGTCGTGATTTATCAATGACGTGTGCTCTGTGTGAAGAGTCGCGGATGAGTATTTCTGTTTTCGCAGGCTTTGCATCGACCCGCGTGACAACGTAAGCTGTCGCCCTGTGAAAGAGTCGCTGAACTGATTTCCATGACCAAAGACTGATTTCCGTGTCCCCGACGCGCGTCGTGCTGTTGATTCCGACTTTGGATCGGTCAGGTGCCGAAAAACAATGTACGCTCCTGGCGACTCGATTGCCGCGCGATCAGTTTGATGTTCATGTCATCGCTCTCACGCGTAGCGGCCCTTATGCGGACGTACTTTCCGCTGCTGGAATCCCGTTAACACTCATCGGCAAGCGAAGTCGCTTTGATCCGTCGTCGTTCTGGCGATTGCGACGCGAACTCAAACGATTGCAACCCGACATCCTGCATACCTGGTTGTTTGCGGCAAATTCTTATGGGCGGTTGTGTGCCGGGGTGATACCTCACGCCAGGATTGTTGTTTCTGAGCGTTGCGTCGACAGTTGGAAAGCGGGTTGGCAGTTGTGGCTCGACCGGCAGTTGATCGCAAAAACGGATCGACTCGTTGGAAACTCAAACGGTGTCGTCGAGTTCTATCGCGAACTTGGCGTCCCTGCTGACAAACTGGTTTGCATCCCGAATGGAATTGACCTGCCCGAACCTTCCGCAAGCTCACCGGGTCGGACAGAGTTGCTGCAGGAATTGAATCTTCCTGCCGACGCATTTGTTGCCGGTTTCATCGGACGACTGGCGCGGCAGAAGCGAGTCGAAGATCTGATCTGGGCGGTGGAAACTTTGCGACAGATCCGACCGAAGTTGCATCTGGTTCTGATCGGCGATGGTCCAGAGCGAGAGCGACTGGAAGAGTTCACTCGAAGTATCCACTGCACGGAGCATGTCCGTTTTCTGGGGCACCGTGACGATGCGGCGAGGTTCCTGCCAGCGATGGATGTCTTCTGCCTGGCCAGCAGTTTCGAAGGAATGTCGAACAGCATCATGGAAGCGATGTCATACGGTCGACCGGTGATCGCCAGTGACATTCCCCCGAATCGTGAACTGGTCATCCCAAACGAAACTGGCTTCCTGTGTAAACTGGCCGATACAGTCGGCTTCATGCAGTACCTGCGTCGCTTGAATGATGAGCCGGGACTCGGAGAACGCCTGGGAAATGCCGGTCGTGAGCGAATACGATCGGAGTTTGGAATTCAGCAGATGGTAGACCGCTATGCGACACTTTATCACCAGTTGACGGGACGGTGATCCATGTGCGGTATTGCCGGTGCCTGCTGGACCGCGGCCAGCGAACCATTGTCAGAAGTGATTCTGAAGCGGATGACTGATGCGCTGGTTCATCGAGGCCCCGACGATGACGGGATTTATTCGTCGCAGGGGAATGTCGCCGCGACTCCGATTGGCGAATCTGGAAGAAGCGGCGGTGCAATTCTCGGTTTTCGGCGTTTGTCGATCATCGATCTGGCTGGTGGCCATCAGCCCCTTTCCAACGAAGACGGAACAGTCTGGATCGCATTCAATGGTGAAGTTTACAACTATCGGGAACTGAAGCCGGAACTGGAACGACTCGGTCATCGCTTTCGCACATCGAGTGACACCGAATGCATCGTGCACGCCTATGAGCAATGGGGACGCGACTGCGTCCAGCATCTGCGTGGCATGTTTGCGTTCGCGATCTGGGATGATCGACGTCGCGTCCTGTTTCTTGCGCGAGACCGCATGGGGCAAAAGCCCCTCGTCTATCGTCTGGCGTCAGGACGGCTGGTTTTTGCGAGTGAATTGAAAGCTTTATTGCAGATTCCCAATGCCCCGCGCGAGGTCGACCCACAGGCCGTTGCCGATTATGTCGCACTGCAATACGTTCCGCATCCCCGGTCCATTTTACGAGGCTACCACAAGCTTCCTCCTGGTCACTGGGCGGAGTTCAACGCCGTCACAGGCGACTTCAAGGTCGAGCAGTATTGGCAAGCCCCCTATGCACGACCACGGATGACAGAAAACCCGGAGGAAGCCATTTCTGCAGGCTCTGCCGGATCGATGCTGCGTGAACGATTGACCGAGGCGGTCCGACTGCGAATGCGGAGTGATGTCCCGTTTGGAGCTTTCCTGTCGGGCGGAGTGGACTCGACCATTATTACCGGGCTGATGCAGCAGCAGTCCGGTCAAAAAGTGAAAACATTCTCGATCGGCTTTTCAGTGAAGCAGTTCGATGAGCGGAGCTATGCGCGCGAAGCAGCGACAAAACTGGGGACCGATCATCATGAATTCGTTGTCGACCCTTCTGCGGTCGAAATGCTGCCACGCTTGACGTGGCACTACGACGAACCGTTTGCCGACAGTTCCGCCATTCCAACGATGTATCTGTCCCAGTTGACGCGCCAACATGTCACCGTCGCGTTAACAGGCGACGGCGGCGATGAATTGTTCGCGGGCTACGATCGTTACCGGGCAGTCGAACTGGCCAGAAAAATCGATCGCCTCCCCTGGCTGCTGCGAGCCTCGCTGACAAGCTCGATCTGGCAGAGATTTCCCGCACCGGTCCGGCAAAAATCGAAGTTGCGACAGATCAAGCGATTCCTGGCGATGCTGGGACAGACGCCCGAGCGTCGGTATACGAACTGGGTCAGCATCTTTGATGATACCCGCAGACCGTCGCTTTTCTCGGACGATTTCAGGGCATCGCTGAACGGCTATGACGGGGCTTCGTTTCTTTTGGATGCATACGCGAATTGCTCCGAGGCCGACTTCGTCCAGAAGACCACCTGCGTCGATGTGGAGACATATCTGCCATGCGATATCCTGACGAAAGTGGACGTCGCCTCAATGGCCTTCAGCCTGGAAGCCCGCAGTCCGTTCATGGACCACCATGTTGTGGAACTGGCAGCCCGCATTCCGATGGAGTTGAAGCTGCATGGCGGTCGCGGCAAGCGGATTCTGATCGACACGTTTCGAGACCTGCTGCCGGAATCAATTCAAACCCGCCCGAAGATGGGCTTCGGAGTCCCGCTCGATCATTGGTTCCGTAACGAACTGCGTGAAATGCTGACGGACACGCTGCTCGATTCACAAACGCTGGGGCGTGGTTACTTCAACCCCGTCACTGTTCGAAAGTTGGTGGACGAGCATACATCATCACAGTGGGATCACAGCGCCCGCCTTTGGCTGTTGCTCGTGTTTGAACTGTGGCATCGCAAGTTCTTGTAAATCGAGCCGGGATCTGCATCAGACACGAAGTTTCGGCAACCTGCATCTGTGTCTGTCGATGTGATCCAGAAGTGTAACTACATTCTCCGTGTCATCCGTGCACTCCGTGTCCCATCAACAGTGACTTACGTTGTGCACAATCACGGGACGCCAGCGTTCTACGGTTGCACGACTAAATCAGGCTTCGAGTGACGCAGCGTCCGCCCCGGTTTCAACCCCGTCAGCTTTCCTGCGGAAAGAGCCACTTCGCCATTGACGATCACGTGTGAAATTCCCTCGGCATACTGAAAAGGTTCGGTGTACGTGGAGTGATCAATCACGGTGGCCGGGTTAAAAACGACGATGTCAGCGAACTGCCCCGGACGGAGCAGCCCACGATCACGCAATCCGATCTTGCTGGCGTTGAGTGATGTCATTTTGCGAATCGCATCTTCCAGACGTAGCAGCTTCAATTCCCTGACATAGACACCGAGGACTCGAGGAAACGTGCCGAAGCTGCGAGGATGAGGATTACCGCGCCGTAACGGGCCTTCGACTGCGAACGCGGAACCATCGGATCCGACCGAACACCATGGCTGAACGAGAGCCAATGTCATGTCCTCTTCCGTATGGTGAGCATAGACAGTGCTGACGCTGCCGTTTTCGTCATTCAGATAATCCAGAAAGACGTCGAGCGGCTCCGGTGTGGGACTCTTCCCTTTGCTCCGTTCTGCAAGTACCCGGTCCATCGTCAGCCCTTTCAGCGTTGTTTCCTTGCTGATCTGCATTCGACTCCAGTCACCACCTACGGCTGTATAGTGGTTGTACCAGCCGGGCAGTCCCTGACGGATGTCTCGCTTGATCCGCTCGCGTGCCTCTGGATCCTTGATTCGCTCGCGGAGCTTGGATACTCCTCCTTCATGAGCCCACGGCGGCACAATACTCGCCAGATCATTGTTTCCGCGCGTATAGGGATAGACATGTGCCTGAACATTTACCCCTCTTGCCCGTCCCGCTTCGATCAGCGCAATGATCTCGTTCATTCGCCCCCAATACTGCTGATCGGCAATCTTGAGATGAATGATGTCGACGGGGACTTTCGCTCGTTCGGCGATATCGATTGCTTCCTTAACGGCGTCGAAAACACCAGACCCTTCATTGCGAATGTGGGTCGAGTAGATTCCGCCCGACAGCGCAACTTCGCGGCACAGTTCGGCGACATCGTCGATCGTGGCGAGTGAACACGGGGGTTGCGCCAGCATGCTGGACAATCCCATCGCCCCGTCGGCCATCGCTTGTTTCACCAGAGCTCGCATCTGTGACAGTTGTTCTGGACTGGGGCGTTCAAACGAATCGCCCATCACGCAGCGCCAGACGGTACCGAGTCCCACATAAGAGGCGACATTGACGGCGGTCCCTTCGCGATCGAGCGTGTCGAAGTATTCGCCGAGTGTTTTCCATTGCAGCGTTCGACTGCCAACAACCTGCTTTCGAGTGGGAAGTTGCCCGAACGCCGGTCCGGCAGAATCCGCTTCCCCCAGAACTTCGGTCGTCACTCCCTGACGAATTTTGCTGTGAGCACTCCCGTCTTCCAGCAGCAGGGTGTCAGAGTGCGAATGAATGTCGATGAATCCGGGAACGATGACCAGCCCTGCAACATCGATGACTTGCTTCGCGGGTTCGTTAGGAATTTGACCGACAGCAACGATCCGTTTTCCACGAATTGCAATGTCGCCGTAGAACCAGGGATTTCCTGTCCCATCAACAATCCGGCCATTGCGAATCACCAGGTCAAAGGGTTCGGCGCCGAATGAAGAGGTGCAGGCGATGCCCATCAGCACGACGAACAGTATCACGGGAAGGCGTGGCATTCGAATCCTCCGTTGTCGGCAAAGAATCTCACTCAGAAGCGATGGAATCGTAACGATTTTTCCCGAAGTTCGAGACCTCCTTTTGACCGTTTTGCCGCGGTTGCCATGTCTACGCATACACGGCTCTCGGCGCGTCGCTCATTCACAAGCAGCCGAAACCTCTCGTTCAGATCATCGTTTCAGTCCGAGTCCCTCGCAGATCCATTTCGAATTCAATCTCCAGGATCGGCGGTGCACTGTAGTGCCAGTTCACGCCGTGGATCGCAGCCGAACCGGCACGCTTTAAGATGATCTCGGGAAGTAGCGGCGTCAGCGAATGCGCCGTGTAGACATCGATCGTACTGACGCACGCCCAGTCCGCACCCAGTCCATGCAGGCGTGCTTCCATCAGGTCCATCACGAACGTGGCCTTCGAGGCCATTCCCGCCGTGGAAGTATCGCCAAGAGAAATAATCCCTGATCGCGACAGGACCCCTTCCGGGAGTTCACCCGCCCCCGCAACAACAAACGTCGCTGGAAGATCTGGACTGCAAGGGCGCGTGAACGAGAACCCGTACAGCGAAGGTTCGCTGGGCGCACCAATGATCGGTGCCACGTTTGTCCTGGCGACGGGATTCATTCCATCCACAAACAAGCCCCAGCTCTGCAGAATCGAGGCGTACTTCCCGTTGAATTCCGCAAAACCCGCGAAGCTGAATGGCGTGGGAGACCGCAGTTCGATCGCACACAACGCCGCCTGGGAACGTTTTTCAGAGGCGAGGTGACTTGCTATCACATCAAACCCGGCCTGATACGGGACCGGCTGCTGCAGCGGCACGTGGACAATCTCGAAGCCGGGGCTCGAGACGACGCCGCAGGAATAAGGTGCGATGCCGGGAAGAAAGCGATAGTTTCCGGTCGGATGATCCCGCATTGGCATTTTGAATCCATCCATAACTTATGTGAGCGAGACAAAAAAACAGCCCACGCCGTTGAGACCAACGTCGTGGGCGGATGTTCATCAAGTCGTATCAGTTCACCTTGGCCTGAGCGTTATCGGCAGCAGGCTTTGGTGGTTCGAACTTAAACATTTCCTGAGCGTTTGTGCCGTTCCAGACTCGGAAGACACCGTCTTCCCCACCTGCTACGACAAGTCCTTCATCACGAGTGCAGGCGACTGCATAGACGAAGTCTGGCATCCCTGCGAAGTTGCGGGTGTTACCGCCATCGTTGGCGCGATGCATCTTGACAGTCTTGTCACCACCGGCACTGATGATGTTGTCCGTCGCACCGATGAAGTGGATCGCGGTCACCTGCTTTGTGTAGTTCTGAATTGTGCGATGCTGTTCGCCCGTTTCGACATTCCAGATCTTGATGGCATTGTCGGCCCCGGCACTCGCGATGCGGCTGCCGTCACCCTTCCAACTGACACCGAGCACGTGATGCGTGTGTCCTTCGTAGGCACGAACCAGCTTGCCGGTTTCCACTTCAAACTGCTTCACAAACTTATCCGCGGCACCCGAGACCATGAACTTGCCATCCCGCGAGAATTCGATACTGAAGACTGTATCACTGTGAGCATCAACCAGATTGCGAACAAGTGCCTTGGTCTCAACATTCCATAGGATCAGTTCACCGCTGCGTGAGGGATCTCCCCCGCCGGTCGCGAGTAACTTGCCATCCGGGCTGAAGGCCAGTGACAGCACGCGGCTGATAAACTGAGACTTGGCCAGATCGAGGACGTTTTCTGCAGGAGGCCCCAGCGTTGCGATCAACTTCCAGCCGGGGTTGGCATCCCAGGCAATTACGTTCTTGTCATCACCGGCGGCAACGAGCAGATTATTCGGGCCGGCAGCCAGCAGACCCACAGGAGCCTTGTGACCAACCAGTTCTTCCAGTCCCTTGCCGTTCAGGCCACTCCACATACGGATTGTGCCGTCTTCACCCGCCGTGGCGACCAGATTTCCTACGAACGTGGCGGACTTGATCGGCTTGGCATCCAGAGGTGGAAGTTCAGCCTTGGCTTGAGTGAAGATTGCCTCGACAGCCTTCGCAGCAGCCGTCTCGGCGTCGAACAGAGTCTTCGCCTGCTTCTGTTGTTCATCGGCAGTCTGCTGTCCCTTTTCCGACTGTGCGATCGTCTTGACCGAGGCATCAAAAGCTTCCTGAGCCTTCTTGACGGCATCGGTTTCCTTGGCGGCGGCAGCTTCGGCGTCGGTCACCTTTTTCTTCAGGGCGGCGTCGTCAGGCTTACCTTCCAGTTCTTTCTTGGCGGCGGCAACAGCGTCGAGGGCGACCTTTTCCTTGGGCTTGGCTTCGTTCAAAGCCTTTTCCATCGTCCCCTTTTGCTCGATTGCCTTCTTCGTCGCTTCTTCGCGTTCCTTGAAGTTTTTCTCCGCAGCCTTGAAGCCCGCGTCTGCCAATTGGACTCGCGACTTGGCAACGGCATCATCGTCAGTGATCTTCAGGACCTTACGCTGGGCTCCGACATTTCCTTTGAGCTCACCAGCAGCGGTTCCATCGATCTTCCACAGCTTGGCAGAAGGCCCCCCTGCAGTGACGACAAACAGACCGTCCGCTTTCACGGACATCGCGGTGATGGGAGCACCATGATTCTGGTTTCGAACGGCATTTCCGTTGGCGATTTCCCAGACGCGCCACGTTGCATCGGCGCTAGCCGAGGCCAATTGCGTTCCTGCCGGAAGCACCAATGCCAGAGCTGAAACAGGTCCTGCATGCCCCTTCATTTCGACGACAGGCTTCACCGGTTCCGCAGGCTTGTCCCCTTCGGCTGGCTTGGGAGCCCCAAATGGAACGGCCCAACCGCGAATGATGTGGTCGCCGGCATGTCCAGTGAAGACCTTGGTTCCGTCGAGGGCCAGAGCCACCGCGGTCACTTCCTGTGGTGTTTCCAGAATTCCTGCTTGCTGACCGTCGGCGACATTCCACAAACGGATCGACTTATCCTTTGCACCGCTGAACAACTTGGTGGAATCGGCTGAGAATTGCAGACCGGCGACCGGACCAGCATGCCCTGCCAGGACTTTCTTGGCATTGGGGTCAGACAGGCTTTGCAGCTTGATCGAATTATCGGCTCGGCCAATCGCCAGCCACTTTCCATCGGGAGAGACTGCCATGGCCGTTGCGGCCGCTTCTTCGGCATAGGCTCCACGCTGAACACTACTCGGTCGTTGCCAGATCTTGACTTCGCGGTATCCTGAAGATGCAAGCAGATCTCCTTCAGGATTGAATGCCAGTGCGTGGACGAAGTCACGATGGGCAGCACCCTTCGGATAGAACGGCTTGTCACCCTGCTTGATGGTCAGCAAAGCAGGATCCTGCAGACGCGTGATGTATTCACCAGTGGCAACATCATAAAGATCGATCTGGTTGGCTCGGCCACACGCGGCCCATCGACCCCAGGTCGAAAGGGCAACGCTGTAGATGGAGCTCAGGTTCGTGGGAACACTTTGCCAGGGAACAACGTTTGTTCCACTTCCCATCCCCTGCACTGCCCCTTCTTCGATCCACTTCCGGAGCAAGCCCAGTTCCTGTGGCGTAAACGCCGCAGCCGAAACCTTGTTCGGCAGAGGTGGCATCACCGGATCAGTCGCTCGCGCGGCCACGCGGTACATCAGGCTCTTTTCGGGGTCCTTGGCGACGACCGAGGGACCTCGCTTGCCTCCCTTAAGAATCGCAGGAACGTCTTCCAGAATCAGTTTGCTTTCCGCAATCGCCACGTTGTGACACGCGACGCACTTTTCATCGAGAATCGGTTGAATGTCCTTCTCGAATTCCACCGGACGGCCCAGATTGACGGCAGCAGGCGTAATCTGCCCCTTCTTCAATTCCTGGCCCTGTAATGGCAGACTCGAAATACAGACCAGCCATGCCGACGCCGCTACGCAGAAAGAACGAATCATGTTGGTGTTCCGCTGACTTGAACCAAATCGTCCGTCGAATCTAAAACAAATCTCAATGACGGCATTCCCGAGCTGATGCCCGGACTCTGCCAGATTACTTGGCAACCTTCAAGGTGATCGGCTGATCAACCGCCGCTTCACCTTCCCACTGGGCGACAGCACGAACCACCATGTTCGCAAGCGGTGCTTCCGGCGCATCACCTGCCGCTTCGATCACAAGAGTTCCCATCGATTGATCGGCCGGGATGACGACCGGTTCGGCCTTCACTCCTGTGACATTTGGTGGGAGTGGCAACGTGAGGGTCACGGGGCCGACAAACCCATTCTGGCGTTTGACTTCGCACTTCACTTCGTTCTTCGCACCTGGCTTGATGTTTCCGCCGTCTGCGGGAGTGGCACCAACGGTATAAGGAGCCGCCTTGACAGTGACGATAATCGGAGTCGTGTGCGGGTTGTACGCGATGTTGGCAGCTTTTGAGTAGGTGTCAGCAGCCTTGAACTTCGCATCGGCCGCAGCCTTTTCTGCAATTGCCGCTTTGTTCTTGTCATCAGCGGTCTTTGCGTCGGCCTCCGCCTTAACCTTCGCTTCTTCAGCCTGCTTCGAAGTGGCTTCTGCGGCAACTCGAGCCTTTTCAGCGTTAGCCTGAGCTTCGGTCGCGGTCTTTACGACAGCCTGAGCTTCCGTCAGCTTCTTTTCAGCAGCAGCCTTCGCGTCGGCATTGTCACCAGCATTTTTCAGTGCCTCGGCTGCAGCTTTTTCTGCGGCTTGAGCATCTGCCAGGGCTTTGTCAGCAGCGGCTTTCCCTTCGATCGCTTTCTTCAGGTTTGCGGCATCGTCAGTCGCTTTCTTGACCGCCGCATCTTTCGCCGTCGTGGCATTTTTCAAGGCCTCAGCCGCCGCTGTTGCGGCTTGCTCCGAAGCAGTGAACTCAGCCTTCAACCTGTCGGCCTTGGCAGGGTTCTTGCGGTATGAGACCTGTGCTGTCCCAGTCAGAAACATGACATAGGTCCCAACGGGGGCATTCGCGGGAATGAAGACTCGGTAAAGCTCGTCCCCCTTTTCCTTGGGAATTGGCTTATTCTCAACTTGAGCGTTTTGAGGTTGTCCGAGGAAGGTCAAGGCCACTGGCTGATCAAACCCACCACGACGTGCCACCTTCACAGGGAGCAGAATCTGTCGGCTATGGTTTGCCTCAACACGATGGACGGTTGTCGTCAATTGAATCGGAGACGGTTCTTCAATCACCGAAAGTTCCATCGCCTGAGCAACTCGAGCATCAGCAGGCTGATTGGGTTGTGCGGCCGCCCACAGAATTGTCCCGTATCGAGCGGGATGAACCACATCTTTTGCTGCCGCAGTCTTGGCCGCTTCGGCATTCTTGACGGCAGCAGCCGCTTCCTTCGTTTTCTGGTCGGCAACCGCACGGGCATCGGCGACGGTCTTGTGAGCTGCAGCAGCCGCTGTCACTTTTGCTTCGGCGTCCGCGACCTTCTTCTTCAAACCTTCGTCGTCAGTCTTGGCGGCAAGTTCCGTCTTGGCGGCGGTTAAAGCCTCATTCGCCTTAGCGAGATCTTCAGTCGGCTTGGCGACGGCTTTATCTGCGGCAGCGAGTGCATCCACGGCGGCCTTGGATGCAGCCTGTGCCGCGACCAGAGCTTCTGCGGCGGCAGGGGAATCTATCCTGGCCTTGGCAACCAGCTTGACGGTTCCGGCCCATGCAGGGGCATCCTCGGTTGTTGTGAAGACCATAATTCCGCTGGTCGGGGTCGCACCCAGCGTCACTTCAGGACAACTGACTCCCGGAGGCAATCCTTCGGCAGAAATGGTGACCGGCCCGGTGAATCCGTCCTGACGCAATGCCATGACGAAGATTGGGAAGTTGTCCCCACGCCGCAAGGTCACACCCGAGGGAGCGGCCTGCCGCTGAGCAGCCGGAACGAGCGCACTGGGAATGGCCACCACGCGGAAATCTGGCGATTCCGGACGCAGAATCAATCGGTAGACGAGCGAAGCATCACCGCGAGCAGCGCTGTAACGATCTCTCAAAGTGATCCGGAACGTTCCATCTGCAGGAGCGACAAACTTGACTGAAGTGTCGTCGTTTAGCGTGTCAAACAGATTGGCGAGCGGATTCGTTGGATCATCATCGAGGGCGCTGATTCGTGTGAGTGTTTCTTCGCCCTTGTCATTCATCTTCACCTGATCGATGACCACAACTGGGTCGGCCGCCGAACCGGCTCGATGAGCAACGACTTCCACCCAGAACGTGTCTTTCGCCTTGGCATCGAAGGTATAACAGTCGACATCGCCGCGCGTCTGGAATTGACCTGCGATTTCGCACGGCGGCAGAATTTTCTGAGCCTGAGTCCCGATATTGTTTGGTTCCACTTCCATCACAGAAGCAGCACCGCTCAGGAAGATCATCACGGGATTTGAACGACCGTTCGGCGAATCGAGCGTATAGGGAACAGCATTCATACCGGCCGAGAAAGGTTCCATGACGATCTTGGGATCGAGCAGATCGGCCTGATTCGGCAGCGGGATGTTGACGGTCAGTTTTTCGAGCGGACGTCCTCTCGCCATCAGATTGGCAGGCTGTCCACCTGGCAGATTCCGTCCATAGATCGTGAATTGCCCGTTGGAACCGGGAGTACCAGCGGGAGGCATCACGAAGTCGATAAACGGTCCTGTCGTCAGGTTCAATCGGTAAGGATAGTCTTCACTCCCGGCATAGACGAAATCATTAACACGGATCAGGTACTCGCCATCAGCAGGAAGTGTGACATCAATCAGGGCGTCCTTGCTGACAAGTGAGTTACGGGCGGTTGCCAGTCGACGACCGCTGGGGTCGTACAATTCAAGGTTTGCATCGAGTTTGGAGTCGATGCGTCGAGCCAGGCAGTCTGCCAGTACTCGTTGCCCCGCTTTTCCGGCGAACTTGAACCAGTCCACATCGGTCGCACCGTTCATCCGGCCATTGAGTGTTTGATTGATCTCAACAGCCTGAGCCGTTTCCCGAGAATTGTTCGGTTCGGTCTCATTCAATTCCTTGCGAGATCCGACCACAAATGTGCGGGGGTTGCTGATTCCGAAGAAGCCAACCGCGCGAACGTCGTAATTCCCTGCGGGGACATCACCTGCAATCGTGACGACAAACTGATTCGCAACAGGCTGCGGCTTGCCGCCGATATCTGCCGTCTTGGGAACCGCTGTGATCCCCGGATGACTGAACAGCAGTCGCTGAATTTCTTCCAGTTCAACGCCGTTGGTGATCGTGACGTCAACTGCAGTCCCCGTCTGTCCACCGGGTGGAAAGACAGCAAACAGCCGAGTGGCTGGCAATTGGGCATTCGCAGAGGACGCAAGTGAACCGGCGATGAACACCAGCCAAAGGGCAACACGGCGACAGTCGAAAGGAACACTCTTTCGCATGGTCGAGTCCTAATGAGCAGAGTTGGCGGGAATCTTGGCAGGTGGGGTGAGACGACAGAAGCCCGGCTCAAGGTGCAACCGGGCTTCTGCGGGGTATCAAGCAGGACGCGTCGGTTGCATCAGTGGTTAAACAGGAATTCTTTCGAATTCACGAGTGCCCAGATGATGTCTTCAAACGCAGTCTTGGCGTTTTCCTTGTGTTTGTCCAAGTGAGCCAATGCGATTTTCATTTCTTCCGCATCGGCCTGTCGGCTGTAAACCCAACGATACAGTTCGTTGATCTTTTCTTCGTTAGGACGATCTTTCTGAGCAGCGAACTTGCCCGCTCGTCCATTTCCGTCGGCAATCTTGTTCTGAACTTCGCTGCTGTTCAACAAGTGCAGACTCTGTGCCAGATTTGCTTCCTGGGATCGTTCGCATTCACATGCGGTGTCCCCTTGCGGCTGGCCGAACACCTTCAGGAAGTAGACGTTCTGAGCGGCACCGGGATCAGGCAATTGCATCGAGCGAGTACCGGCAGGCATGCCACCGAAGTTCTGTCCGGTTGCGGTCACCTGATGGAAGGCGTCGTACAAAACTTCCGCCGTCAAACGCTTTGGATAGTAACGCGAGAAGTTTTGCTTGTCCTTCAGATTGTATTCGTTCGGCAGTGAACTGAGCTGATAGGTCGACGAATTACAGATGGTACGAACCAGATCCTTCAGGTCGAACTTGTGCGAAATGAAGTGCTGGGCCAGTTTGTTCAGCAGCTCTGGATTCGCAGGGGGATTGGTTTCCCGCATGTCGTCTTCAGGCTCAACGATTCCTCGGCTGAAGAAGTGCTTCCAGTAACGGTTGACGAGTGCCTTGGCGAAGAACGGATTCTGAGCGTCAGACATCCAGTCCGCCAGCAGGATTCGAGGATCGTCTTCAGGCTTGACCGTTAAAGCTTGTCCGCCGAGGCCGGTAGGCGACAGCATCTTGCCAGATCGTTCATTGCGAGCCTGTGCAGGTCCCTGATTGTCGATCGCGAAGATTCGCTTGTCACGGACCTGATTGTTGCCACCGATGATGTTCTTGCGGCCGACTCGGCTGAAGAATGCTGCCAGACCGTAATAGTCGTCCTGGCTCCATTTTTCGAACGGATGGTGGTGGCAGCGGGCACATTGAATTCGCAGGCCCAGGAAGAGTTGCGAAACGTCTTCCACTTGCTCGTTGGGCTGATCAACTTCCCGATACCAGGCGACAGGAGGATTATCATCTGCGTTGCCTGACGCCGTCAGGATTTCGCGAACGAATTGGTCATACGGCTTATTTTCGTAAAGGCTGGACCAGATCCAGTTGTGGAAGGCATAGGTCGGAGCCAAGGCATCGTTGTTGCGGCGCTTGTTACGCAGAACCAGGTTCCAC
>JBAWWJ010000053.1:0-37211 GCA_037146815.1 Planctomycetota bacterium
AATGTGTTACCCATGTCCCCGAACACCTGTTACCCATGTCCCCAGTCTATACAGCCGAAAGCTGGGTGCGCAGCACAAGAAAATTCAAGCCGAGTGTCAATGCCAGAGTCGCGTTCAAGTCGGTCGAACACACCGTACTCGCGATCTCTATTCGGTCTCTATCCACTGACGTGCTGCCGGTTGAATCGATGTTTTGTGCAGGATGCTGACCACGGCAACCAAAAAAACTTCGGCTATCACGAAGCCGAGCCACAGACCACATCCGATCCAGATGGCTATGGTGCCCGCAGTGACGGCGATGAAGCCGATCGCCTGACAGGGGCCCAGCCACCAGACCTTGCCAAGAAGTTGTGCGAGCGTGGACATTTGACAGAGCAGAAGGCAGGCTGGAACGGCGATCAGAGCGCTCATGACGGCACCTGGAATGTTCTCGTCTGCATAGATGAGTAGACCGAGTTGGGCCACAACGATCGGAATCACGGCAAATCTCTGTTCCCAGATCGCCGCCTGCAACTTGAACCATAAGAAGTCACAGGGATCGATCGGAAGAAGCATCAAGCTTCCCCATGTCCGCTCGCGGAATTCGACGGTCAACAGGGCATCGAACCTCAGTGACACCACGACCGCGGCACCAGCAATCGAGACGAACGCAATCACTGTTCGAAGGCCGGGATCACCGTTGTTTTTGGACAGCACGACCAGCAACCCGATGATTGCAAATGCAAACAAAAAATAGGCAACAGTCCAGGGGTTCACGCGCCCTCGTTCATCACTCAGAATGAAGACATCTTTCCAGAAGAAAGGGTGGCCCGAGCAGCGTGGACGACGTCCGTTCGAAACAGGCTGCCTCTTGGGTGCTGGTGATTCTTCTTGTGGTTTCGGACTCGCCTCGGCGCTTGCCGATGGTTTGACCCGCTTGGCAACCTGGACACGGCGAGACGGGAGGTCGAGTGAAGAAAGACCAGCATCAGATTCAGAAAGTGATCCTGTCGGACTGCTTCGGAACCGAACTTTCAGGACTTGTGTCGCAAAGTAGGCGGTACCAATCGCCACCAGAAAATGGCCCCAGTACGCGGGATCTGTGATGGCATCGGTTCCCGTTGACTGAAATGTTCGAAACACAACGACAACAGGTGTACAGCTCATGATGTACGAAGCGAGCTTTTCAGTCGCTGCTGAAGTGCTTCGGCCGAAAACGACTTCCGATGTGAGGATCGCCAGTGATAGAAAGACGAATGAAAGATTGTAGAAGGCCAGCAGCACGACGGCCGTTCCTGTCGCGGTCTTTTCAGGATTCTTGGATTCGGCCGCCAAAACTCCTGCCAGCATGGCACTGGCACCTGTCAGTACAACAACCAGTGCCAGGCCACATGCGCCCGAAATCAATTGGCCCGAGGTGACTCCACCCATCGTCTTCGCAAACATCGCCAGGGGGAGGATCAGCAACAGCGACCAGCCAATCGTCCACCACCGGGCCACTGTTTTCGACCACAGCAGTGTCGTTGCTCCAACTCCAGTGAGTCGCACCAGATCACGCATCTCGGTACTGACTTCCCAGCAGATCGACCTCGCGGCAAACTGAAATCCGGCAACAACGATCACAAAACTTGCGACCGCCAGCAGGTTACTGATTGCAGCCGAACCGGCACTCGTGAATTTGAATTCGGGCCAGATCATTGCGGCAGACAACCACGCCGCAATCGCCGGCAGAAAGAACGTCAGGCGAATCAACGGGGGTCTCCAGCGTGGTGCCTCGCGCTGCAAGCACCACTGGAAGAAGACCAGACTCGCCGGATCGAACCGCCACTTCATGCGATTAGCCCAGGTTCATCGTGACGGTTTTCAATTCGGTGTAATTGGCCAGACCCGCCGCACCCAGTTCCCTGCCCATGCCACTCATCTTGAATCCGCCAAATGGTGCTGCTGCGTCAAAGACGTCGTAGCAATTGACCCAGACCGTTCCTGCGCGAACCCCTGCAGCAAACCGATGAGCTTTCTGAACGTCCTTCGTCCAGACCGCGGCAGCCAATCCGTAATACGTGTTGTTCGCTCGATTGATGATGTCATCGACATTCTTGAACGGCAGGATACTCATCACTGGTCCAAAGATCTCATCGCGTGCGATCGACATGTCGTCAGTCACATTGTCAAAAACGGTCGGTTCGATGAAGAAGCCCTTGTTGCCGACGCGGCTGCCACCGGTCAGGCACGTGGCCCCTTCAGACTTACCCTTATCGATGTAACTCATGATCTTCTGGAACTGCTCCAGATCAACCTGTGGCCCCTGAGTCGTATTGGTATCGAGCGAATCTCCCAGCCGCCGAGACTTTGCACGGGCCACAACTTTCTCCACGAACTGAGCATGAATCGATTCTTCAACAAACAGCCGTGACCCTGCACAGCAGCACTGCCCCTGGTTAAAGAACAATCCGAACTCTGCTCCGGCGACGGCAGCGTCCAGGTCAGCATCGGCAAACACGACGTTGGGACTCTTGCCACCGAGTTCGAACGTCAGTCGTTTCAAAGTTGCAGAAGCATCGACCATGATCTTCTGGGCCGTTTCGTAGTGCCCGGTGAATGCGATCTTGTCGACTCCCGGATGCTTTACGATTGCCGCGCCGGTCGCTCCATAACCTGTCACGACGTTGATCACCCCGTCCGGGATCCCCGCTTCCTGAGCCAGTTCGCCCAGGCGCAGGCAGGTTAAGGGGGTTTGCTCTGCAGGCTTCATGACGATCGTGCAACCCGCCGCGAGTGCCGGGCCCCACTTCCAGGCCGCCATCAGCAGTGGGAAGTTCCAGGGAATGATCTGTCCGGCAACACCGACCGGTTCGCGACGGGTATAGCAAAAATAATTTCCGCGGATCGGGATGGTGTCCCCCGTCAGCTTGTCGGCCCAGCCGGCATAGTAACGCAGGCAATCGATCGAAAGTGGCAGGTCTGCGGCACGTGCATCACGAATTGGCTTGCCATTGTCGAGCGATTCGAGTGCGGCCAGTTCTTCCAGATTCGCTTCCATCAGGTCTGCCAGCTTGTTCATCAGGCGACCACGATCACGAGCATCCATCCGCGACCACGGCCCGCTGTCAAACGCAGCGCGAGCTGCCTTCACAGCAGCATCAACATCGGCACTGTCCCCTTCAGCAACTTCGGCGATCACTTGTTCGTTGACAGGGTTCACCGTGGCAAATCGCTTACCACTACGGGATTCAAGCCACTTCCCGCCGATCAGCATATTGGTCTGACGGATTTTCGGAGAAGCAACAGTTGTTGTGGTCATAGCAGAATCTCCTGAGCGCAAGGTGAAGACAGTGAGCAACCTGATAACAGCGTAGCGAACACGGCGCAACTGCTCCAGCGCGTGATCACATCTATCCCCGTTCTCCAACCTCGCCTAGAATGCTCCGGATCGGTTCTTGCTGTCAGCAATTGACATTGAGGACACCGAGACAAATCCCCGTCAGTCACGGTTGCTGAGGAAAACCAGCGGGGTCAGTGAGCGGAATCAGGAAGTTCCATCTGCGGAGCATTGGCAATGGTTGGTCAGATCCAAATTCGCGGCACGGCGATTCTTGTTGCCTGTTTCATCGCGTTATTTACGACAGTACGCGTCGAAGCGCAGCCTCGTCAGCGAGATCTGTTGACGATTCACCAGGACAACCATCGCCAGCTCTATCGCAAATTCGCTGAAAAGCTTGAGGAACTGGCCACGACCTGCGACGGACGGGGACTGGATGAAGGGGCGAAGGTTGTCCGCGAGCGAATCATCGTTCCAGAAATGGAGTCGCACAAACTCAAGGCATTGCCGACCGAGGTGATTCCCGAGATTCCCAACAATCTGGCCGAGGGTGAGCGATTCTGGAGAGTTCAACTGCGAACTCTGGAAAAGGACTACGCACGCGAACTCTACATGCTGTCGCGCCGGGCACTGAATGATGGCTTTCCGACGTACGCCTTCAGCCTGATTCGCGAAACGGCGACGCATGATCCTGATCACACCAACGCCCGCAAGATCCTGGGCTATGTTCGTCAGGGGAATGAATGGGTCACTCCGTTTGCCGCAAACCAGATCAAACAGGGGAATGTCTGGCATGAACAGTTTGGATGGCTCCCCAAAGGCCATTTGCAGCGCTATGCCGATGGCGAACGGAATTTCAAGGGGAAATGGGTTTCGGCCGCCAGGGAACGTGAACTGCGTCGCAACTTCTCAGACGCTTGGGAAGTCCGTACGGACCACTATCTGATCCGGACGAATGTCAGCCTGGAACGTGGAGTCGAACTGGGCCGCGCGATGGAAGACTTCCACGAATTCTTTTACGAGACGTTTGCGAGCTTCTTCAACAGTCGTGAAAACATGCTGAAGATGTTTGATGGAACCGCCCGGGCGGTCAATGCCAAGCCTTATCTTGTCCACTACTACCGCGACCGAAGTGAATACATCGATACGCTGAAGAAGAACTTCCCGAAGATCGAGATCACTAACGGCATCTACATGACCATTGGTCGCACGGCCCATTTCTACGAAGATCCCGACAACAACAACGAAGCAACGTTATTCCATGAAGGGACTCATCAACTCTTTTTCGAGAATCAGAACCTGAAAGGGCACGTTGGCGAACTCGCTCACTTCTGGATCATTGAGGGAATTGCCTGCTACATGGAATCGTTTCAGCGGACTGACGGGACATTTCGACTCGGCGACCCGGGTTACATCCGGTTTGCCGGTGCCCGCACCAATCTTTTGCAGAAAAATTACTACGTTCCCCTGCGCGAGTTCTCGCAAATCGGGATGCACGAGTTCCAGCATTCGCCCGACGTTGCCAAGAACTATACTCAAGCGTCAGGCCTGGCCCGATTCTTTATGGAATATGATGGCGGTCGCTACCGGGAATCGCTGATCACACACCTGACGCAGCTTTACAGCCCGAATGCCAAAGTTCGCGACCATGCCGCAGGACTTGATAAGTTGACGGGAGTCGAATTCGAGGATCTCGATCGTCAATACGCAGATGACGCGCGATCGTTCGAGAAAGAAGCTCCGTAAGTGCGTTGTCAGGTTTCAGGGGTCGGGTCTGCGATATTTCGATTTTGGCCGAAGTAAACGTAGTTATGCACCAAAGTCGTTGTCCGGCCAAAATCGAAATATCGCAGACCCGACCCCGACTGGCATACTCGAATTCGGGAAATCGCGGATTTCGTGACGGTGCGATTGCATCCCGGCCACGTATCATCAACCGAAAAGAAATGACCAGACTGAGGTTCGCTTACGAATCTGCGGCACTGGGGTCGATGTACGCAAAGGCAAGATGATTTCGCCAGCCTCGGTACCAGTCGACAGATGACGATGCCTTGGGAAGCTCCGTCAGTGTCGGCTCGTATAAGCGAAACTCACCGTTCTGGTAGACCTGAATACGGTTGGAATCGGGGTCAAGGACGGCCAGTTGAGCCCAGCCGTTCCCCAGGATTCGACCGATCACCGGATTGTCCTTCATGATCTTCAGGATTCCGACCGTGGTCGTTTCAATGACGAACAGGCACCGGACAGGTTCATGAATCTCTGTACTTTGAACCGGCAACCCGCAGCGCAGGTCGCTGGCGGCACCATCCATCACCCCCAGCATCGAAGCGATGTTGTGCGGCAGTTTTGTTCCGCAGCCCCAGCCGCCAGAATCGACGGCCGACAGATAGTACTGCATGTTGATCCCGGAACAGACCGGGATCACCGCTGCCAGGATACGGGCCAGGATCGAATAATCGGCGTCATCCTGCCTGGGATCGTACGACTGCATGAATGATCGACGGTCCAGATACAGTCCTTTCGAACGGGACCTGCGCCCGACAATGCACATCGCGTTTGAGGCATTACCGAACTCGGGCCGGGTTTGGGCCAGGTCTTCTGACCGGTCCTTCACATGTCGGTGAGCCTCATCCGGCGTCACATCGAGCGGCGCTGAATAAAACCGCCGACAGCGTTCGTGCGAATTCTTTCGACAGGCGATGTCAAAGGCACGGCGAGCCGCTTCGAAATCGTCGAAATGCGATTTTGGTAACTGGTCCAGATCGAAAAATGTGATCGTATCATCAGCCGTGTTGTGCAATCCGCCAATAAAGATGGTGTCCTCGGGGACATTCAGTCCATGTGAAATGAGGATCGCGCGGGCCTTGGGGTGATTCAACATCGCGGCCAGGGCTCGACCATTGGGACCGCCCGGGTTCCCCGTGCAGGCACCGCAATCGTAGGTCGATTTGTGGGGATTGTTCTGACAGGCAGAGCCATGTCCGATGAAAAAGACCAGCCTGGCGAAGTTGCTGGTCAGTCCGATGTCTCGCAGCAGTCGCTCGCCCAGATACGCCATCTCTTCGATGGAGAACCCGACGTGTCCATCGGCCGAGCCAGGAGTTTGCTCAGTCCGTTCCAGACGCAGACGAGTCGCCAGAGGAGGAGCCACGAGACGGCCGAAGGCACGACGGACTTTCGCCGTGAATTCGGGAAACAAAACTCGCATCACGAGTGGAACTGATGCCAGCGTTCCCAACCCTGCCGACAGGACGGCACCGGAGCCAATGCTGCGAGAGTCATGGTGAATCTGCTGGACAGCGATCCCTAGAGCCCGTCGCGAACGAACACGCATCTGGTGCGTCTCTTCGAACGGATAGGCCATGTCTTCAATGACCCAATGCTTGGGTCGGACGACGATCGGACACTGGGCCGCAAAATGAGCGTCGGCAATCCCTTTGAAATACATCGCCACGCCGAAGAATCCGGCCGCTCCAAATGTCTCGATCCGCGGTGACTGCTCTTCCAGGTGCCGACGAAACGATTCTTCTCGTGCATCGATGCAATAGACCGACTGAAAGCTGGCGTTGGACACAGACTCAGGGGGACGCTGGTTCTTGACCCAGATGGCGTCCAGTCCCTTCACCAGCAATCGATGTTCGAAGGCGAGCTGATAGGCTCGACGACGTGCCAGTGGAGGAAAGGCTTCGATTTCAGCGACCAGTGTGGCCCATTCACGAGCCGACATTTTATAGAGAGAACGAGGATTCCAGCCCATGACCTGAGCCAGTTGAAACACGTAAAACGATCGTTGCTCTGCCGAGACCGCCGAACGAGATCCGAGCCGACTGCGAATATACGAGCGCAGTTCAGAGAGTGGCATTCGGAGCGGTGGAGTGGCTCGGTCGCACAGATGCTTCAGTGCAATTCGTTCCAGCAGCAGTCGGACCGCCACAAACTCGATCAGGGTTCCTGGGACCACAGGTTTCGCCACGCGATCATCGCGAACTTCCATCTGCCAGAGCATCCCGGCCCAGCCGCGCAGCGCCAGAACGGTCGATTCAATGAAGTCTGTCCAATCCTCGGGTGCGACCCCGAGCAGTTCCAATGATTCCAGAACTGAATCCAGCGGTGAGATATTCTCGGTTTCGATCCGCCGGAGTTCTTTGGCGAGTGGCCGCATCCAGCGATGGGGCTGACCGGCGATACCACCATACAGCGAACTGAACGATTTCAAGAGCCCCAGTTCGCGATCAGGCAGCGGCCAGTCCGAGACCCCCTGGTCTGTGAACGAAGCGCAAAACCGGATCAGAATCGGGTGGACAAGCAGATCGCTGTCTTCACCGGTGTATTCGAGCAAAAGATCTCGATGGCGAGTTGCATGATGGGCAACAGTGGGTGGGACTTCCACCAGTTCCACGCCATCCCGACAGACATGCCATAAGGCCTGCAGCGAAAACTCTTCCCAGGTCCGGTCGCTCCAGTTTTCGGGCGATGGCCTGCCAAATCGCTCCACCAGATCGGCGACAAAACGTCGATCCGATTGTTCCTGAGGGTCCGAATCGACGGGGTGACTGAGGGCTTCTCGCATGACCCAGTGGCGGGTCACTTCGACGAAACGAGTTCGGACCGGGACGGGAGTTTCCTCGCTGAACGTCGTGAGTGCATCGGTTTCTGCGATGAACCAGCGCAGTTCCTCGGCAGGGGCAGAGCGCAGCGGATACTGGAGCATCGCCATCCGCAGGTCAAAGCGCGTTCCTGACGGTGCGACAGGCGTCGCGGCTCCGTCTCCCAATTCATTGTGCAAAACGGCTTTAAGATCTTCGAGAACGATTCGGCCGGTCGCCAGTTTGTCGCGGTAAAAGTCCTTGGAAAGGTACGGACGGCAACCAAACAGCCGCGATCCCCGCATCATCCCTTCTTCAAACGGCAGATGTTCCAACCCCTGCAACGGGTTCAGGAACGCAAACCCCGTAATCGGGCCTTGCGCCGGCAACAGGGCTCCCGATTGTTCAATGACAGATTTCAGCCTGGCCAGCGAATCATTTCGGGCAACCGAGGCTTCATTACCCGGCAAAACACCCGCTTGCGATGAATCGGTCATGTTCATTCCAAAGGAAACGCAATTCGTCTGTTTGGTTCATACGGAATTGCGGCTCGCTTGGCAATTGCGTTGCCTGACATTCATGGAAGGGAATATCAGCGGCAATCGGCAATCTGGTCATGATGGATCCGCCAGCAGGTTACATCTCCGTTAGGTTTCGGGAAACCGGCGTTGCTGGTGTTGTTTCCTGATCGATCCGATGTATAGAGTTCTATAGGCTGTGATCGACCTCGGTTGCTTTCCATCAGCGAAACCGACGAGATTGACATCAGCAACGGTCGAAAAGCGTTCTAACGTCGAGGTTCCGATGTTGTCAGAAGTGCTGGACCTGATCCGACGCCCCGGATTGCAATTGGAAATGCTCTGTGCGGGACTTCTCACCTGCGCTGTGCTGGTGTACCTCGCGCGAGTGACTCTGATTTCGCTCTGGGAAGCTCGCCGGATCGAGACGCAAGCCATTAAAGTGCGAGCGGGCAAGGGTTTGTACACCGGCCCTAACTCCTCTGGCTGATGCTACTTGCGATAATTCGCACAGCGATTTTCGAATCGCAACGCCGCAGGTGTATTTCCCGTTCGCGTCCGTCTGGCTGAAAGCTGACCGCTGAAAGCTTTTCGAGAACCTCACGCCCGCTTCGCTCAAGACGCAAAGTATTGAAGCATCTGACATTTCGCCGCTCGCCAACGTCTTCTTCCTCCGTTTGCGTCTTCGCGTCTCTGCGTGAGCCCCTCTTCTCTTGGTCCCGTCTTGCTGACTGCTGACCGCTAAAGCTGACCGCTCAATCATCGCTGACGTGTGTCGCTGCTTCGCGAGGCTTCTTCCACAACGCGGCGGAAGCGGACCACCCGAATCACGTCGCGAGCCCCCTTGAAGTGATCACCTCGCGTCGGGGCAGACGGAGCGATCGCCGGGAATTCTGGTTCCGTCGCCGCAGGTTGCGGAGCGACAAATCCGTCGGACAGCGTCTCCAGAAACGCGACGACGTCGTTTTCTTCCGCATCGGTCAGACCAAGTGTGCCCAGTTCTTCCTGGTTGAAGTTTTCTTCGACATCGGGCGGTGCAAAGGCGTCCGGCGTCTTGTCGCGGTGGTTATAAAATCTGACGACTTCCTTCAAGCTTTTGAAGGTACCGTTGTGCAGGTAAGACTTTACGAACTGCGGATGCGGCTTTTTCGCGACGTTTCGCAGCGTCGGAACCTTCACCTTTCCGTGCTGGGTCTTGTCGTTCAGGAAGCCCCCGAGCCCCAGATCTCGATACTTGAGCCCATCGGGATTTACGGCAGGGTCAGCCCGATAGAACGGGTTGCCAGCGTTGCGGGGAGCCCCCACGTTGTCATACGTGAAGTCCGTAAACAGGGGAGGCGTTCCATCCGCGGCACTCTGATGCGGGTGACAGGCCGTGCAGTTGGCCTTCCCCGCAAACAGGGCCAACCCGCGCAGTTCCTGAGCCGTCAGGGTTGTTTCCCTCGCCAGGAAGGCATCGTATTTTGAGCTGAACGGATTGGCTTCACGCGACGATTCATAGGCCGCAATCGCACGGGCCATCAAGTCAAAGGCTTCATCCGCATCCGCAGCATTCAGGGCTTTTGCTCCGTAAACCTTTTCAAACAGCCCCCGATAATTCGATTCGCGCACTTTGGCGACGACATCCGCAGCCGACGCGTTGTTCATTTCCAGAGGATTGAGGAACGGTCCCTTGGCCTGGGCGACCAGATCATCCATTCGCCCATCCCAGAATTGGCCCCCGGCCCAGGTCCCCTCTTTCTGGTCGAATTCACGCTTGGGACTGAAAGCCGCATAGGCCGCTGACGGTGGTTTTCGATTGCCATACCGCCCCGGAGCGGCTCCCGGATAGATGCCGGTTTTCAGGTTGATATCAGAGTCTGGTCCGGTAAATCCAACTTCCGGAGCATGACAACTGGCACAGGCCTGTCCGACGGGGTTCGACAGGTTCTTGTCAAAGAAGATCTGTTTTCCAAGCTGCTCCAGCGGAGACAAGTCTGCCGCAGTAGCCCGCGCCGATTCCGTGCTCGCTGCCAGCGCAATCACGATTGCGAGCGACAGAAGTCTGGTGAAAACCCGTACGCAACGGTTCTGCGGAATTGTCATGGAGAGCCTCATGGCCAGAGAGGCAGATTGTGAACCAAAACGGTGAGCGATGACACGATCCCGTTTTATGCCAGGCTCACAAATGCGACAACAGGGCTTGATGGACGGTGTTCGCCCAGTCCATTACTGAGTCAGCCACAACCTGCTCAGAGGACAGGGGATGCGGCACATGGCTCAGGCAGCGCAGATTTACAAAACCCGCGAGAATCGCAAATTCGGCAATTCCTGCCGCTTTGTTGCATCCGGACTCGTTCTTGCGCTCCTTCGCGTCTCCGTGCCTCTGTGAGAGCCCTCATCCGCCGTGTCGGACAACCGCCAGACGCCGAGAACAGAATCAGCAATCGATCAGGGCCAATGCCTTTTTGAAGCTGGGCAGGAAGTAGGGTGGAGTCAATGTTACCCACAACTTTTTCTCTCGACGTCGGTTGGGTGGCGGGGCGCGCTGGCTTTGCAGAAGTCCCCGAAATAGAACGCGTTCGAACGGGGCTTCCCCGAAACGGGTGCGCCCGCCACCCTGCCGGCGATGTCGCAAGCGTCGACCGTTTGTGGGCTGAAGGCCCACCAGAACAAAGCACAGGGCTTCAGCCCTGTGGCTACGGACGGCGCAGGCTAAGCGACCTGAAAGGTCGCGAGAACTTCAGTCGCAGCGGTCAATTCCGATCCGTCGCGTCTCGCGACCTTTCAAGTCGCACATTTTGTTTTAATTCTGTTCACAGGGCTGAAGCCCTGTGCTTTGTTCTCGTGGGCCTTCAGGCCACAGGGAATTACAGGTTTCGATAAAGCCGAAATGCCAACGACACCTGAGCAATCGATGCATCGACCGTTACTTTTACTCAAAACGGCGGTAAAAAGGAGATCCGTCAGATTCGCGTCGACGCATACGGGGGCGATGGCCTGTCACTCACCTGTCGTCGTCACGCGAGTATCGTTCCTCCCGTCTCAATCGATTGCTCAACGATGAATGAACCGTTCAAGAGTAAGCTGGTGCTGCCCGAGATCGTGCGACCGTTTCTGGCGGTGATTCTCGTCATCCTGCTCTTTTGCGTCGCCGACTGGCTCAAGAACGGGGAAAAAGCCCAGTTTGCCTCCCAGCGCAGCATGCGCACGGTAACGGCTCAAACGGCAACCGTCGCTGTCGCGGCACTCGGAATGACCGTGATCATCATTGCCGGCGGCATCGATCTTTCGGTCGGGATGTCGATCGCACTCTGCGCGACGGTCCTGGCATGGTGCCTGAAAGAGGATGTCGCCACCCGGACATTCGGGATGCAGCCTTTGAGTGCCGTGATGAAGCCATTAACCGCTGCCCGAACGGAATTAGAACTGGTCACCAAGACCCGGGACGACCTGGCGGCGAAAAACCCCGAGTCTGAAACCGACCGGGCAGAGCTGCAGCGATTGGAATCTCAGCGCGAGACCCTGGTCGCCAAAGTCGCCGAATTGACAGTCGCCTACCGGCCCGCGGCGATCTGGACCTCGGTCGTGGTCGTGGTGATTACGATCGCCTGTGGTGCGATCTGCGGGTTTGTGAACGGGGCCTTAGTCAGTTATCTGCGCCTGGTCCCGTTCATTGTCACGCTGGGATCGATGCAACTGTATCTGGGAATGGCAAAGATCCTGGCATCGGAGACAACGGTCCGTCCCGATACGGGGACTCAAGTCCCCTACTGGTTCGGAGATCTGCTGAGTGTCCGGCCGCAGGCATTGTGGCTGGGAGTCCCCCTGGGGATCTGGGTGACGCTGGCCCTGGCAGGCTTACTGGCCGCCGCACTGCACTGGACCGTCTTCGGCCGCTACGTTTTTGCCCTCGGCTCGAATGAAGCGACGGCACGTCTGTGTGGAATCAATGTCCGCTGGAACAAGATTGCCATCTACACACTGGCCGGCCTGTTCGTCGGCATCGCGGGCCTCTATCAGTTCTCACGCCTGACGGTCGGCAACCCGACCTCAGGAGCAGGCCTGGAACTGAAAGTGATCGCATCAGTGGTCATCGGAGGAGGAAGCCTAAGCGGCGGCCGAGGAACCGTCCTGGGAACATTGACGGGAGCCTTGATCATGTCCGTCATCACCAGCGGCTGCACAGCCGTCGGCCTGACAAACCCCATCCAGGACATGATCCTGGGAATCATCATCACCGTCGCCGTCAGCGTCGATCAATTCCGGCAGGAAAAGAAGCCATCGAGGGCAGCGGGGTAGTTGGCCCAGAGCGACCACGCTCCGTCGTTTTCAATATCAATGAGTTCTGAGCCGAATGGCGCTGCCATTTGCGGCACATGAGTTTACGCCGGCGGTGCATGTCGGCATTACGGCATCGCGCCTGCTCCGACCGATCCAACGCCATGGGTGCGTTGGATGTCAACGGGGTCTCTCGGCTTCCGTGAGAAAAGTTTCCAGCCGTGCTGATGGTCTCAGACTCCGTGGGGGACACAACACGCTTGCCATTATCGCGAGTCATGACTGTTGCCTTCCCCTTGTCAGGACAAGGTCGGCCACCACAAAATGATGCTTTCGGAGCTCAATACACCGCCCGGCTGTACCTCTGTGAACGCTTCGACGTGACAGTTGCCCATCACGACGCATCACTCGAGGCCAAGGTGACTGGCTAGGCCTTACCTTGTACGACTCTTTCATTCGCTACCTCTCCACAGCTTGTGCCGACGCACCCTGACCCCTTTGAGTTGCCCTCAATTATGAGTAGGCTCGCGACACTACTTTGTGACGAATCGCGTCGCAGATGGAACGTGCCACTCCTCGCAATGTCAGGAACCCTGCAGGGTATCGTGGTCTCTTAGAATACCATATTTCCATCGATATGGCCGGGTACCAGTTGCGTTCGCAGTGCGTGAGGGTCGCGCGGGGTCGCGCGTTCCCTTCCGCCCCCCATTGAGAACTCAAACACGTGAAGTTTAACCATTCGCGTCAGCCGCGTAATAACTTCCTTTGGAAGTGGGCCCAAGTGCGGCTGCCCTCTCTCTGCAAGGTCTTCGTTAAACATGCGCATAGCAACATCGAGGTCGTCGTTGTGAATCACTTGACGACGAACAACTTGATGTGACTCAAGGACGAAACCGTGCTCTGCGAGCATGGATCGCAAGAAAGCGGACGACTTCAAAACCGACTCAGAACGCATTGCCCGAAAGGAAAGGATCAATTCTTCGATCCGTCCAGCTTCTGGCGAGAGAACCGCTTCATTTGTCACAAGGAACCCCTTCCTGAGGGCTTTGTAATAGGAAAGCAGCCGCACAGTTCTGGGCCGCCAGGTTTGGGGCATTCTGGGTTCGCGAACGAAATTGGAGCCCAGGAGCAGATGCTGTAGCCACCACACGGCGTACCAGAATAGCAGTCAGAAAAATCACAATGCATCTTTTTGTTCCGCCGTTTTGCGAATTCTATAATTTTGGCGAGGTGGCCCAGACATCGCTTTGGATGTCTGGGTGACGCAGGAACAAGAGGGAAGTCACGACAGCGTATCAGTCCGCCCACTCAATCGGAATTCCAACGCTCCAGTCAATTCCTCCTGTTGCTCTGCAACCCAGACATCCAAAGCGATGTCTGGGCCACCCTGCCGTTATCAACATCAAAGAGTCCGACCGGTAAGGACTCCTTGTTGTCGTTCAATCTCCGTCGTTCCCCACCTCCAAAGAGTAATGCTCCTTTGGTTTGTTCGGTATTCCTGATCCGCTTGATTTCTTCCATTTCGGGGTGTGAACGGTTACCTGATGACGAACGATAAAGCTCAGCAACGGCGGGGCGGCAAGAGCCATTAACTCCAGAGAAGCCTACATGACCCCGTCATCTGCTGCAGCGTCTGGTTTGGAGTTGCGAGCCTCCACCATCCGCTGGATCACCGCCCGGTGCATGTGCCAGAAGGGCTCGGTGATCAACTGATACTCCTCCGTGTCCGGCAGAGGGGACCGGAGGACGGCATCGACGAACTCGGCCGGTGGCTGGTAGCCGTGCTGCTCGATGTAATGCACGACCATCTCGGGCGCGACGAACAGCAGTTCACCCCTCGGCACTCCGAAGTTCCCGATGCCGTTTGCCCGGCCACAGAACTCGCAGGTGTGATAGCCGCCGAAGGCACCGAAGTACACCGCCTCCGCGCTATCGCCGCTCCGCGCCACGAACTCCTTCAGGCGGGCCAAGAACTCAGCGGAAACCGGCCCTTGGGGGTAGGGGTGATCGGGGTGCAGCCAGCCAACAGCCCGAACGTGGTCCCCAGCGGCGACCAGCGATGCGCAGCCCATCTCGGGAAAGAAGCTCATACGCAGCGCCCTCCGCCGCCAAACGCCAAAGGTAACTTTCCCGCGATCAATGACGGGCGTCCAATCAACACACCAACACTTTGAACCATCAGCGACTGCGGGTCAAGTTGACCGCCTCGTTCGGCGCAAATGTCCGTTGCGATCATGAATCAGGCTGAACGTAGTCGTATGCATATTCATCCGCGAAACCGCTTCGCACATCTGCGATGTCTGTAGATTCTGCGCGCCACGATACTTTCCCTGTTCCAGTGCAGGTTGCACAGGGCGTACGCAACCACAGGATACACTCCCCTTCACGTCCCGTGCCCTCGCAGCCCTCGCACGGGTGATCTCGGTTCAACGCGGCCAAACGAATCGCTTCGAAAGAGTGTATTTCGTCTTCTGAATTTGAAACTACCAGTAGATCCCAAAAGGGTTCCGCGATTTCTCGCTTCAAGTCTTCAGGAAATGCATGGGCGCTGAAGAGCAGTCCAATTCGCCACGGTTCAGGTGGATCGGAATACGGCTCGGGGTGCGGTACTGAGCAACAGGCAAACGGAATTGCAGCCAGCTTCGGCGCTGATTGAGTTTCGTAGATGACGATGAATCCAACGTCAATACAAGGATACGATTCGCGGGGTAGCCCAGACATCGCTTTGGATGTCTGGGTTGCAAAGCAACAAGAGGGATTGTCTGGCGGTGTCGAGCTTCGGAAATTCGTCGGAAGAGCACGCTTCGCCCGGGGAGTGACGTCCTTGATGTCGACTTCAACTCGTTTTTGCCTTATCACCATCGTCTGTTATTCGATCACGATCAGACTAGGCGAATTCTTCTGGGCATCCGACGGATGGATTAATCCAGTTTAATTACCCGGTTTGTCGACCGATTCCAACAGTCCAATGGCGGCCCAGGCGGTGCCCCAGTAGTGGTAGATTTCGTCGCGGGCTTTCAGGCGTTCCGGCTCTACAGACTTTGTGATGTTTTTGGATGGGGTTAGCCACGAACCGTTGGATTGCTGTGTTGAGAGCAAGAGTTTGCGAGCTTCTCGAAATACCGCCGAGTCATCGCCGGCTCGCGCTTTTGCCAGGACATAGAGCGCCAGGCCTGTCGTCAGCGAATCGCTGGGGAGGCCCTTTTCCCAGCCCCAGCCGCCGTCACTGTTTTTTGCCTCAATCAACTGCTGAAGCAGCTTTGTTACATCCGCCGCTGTACCGAACTGGTGTTCAAACAGCAGCCGTGTTGCGAGCCATTCGCGATTGTCGGGATTCGATGGCTGCTGCCGCTGATAGGCGACCGCCTTCTCGACCGTTGTGGAGGGCTTCTGACCGGGAGCTTCGCTGGCTGCCAGGGCGAGCGTGGCCCACATGGTTGTTGTCTGGTTTGCTGTTGGCAGCGGCCAGCGACGCATGGTGGCAAACTGATTTCCCGGAGTCCACGAGCCGTCTTCTAACTGAGTCTGTTTCATCAAGTCGATCACACCATCGCGAAATTCGGCTTGTACCAGCACGCTCGCCGTCCCGTGATTGCCGAATAGCAATTGCCCCAGGACATCCAGACCGCCGCCCGTCCGATCCACGGCGAACGGGGCTCGCTCGGCTGTCTTGAGGATGATTGCCTGACAGGACGTCAGTTCATCACTGCTCAGCAGCGGTGTCAGTTTGGCGAGGAACTCCGCTTCGGTCTTGAAGGGCTGCTCGATCAAGGGCTTGAGTTTTTCCTTGACCGCGTCCGGTAATTTCGTTGCCTCGACTTTACCAAGATCGTAGTTCTGCAATCGGAACAGATTGCGATGCGACAGCGAGTCTTGCCGAGTCCATTCATCCCACTCCGCCAATTTCCTGGCATCGACCGTCAGTCCGCGAGATTGAGCCGCGCGATGTGACCAGAGCAGAAACGGCACATGATGACACGAGATGCAGTCTCGCTCATGCATCCAGGCCACTCCCTCTTTTTCCAGGAAGGGGAGGCTTCTGGCCACAGCCTGCAGAACCACCGCATCACTGGGGGGCGTGGAATCCTCCGCTCGGCTGGAGGCGATCAGGAAACCGAAGCACGAAAGAGCGACCAGACAATGACGAGTCACGTTAATCAGGCGACACATAGGATGGTCTCATTCAGTGAACGGGTGGCTGCGAACGATTGATTGCCCATCAAAGTGGCCTTCATCGCTCCGCGTGAAGTCAGCCGATCACATACCAGACGAACTTATCAGTTCGTCGTCAACCGAAAATTGAGCAGTCTTCGCGAAATCATTTATGGAATATCAGTCGGGGCTGTTTCTTGTTGGGGCCTTTCCCAGTGGTAATGATCAAACTGGAAACAGCTGACTTCACGCGGAGCGATGAAGGCCGCTTTGGAAGATCCGGTCGATGTACGATGTCTGGGCACCCGCCATTGCATGAATTACCGGATGAAATGCGACGCAACCCCATTCGGGGTAGAAGATCAACGGTCCCATCCCCAGGGTAGCGAGCTTCGCTCGCAACCCTGGGCTATAAGACGTAACTCCGTTGGAGTAGAAGGCGGAAAGAGTAAATAGGCATGAGTCAATTTAGTGCGGGTCGCACTTCCGTGTCGCGTCGAAACATGGGTTAGACTCTGCAATTTGATACCCGCGGGACGCCACACTTAAACGGGATGCGCTCTAAGTGATTGTCACTCGCCAAGGACTTTCACCAGCACTCGCTTGGGCCTGCGACCGTCAAACTCGCCGTAGAAGATTTGCTCCCAGGGGCCGAAATCGAGTTTCCCGCGGGTACGAGTACTTCACGCCCCATGATCTGGCGTTTCATGTGAGCATCGGCATTGTCTTCGCCGGTTCGATTGTGAGCATATCGCTGCGCAGAAGCATCAAACGGCGCCAGACCTTCCAGCCACTTCTTGTAGTCTTCATGCAGGCCCGGCTCGTCGTCATTGATGAAGACGGAAGCGGTGATGTGCATGGCGTTACAAAGGACTAACCCTTCCTGAATACCACTCTTCTGAACAATCGCTTCGATCGTCGGAGTAATGTTCTCAAACGCCATCCGGGCGGGAAGGTGAAACGTCAGGTATTCGGTATGTGATTTCATGCTGATCCATTCAAATTTGGTTTCACCTTTTTTTCAATTGAGCATGTCAACAGATTGAAAAACCAGGATGAACCTCACGCCCGCTTCGCTCAAGACGCCAAGACGTGGACTTGCCCAAGAAAAGTGGGCGCGAGGAAAAGCGAAGTATGCTTACCCTTGAGGAGTCCATCGCATGTCGAAAGAACGTCGTCAGTTTAGTGCCGAGTACAAGCGTGAAGCGTTGAATTTGATTGAGAAGCAGCAGCTTTCTGTTGCGGAGGCGGCCCGTCGCCTGGGAATCAGTCCGAATCTGCTTTATCGGTGGAAGTCGCAGTTTGCGAATGAAGGAGAACAAGCCTTTCCCGGTTCAGGCCAGCTGACGGCCCAGGAGGCAGAACTGGCAAAGTTGCGTCGCGAGAACGAACAACTTCGCATGGAGCGGGATATTTTAAAAAAAGCGACGGTCTTCTTCGCGAAGGAGTCGCGATGAGGTGCCAGTTTATCGAGTCTCATCGAAAGGTTTGGCCCGTCCGAATCGTGTGCAGAGTCCTGGATGTCTCAGCCAGTGGTTATTACGCATGGCGGAAGCGGCCCCCGAGTGAAGCAGCTCAGCGGCGAGAAGAGTTGACCACACAGATCCGCGAACTGCATCAGCAAAAACATCATCATTCGTATGGGGCTCCTCGGGTCCACCAGGAGCTCATTGCCACGGGCTGTCCCTGCAATCGAAAGACGGTGGCCAAACTGATGAAACAAGCGGGAATTCGTGCTTCCACCGTGAAGAAGTTTCGCGTGTCAACCACGGATTCAAGCCACAAGCTGCCGATTGCGGATAACATCGTCAGCCGCGATTTCGCGCCGGCCGGAATGAATATTACATGGGTGACCGACATCACCTACATCCCCACCTTCCAAGGGTGGCTGTATCTGGCGGCGGTTGAGGATCTGTATTCCCGGAAGATCGTGGGCTGGTCGATGTCGGAGCGAATTGACAGTCGACTCGTGACGGACGCGCTGGAGATGGCCGTTAACCGGGAACTTCCCGGAGAGGGTCTGATCGCACATTCCGATCGAGGCGTGCAGTACGCCAGCGATCATTACCAGCGCGTTCTCAAACAGCACGGGGTCACTTGTTCCATGAGCCGCAAAGGAAACTGCTGGGATAATGCTCCCATGGAAAGCTTCTTCGCGACACTGAAAAAGGAACTCGTCCATCAATGCGATTATCAAACTCGAGCCGAAGCGCAACTCAGCGTGTTTGAATATATCGAAACCTTCTACAACTCAGTCCGAAGGCACTCGACTTTGGGATACCTCTCTCCCATAATGTTCGAGCAGGCCGTCTAATCTCTCTCCTCGCGCCCACTTTTCTTGGGCAAGTCCATAGGGCTTCACAGTCCCTCCGAAAAGTCCGGGCGAATCTTCCTCAGGATCGCCTCCACGACAAATCTGATCGGGGTACGTCGCCGAATTGAACTTGAATACGAACAACCAGTCCACGGGCTTACCAGGTCCTGCCAACGGGGTGGGCGCGGGTTGACCATACGTTTGTACTGACGTTGAAATCAGTGTCAGCCAAAACATGGCTCCGGCAATTCGACTACTGAATCTCATTTGACCTCTTTCTACGGAAATCGCGGTAGCTTTCTGAGCGTGTAGAATACACCGGTACGAAATGATGGCCTTGTTGGATCGATGCAAGTTCCCTTGGAATTTCGCCCTATTGCTTTGACTGAGCTTTCATTTCCATCCAGAACTCCGACACAGGCCTTCCGTTGACAGTATGGAGCGACTTCAACGAACGAACAAGTTCGGAGTCTCGATCTGACTTGAAGTCGAACGACAGACGGTGCCACCTTCGGCGGTGACGGCTGAGTTGCAGGGGGCTCGGCAGTTGGTGGCGAATGTGTTGTTGCGGCTGGGTTACGATCCGGTCACGCAGGATATTTTCGGATTCGAACCGGGCGATCTGCGGCAGATGCTGCGAGACAAGATCGACGAGTGCGAGGAACGAGCAACAGGGCGGAATGCAGTACAACGCCGCCAGCGCCTTCAGCCCGTGCGGCGGATTGGTCGTCCGAGACAAACCTCAGCCCACCGAATCCGAATTGGTCGAACAAAAGAAGTATCTGGACCAAGCCCTGATCTGCCTGAAGGGGGCAGTCGCTGCGGGATATGACAACTTCAACCACATGCAATAGGACGAGGATTTGACGCCGTTGCATGGCATGGAGGGGTTTGAGGAGTTGATGAAGGGGAGGTGAGAATGCCCGCCGCATTTCATCCCCCGCCCCCCGGATCATGAGTCGCGCGACAAGCGCATCTCAGCGGGATGCCAGAGATGGTGGACGAAGACTGGACTGGTCACGTGGAAGAGTGCAGCGACGTTTGCGGATCACTCTGTAACCATCCTCTTTCAACATGTTGCTCGCCTTTCTGGAGGAAGGAAGAGATTTGGAACACTGATCGCCGCTGATTCACGCTGATCCCGAACACGAGGAAGCGAACCAGTATGCTTCGAACCATTATCAGGGCAATCGGCTTTTTCAATGTAGCGAGGGACCAGTTCGCTTCGAGCGCCGGCCCTCCATCAGGAACGTCGAAAATTGATGGTGGGCCGGCGCGGCGAAGCGCCACTGGTCCCACCCTACATCCTGCCCAGCTTCAAAAAAGCATTGGCCTTGGAACCATTATGCCGTGAAAGCCGTTTCTTTCTGTCTGATCGGTGGAAATCAGCGGAGATCAGTGTTCCTCATGTCAATCGCCATTTCACACGTATCGGACGACTCGTTTCCACGCTTCCATCGCCAGAAATCCTACGGTCGAGACTACCAGACACAGGCACAGTTCCCGTGCTGACAGGGTCACGGTATGGAAAATCTCCTGGAGGAACGGGATGTAACAAACGGCAAATTGCAGCAGGACCCCCGCCGAGATCGCCAGCAATAGTGCCCTGTTTCGGATGACCCCCTTCAGTTCGAACGAACGTGACAGATCACGAGCGGAAGTGGCATAGAGTAGTTCGGCGAGGCCCAGTGTCATGAAGACGGCTGTTTGTGCGGACTTGATCGAATACTCTAACTCTTCACCCCTCGACAACTGGTAGCGGAATAGCAGCAGCAGCGAGGCCGAAACAATGCCGCCGACCAGCAAGACACTCCAGCCGAGACCGTGATCAAACAACCCCTCGGATCGTTTACGGGGAGTTCGTCGCATGATATTTGACTCCGGTGGCTCAAAGGCCATCGCAAGTGCCGGCAATCCGTCAGTGACCAGATTGATCCAGAGGATTTGAATCGGAATGAGGGGGAGCGGAAGACCAACCACCAGTGCTGCAAACAGCAGAATCACTTCGGCGATGTTCCCGGAAAAGAGATACGCGATCGATTTGCGGATGTTGTCATAGACCGCGCGGCCCTCTTCGACTGCACTGACAATTGTGGCAAAGTTGTCATCGGCCAGAACCATGGCCGACGCCTCTTTGGCCACGTCTGTTCCGTTCTTTCCCATCGCAACGCCAATGTCGGCCTGTTTCAGTGCGGGGGCGTCATTGACGCCGTCACCTGTCATCGCTGTTACCGATTGCATCGCCTGATGTCCACGGACAATTCGCAGTTTGTGCTCAGGCGAAACTCGCGCATAGACCGTCGTTGACGCCACTACTTTCTGAAGTTGATCGTCCGACATCCGATCAAGATCGGCACCCGTCAGGATGGCTTCGCCGGGATGCCAGATCCCCAGTTGCCCGGCAATGGATCGGGCCGTTTCAGGGTGATCCCCCGTGATCAGAACGGGTTGAATTCCAGCCGACCGGCAACGATCAATCGCTTCTGGAACTTCAGGACGGACGGGATCAGAGAGTGCGATCAGGCCGATGTATTCGAGAGAATTCTCCCACTCCTCCGGGTCCGAAGGCTTCTGCGGGTCAGTCCAGATTCGGCGTGCGAAAGCCAGGACCCGCTGTCCCTGTCCTGCGAGTTCCGCGGCCCTTTTCATCAGGTCGTCGGCCGGAAGCGGCTTTTCCTCACCTGCGATGCGGACACAGCACGGTAATATTCGCTCGATCGCACCTTTCACGTACAGAATATGTTGTCGCTTGTCATCATGATGCAGTGTCGCCATCCGTTTACGCGTGGACGTAAACGGGATTTCAGCCACTCGTGGAAATCGATTTCGCAACGTGTCGATTTCCAAGCCGTTTTCCAATGCGGCATGCAGGAAGGCGCTTTCCGTGGGACTCCCCAGGACACCGCCATCAACATCGAAGATGGCGTCACTGCACAGCACAGCCGCCGTCAGCAATTCTGTTTTCGCAGCCGGGTCATCCGACGAGGGATCGATCTTTGCGACCGTCATCCGATTTTGAGTCAACGTCCCTGTTTTGTCGGTACAGATTACGTTGACTGACCCCAGTGTTTCCACCGCAGTCAGTCGACGAATGATGGCATTCCGATCAGCCATTCGTCGGGCACCAATTGCCAGCCCGATCGTAATCACTGCGGGCAGCCCTTCAGGAAGTGCTGCGACCGCCAGACCGACCGCGGTCAACAGCATCTTTCCCAGTCCATGCTGTCGAAAGCCAATAGCGAACATTGCGCACGCCGCAATGACAATCACGATTGTCAGCCGCGTACTGAGTTTATCCAGCCTTCGTTGCAGCGGTGTTTGCGATGGTGCGGCCAATGTCATCATCTCGGCGATTCGGCCGAGTTCCGTATGAGTCCCCGTCTGAGTCAGGATGGCTCGACCGTGGCCAGTCACGGCTGAGGTCCCGCAGTACGCCATACAGACGCGGTCTGGAAGTGCGGTTTCAGGTGCTACTGGGTCGAGGGACTTTTCGACGGGATGAGATTCCCCCGTCAATGACGCTTCCGACGTTTCCAATTCGGCGACCGATACTAACCTGGCATCCGCTGGAACAAAGTCCCCCGTGACGATTTCTACCAGATCGCCGGGGACCAGTTCGATCGCAGGGATCTGCTGCCATTTCCCGTCTCGACAAACGCGAGCCGCAGGTTCCGTCATTCGCCTGAGTGACTCAACGGCCTTTTCCGCAGTCCATTCCTGAAAAAAGCCAACGACGGCGTTAGCGATCACGATCAGGCCGATCAGGATCGCATCCGTATATTCGCCAATCAATCCACTGATGACGGCTGCCGCAACCAACAGGGCTACCATGACATTTGCGAACTGAGCCCCAAAAACATGAAGCCAGGACCGTGTCTGCTGATGTCCGATCTGGTTTGGTCCAAACTCACGCAGTCGCCGGTCAGCCTCCTCCCGCGAAAGGCCACGTGCCGAATCCGTTTGCAGCAGCTTTGCTAACTCCGAGACCGACAAGGCCCACGGTTTGGTCGATTCGGGAAGAATTGTCGTCATTCTGAAATCACAAACTGATGTCCCTGCGGATGCACCGTCAGCACTGGACATTTGGCAAGTCGAACGAGCTTTTCAGCGACGCTTCCCAGCAGCAGGTGTGACAACCCGGTGTGACCATGGGTTCCGACGACGATCAAATCGATTGCATTGTCCACGGCGTACTTCATGATTTCTTCGATGGGAAATCCAACCACGACCGCGCGATGGGCCCCTGAAGTGGCTCCAAATTCCGCCTGCAGTTGCTTTTCGGCGGATTCCAGTTGTGCCTTCATTCCACCTTCGGGAAGTGACCAAGTGGTATAGGAATCTGTCGCCGGGAGAATAATCTCGGGAACGACATGGAGAACGTGCAACTCCGCCCCGAATTTCTCGGCGAGTGTGGTCGCATACTTCTGGGCTTCTTTTGCAGGTTCACTGAAATCTGTTGGAAACAGAATCCGACCAATGGAGACGATCATGTTGTTGGACCTTTGTTCGTGAAATGTTCCATCATTGATGCAATTCTATCCGTCACTTCTGAGCGAGGCACGTCCCACGTACGGTACCGTGCCATTCGAGTGGCGAAAACTTTCCGATCGGACAATCGATGACCGATTCCTGCAGATTCATTTCCGTCTCAGTATTGAGAATCACGCGAGATCGCTCCAAACACATTACAAAAAAACCAGTTGACCCCGAAAGATGAAATTAGGGAACGTTTCGAGCGCAAGTTCGCTTCAGGTTGGTAGCATGGAGTTGCAATGCTTGTTCCGAATGAAATCAGTTATTGAACGATGGCAAATGACCCGTTCGTGGTGGGCACTCACTGACAACTCTTGAGTTGGCGGAAGGTTATGATGCCGAAACTGCTTGTGGTTGATGACGACGAATTGATTCTAAACTGTTTTCGATACGCGTTTCCTGCAGGAACCGTTGAACTTGAGACAGCACGTTCCACGGCCGAAGCCGTCGCGGTTTTTCGAGCGTCGCCGCCAGATGCCGTAATTACAGATATTCGCCTTCCGGATGGAACTGGACTGCAATTGCTCCAGAATTTGCAGTCCATGGACTGTCGCGTACCGGTAATCCTGATGACAGGACAGGGAACGGCATCAACGGCGATCGAGGCCATGCGGATGGGTGCCTTTGAGTACCTGCTCAAACCGCTGGATGTGGATGCCCTGCTGCTTGTCATCGACCGGGCGCTGGAGACATCCCGGATGATGCGGACTCCCGCCAAAATTGCGACCGGATCACAGCAGCAGGATGGCGACTTACTGGTCGGCCAGTGCCCTGCCATGCAGGAAGTTTACCGGCAGATTGGTCGCGTCGCGGCACAGGACGTCACGGTATTGATCCTCGGCGAAAGCGGCACGGGTAAGGAAGTTGTCGCTCGGGCCATCTATCAATACAGCAATCGCGCCCAGCGTCCTTTCCTGGCGATCAATTGTGCTGCGATTCCAGAAAACCTTCTGGAAAGCGAATTGTTTGGTCACGAAAAAGGGTCCTTCACAGGGGCGGAGCGAAAGCGCGTCGGCAAGTTCGAACAATGTGACGGGGGAACGCTATTTCTCGACGAGATCGGCGATATGACTCCGCTGACGCAAACGAAGGTTCTGCGTGTCCTCCAGGATCAGCAGTTCGAACGTGTCGGTGGCAATGAACTCATCAGTACCAACGTGCGATTGATTGCGGCGACGAACCGCAACTTGACCGAAATGATGACGCGGGGAGAATTCCGCAGTGACCTGTATTACCGGCTGAATGTTTACACGATCCAACTGCCACCATTGCGTGAACGAACTGGTGACCTGCCGCTTCTGGTCGAACATTTTCTCCACAGATTCAGCCGGGAACTCAATAAGGAAGTCCGTGAAATCTCGACTCCAGCAATGGAACTGCTGACTCGCTACTCATGGCCTGGAAATCTGCGGGAATTGCAGAGCGTCCTGAAGCATGCCGTTGTTGAGGCATCTGGTCCGGTCATTGTTCCGCAATTCCTTCCTGAAGTCGTTCGGGCGAGCCACACGCCTTCTCATGAAGCGGCAAAGTACCAAATGCCACCTGCGGCGTCGCCTGCAAATTCTGCCAACGACGAACTGATCAGTTTCATGACGGAACGGATTCGTTGCGGGACGGAAAACCTCTACAGCGAAGTGATGCAACGTGTCGAACGAACGATGCTGACAGAATTATTGAGCCAGGTGGACGGAAATATCAGTCGGGCCTCGGCAATTCTGGGGATTTCACGTTCGACATTTCGTACCAAGCTCGCCGCACTCGGGATCAACCTTGATCGGTCAGTGCGACTGACCGAGTAACGAAAAATGGCCTGTCCCCTGCGATGCCACAGAAGACAAGCCCTGAATTGTCACTCCCAACTTGTTCCACGAAAACTAGATGTGCGGAACCGGTGCGGGCGGAAATGGCAACGACTGTGTCGGTGCTTCCGGTGCTGGCGCGATGTGCTGCGGACTTGGCAACGGGGTTGGTGTGCTGCCACCAGGTGTGCAGGTTTCGCAGGGAGTTATCGTCTGAGGAACGGTCGTCGTTGTGGTCGGGCAGGTGACCCCCATGGATTGACCCGCGCCGATTTCCGAATAGGCCCCTGTGGTTCCGTATCCTCCGCTGTAACCACCACCGCCATATCCTCCGCCTCCGTAATTCCCGCCGACAACACCCCCGCCGCCGTTACCAACACAGCCATCATAGAAATCGATGAAGCCTGAACCTGCAGTGAATGCGGTCCGTCCCCACCATTTACCGCACCCCATGAACCCGGGTGTGGCATATGACTGATTCATGCCCGAGAAGGCGAGTGATACGTCCTGGAGTTCTGTGACGATGGCTGTCTGCACCTGAGACAGTCCCACAACAACGCCCAGGACGGCGATGGTCAGAACCAGAACGAGTTCAGCGGAGAGGATCAGTCCAGATTCATTGTCGATCAATTCCTGGAGAAGCTTTTTCATCGGTCGGGCCTTTTCAATAAAGAGTGTGTCCCGAGTCTGTTCACGGCACGTTTGTGAACGCCGGTCCACACGGAATTCCAAAGCGGGATCGCGTCCCGATGAGGCGGCAGGGCACTCACCATCTGCCGACGAACCGGCGCTGTTCGCGACTCGATTCGCCGGCAGATGAAGCGAGCCGTGCCACTTCATCGGTGCGGTAAGGAATCCAGCGGCTGATGGTTCCAGCCGTGGAGCAATATGCGGCTGCACGGGGGCAACCGGTCATCAACGCCTGCGGACTTGCCACAGGTCGCTGCTTGGGATTTCGAAAAGACCGGCGGGTGCCACACACCCGCCGGTCGTCTCAACACAACGCACGAAGCGGTCTCTCAGGTCGCCACACACGCTCGAACTGACGCGAATCGAACTCGGAAGCGAGTTCGTAATTTGTTTCCAGAGGCCTAACGTTCACTCGGGCTCAACGCCGCATAACCGCGACAACCCCACTTTTCGTTAACTTCAGCACAATCGATATTATTCGCACAACCCGTGCCACACGAATAACCTGCATAATCGTTACAGACGGACATTTGGACGTAACAATATTCCAGAAATATGGTTGCGCGCTCGTGATTAGCCCGGAAACAGTCCGTCTGTAGCGATTATGCGGGTAAAGACGATTAAAACGATTGTCGCGGCGTATGCGATGCGCTAAGAATGCGAAACAACTTGATAAGTCAGCCCCGCCGGCGCGGGCATGACGGAATCTCGCAGCACCGCCAAATTCCTGGTCGCCTGCTCTCTGCCTGTCGAAAATCTGCACGGCTCATCGTCGCCGTACCTGTCTTGACCCATTGCCACGATCAGGGCTAATCTTGGTACGGGAATTCGCTGAAATATCGTCTCGTGCAGGAAGGAGTCGTGCCGGGATGTCGACTGACGATGAAGAACTGAATCAAGAGCCAGATCACGGGTTCTGGGGCCAACTGGATAATGCTCCCGAAGCTGCCGATTGGGCAGGGGATGAATTGGAAGAAGCGTATCTGCGCGCGATGGAAGCCCTGGAAGCCTCAGACGCCCAGTTTCCCGATGCTCCGGAGGTCGATCTTTCGATTGATGAAACCGGTTCGCATCACCCAGACGTCGACTCGACTCTCAATTCCGCAAAAAATTCTGATTCCACACCACCGCAGGATGGTACGTCTGCAACGCTGACGCCGATGGATGCTTCACCGGCCGAACGCATTGATGACGCCACGCTGGCGGTTGAACTGAAGGGCCTCTCCCAGAAGGCTGCGGGCCAGGAGCCACCCACGGTTCGCCCCAATGCCAACGTGACACCCAGGCAGATCCTGGAAGCGTTGCTGTTTGTAGGAGGGGAACCGCTCACCGCTCGCAAACTTGTCAATGTCTTGCGTGGCGAATTTTCGGTCGAGTTCATTGAATCACAACTCGACGAACTCAATATGCTCTACGCTCGCGAAGGACGTCCCTACGAGATTCGACTCGGTGAAGGGGGCTATCGCATGGTCCTGCGAGAAGACTTTGAACGAATTCGCCGCAAGGCCTATGGACTCGGTCCCAAGGAAGTCAAACTGACTCAGGAAGCGATCGAAGTCCTGGCGGTGATTGCCTATCACCAGCCTGTGACGACTGCGACAATCGATGAATTGGGAAAACCCGGTTCCAGTGGCGTGATTCGGCAATTGATACGTCGAGAACTGGTTGCGGTGGAACGCACCAAGGGCTCCAAAGAAGTCACCTATCGGACAACACCCCGATTTCTCTCGCTGTTCGGCCTTCGCAACGTGAACGAACTCCCGCGACTGGAACAGGTCGGGTACAAATAATTCACGCTTCGTCTGGCCCGCTCAATTCGCGTTTGCGACTCTTCAGCCATAGTTGTTCGAGAGTCCGAACGACTTTTTGAATGGCAACAATCGCCGGGCGGTTTTCTAATACTCGGGCCAGCGTGAATTGCAGGGCAAATTGCATTTGTTTGCGGCGACGAACAACGGCGGGCAGCATGAGATTGTCTTCGCGAAATCTCAGCTCACATTGAACTTCCGTATCGACCGCCAGAACATCCTCGCTGACCGGAAGCGTCGCTTCAAAACCGGATTCCGAGATGTTTGACAGCTTTCCGTGAGCCTGCTGGTTTTCAGCCCAATGCACGATCAATTCAATTTCAGCCTCGTCGATGACGGGGACACGGTAAGATCGCCGCAGATTCGTGACGGTCAGTGTGGGAGGTTCATCGAAATGAACCTCCAAAGCCGACTCACCATCCCGAAATCGTTTCACACAGGCGACAAACGCATAAAGTGATTGCAAGTACGGAAACGCCACGCAGCACATCGCATCAGGTTGCAGCGAATCCTCGCGCGTCGCGGGATTGACGTGAAGAATGATACGACCTGGCCGCCATTCTCGAAATACGGCGTTGATGACGTGTCCCGAATGCAAAAGATGCATTCGACATGCGCTCGCACGCTCACAGCTTTCACTCAGGATCGAGCCCGTCTTGATGACCTTTGAAGCTCGATCAATCACACCAGTCCCTCCCATTATTCGACCGCCGGTTTTGCGGTTGCCGACTTCAACCGCTTGATGCGGTCAGAGAGATCTGCAGCCAATTGAGGATTGGTTTCCGTGATCAGCCCCAGCACCTTGGCGGTCTGGCGATCCTTCATCACATTCAAGAGCGATACAACAGCGTCCGTCTTGTTGGTTTTGACGAGTTGTTCGACCACCTTGGCAACGTTTTCGGCGGGCATGGTATCGAAGACCGCGGCCATTTTTTTCAGATTGGCGTTCTCGTCACCAGATGCTGCTTCGCCCGTCTTGTTCGCATCACCCGTTTGAGGATTTGTGGATTTCTCCAGTTGTTTACGCAGTTTGTCGCGTTCTTCATTTGCGATTCGGACGGCTTCTTCCGCAGCAACTCGAGTTTCAGTCTGATCCTTGAGAATTGTCGAGCGTTCGACCTCAATGGCTTCGAGAGCTGCATCAACTGCCTGACGCGATTCCTTCAATTCCGCAGAAAGACGCTGTCGAATTTTGAGTGTCCGGGCCTGTTCCGCGCGCAAGTCTTCAAAGATCAATTGCATCGCATCCTGGCGTTCGGCGAGTTTCCGTTCATTTTCTGAAGCGATTCGAGATCGTTCGCGCAGCAGGTTAATGATCGAGCCCGCTTCATCACCATCGGGGGTGTAGGGTGGACGAACAGCGACACGGGCTTCCGGCTTGGAAACGTCGGGCGTGTGGTGACTCGATGGCTCCGCATGCGGAGCCGAGTGTCCTCGCGGCGGTTCCGCAGCGGCCAGTGCATGCTCATCGAATTCGACAGACTTTTCTGCATGGTCTGCGGCGGGAGTTTCGTGGCCGTCCGAAGGATGATCTGCGGATTCTTTCTCACCCTTGGGCTTTTCGGTCTTTTCCGTCGATTCAGCCGTTTTCACGGAATCGTCAGCCCCTGCAACGGGAGTGGTCGTTTGCGGCTGTAAAAAGAGCGTAGCGGCTGCGGAGATACCTCCGAAGATCACTGCCACCACTATGAGTTGAATCAAGGTTTTCATCGCGGATGATCCTCACGGTTATGCCGTGGCGTCTGCATCCCGCAGCGACCATTGCCGCATGACCACTTCGTCCAGAACGATTTGCTGCTGCCGAGCCACTTCATCGGTGTGTTCCGCCAATTGCTGGGCTCGCAGGTGAAGTAATCCCTCCACATCACGTGTAATTTCTGTGCAGACTTGATTTGCTTCTCGTAATCGCTGCTCCTTCTGCATCAGTTTTTCCTGTGCAGCCGTTAAAGTTCGACCGAGTGCCCGCAGGTGTTCGGCAATATTCTCTCGCGAGCTAATGTTCACAGGCATTCCGACTGCTTCCGGAAGCTGACAGGCGCGATCAATCTCAGCCTGAATGGACTGAACCTCTGCAAACGCCAGTTCACGCTGCATCACCGCCTGTTGCAACAGGACTTCTGCCTGCTTTTGACGCTGCTGGTGGTACCACAGCAACCGTTGCAGTCGAAACTGGAATTTTTTCATTTTGGAGGGTTTTCTTTATTTCTTTACTGGCAGGATATTTCAAAACCGACGTGTTCGGCGCGGGTCACGCGATCGGCGTGGGTCTCCCGACCCCGCCGAAACGGCCGACCGAAGGTCTCCTCTTCTCGTTGCTATTGTTTCATTGTGGCCAAGTTTTCGTTTAGGACGATCAGCGGCTGGGCGCTTGCCCACAGTTCGAACCGGACGCTAGCGCGTTCCGGCTGATGGTTCAAATTGTGATCGGCGTGGGTCACGCGATCGGCGCCGGCACGACGCGATCGGCGCGGGTCTCCTGACCCCGTCAAAACGGCCGACCGAAGGTCTCATTTCCTCCCTGGCCACTTCAATACTGCCATGCTGTCGCGACCTTCTGCATTGCCGCCTGCGTTTCTGCAAATGTCATTCGATCACTGAGTCCTTGCTGTACAAACGCATTGACTGCCGGCATCAGTTCCAGGACCTTGTCCACCTGGGGGCTTGTTCCTTTCACATAGGCACCGATCCGGATCAGGTCCTGGACTTCTGCATAAGTCGCCATGATCTGCCTGATTTTCCGAGCGGCCACCTGCTGGGCGGGGTCCGAAACCTGCAAGAACGCTCGGCTGACGCTTTGCGAAACATTGATCGCTGGGAAATGGCCTGCTTCTGCGAGCTTGCGATCAAGAACAATGTGGCCGTCCAGTAATGATCGAGCTGAATCTGCGACAGGTTCGCCGAGGTCATCTCCTTCGACCAGGACTGTCAGAAATCCAGTGATACTTCCCGTCGTTCCATTGCCAAGTTGTTCGACCGTATTCGCCAGCAATTGGAAAACGGACGGAGTGTAGCCGCGAGCACTCGGTGGCTCACCCAGGCTCAGGCCCAGTTCCCGCTGGGCCATTGCCAGTCGAGTAAGGCTGTCCAGAAAGAACAGGACGTTTTTGCCACGGGCTCGGAAAGAATCAGCGATGGCGATCGAAGTCTCGACGGCTCGAATTCGCATCATCGGCAGTTGTTCGCAGCTTGAAATGATCACGGCCGATTTCGCCAGACCTTCAGGTCCCAGACAGTCTTCGACGAACGGGCGAAGTTCACATCCTCGTTCACCAACCAGACAAATGACATTCAGATCCGCTTCGGCAGTCTTCGCGATCTGGCCCAGCAGAGTACTCTTGCCGACGCCGCTTCCTGCGAAGATCCCCAGGCGCTGTCCTTTGCCACATAACAGCAGACCATCAATGACTTTCTGACCGGTCACGAAGGGACGATCGATTCGACCACGTTGGAGTGGCGATGGAGGAGTATTTCGAACAACGCGGCGTTCTCCGGGTAGAACGGGGCCGCGGCCATCGATCGGACGTCCGATTCCATCCAGGATGCGCCCGAGAACTCCGGAACCGACGGGGACTTTCCGCCGCTCGGGGTCGCGGACGACAGGAAGCCCCGATCGCAGTTCTTCGGCCAGTTCATACGGGGCCAATTGTGCCAGCCCGCGTCTGAAACCAATCACTTCGGCAGGGATTGCCCGACCGCTCGGTTCCAGGATACGACACTGGTCTCCGAGTGCTGCGGGCAATGCGCACGCCAGCCCCTCTTCGATGACCCGCAGGCGGCCTTGCGTCTGAAAGCCATCGCAGGCTTCGACGTCACTTCGCAGCCGATCAAGGTCGAGGTTCAGCATGTCCATTTACCGTAGAAAGGAGTTCACGACGAATTTCTTCAATCTGTCGACGCAGTTCATAAATCACCGTGATTTCGCCTGCGACCGCTTTGCAATCGCCACGTGCCAGACGCGGGTCAGCGACAACTCGGACGCTGGTTTCCGACTCCGCAGCCTGGGGTTGCCGGTCACCCTGCTGGAAGATTGCGAGATCCTCGGGGTGCAGTCGAACCGTCACAGGTTCACGAGTGTTCAGCCGACTCAGGACTTCTGTCACAAGGCGATCAATCGGGAACGTTCCAGCAGCCAATTGCTGAAAGACGAGTTTGGAAGCGATGGCATGTGCCAGTTCGACCGTCACTTCACGCATTTCATTCAGGACTGAGGCACATTGGGCTTCGGTCTGAGTCACAGCCTTTTGAAGTTCCGCGAACCCGCGTTTCCAGGAATCTCGTTGCTGGCGCAGTTGTTCCAGTTCCTGTTCCTGTTGAGCGGCGACCGCGGCACGAGTGGCTGCGGATTTTCGGTCGGCGGAGTTGAGCGGAAGTCGGGAAAATTGTTCTGCGAGCCATTCAGGCGGAACGGTATCCGGTTCGGCGAGGACGACCCCGCGAAGCGGCAAAATCAGCGGGACTGTGATTTCTATCATCTCCGCACCTTTGTTCCGGCATCCGGCACAACTCGCCGTATCCGAGTTCAGCACACACCACCAGCTACTCGATTGTTTCGGAGGAACAGAGAGCGCGAGTTTTATGAAAATCGATACAACCGTTACGATCCCCCAACTTTCCCAGCCATCGGCGGAACGCGCCGATGTTGCCGGTCCGCGGATCGCATTTGACGACGTTTTTTCACTTGCGTCAGCCGCACCGCATGAACGCTGCGAAAAATACCCGGCGTCAGAGAAAGTTTCTGAACAGCACCGAAGGACGGAATCAAGGAGCGACTCTGACGTCGACCCAGCGACAGAGACTGATGCGAAGTCTGCTGTTGAGACATCTGTCTCGAAGAAGACTGATCGCAGACAGGATGCTCGGCAGACGTCTGCCATGGATACTGACGCTGCGAACAACAAAACCGTTGACCGACAAAAAAGGCCTGTTGAGACCAGCAAAAAACCTGCAGATGATCTGGCCCCGGACAATGTAGTGACTCCGATTCAGGTCCGTGCCCAACCGGTGGTGGTTGAACAGCCGAAGCTGCGACCTGAAGATTGCCCAGCACTCGTTTCCGACAGAAAACAGGATGCGGTTCCAGTAACCGCGACGTTGCCTGCAGTCTCGTCACCGACTGTCCCGGCCAGTTTGTCACAAATTCCGCAGTCGAGTCCGCCACAGAATCCAGTGCAGAACCCCGGCGCAGTTGTCCAGGTTGCAGACGCAGCGAAGCCAGATGCAGCGACAAAAGTTGAGCCTGCGTTGGCCGAAAAATCGCCGATTCCAAACGAAAGCTTGCATGCCAATAGCGGAGGTGAAACGAACCCCGTTGTTACTACTACAGCAATTTCGCCTGGCTCAAATCCCGCATCGATTCCGATTCAGGAAAATCCAGAGTCCGATTCCAAATCTGTTCAGCCTAACGAAACTGTCAATGCTGCGAGCGAGCTCCCATCAAATGAAGTCGCATCTGTGAAGGGAGATCTTGAAGAGGCCTTGCAGGCAGAAAAGGCTCAGGCCGCTGACACGTCCGTTTCCACGACCGAATCCGTCTCGCAGCCAATGGATCAGACGGCGATTGATTCGCGTCCTGCAGCGTTCGCAACTGCTATGGACGGAGCACGGGCTGGCCTGACCGCGTTTCGACAGTTTCGTAACGAATTGACGAGCAAAATAAACGTTGCATTCCAATCAAGCGGCGGTATCCCCAAAGGGATGAGTTTCCTGCAAGATTTGATCCCGGAGTCGGGTGCAGCAAAGTCAGCTCCTGCGACGAACGTCGCCGACAAATCCGAGACGTTCACCAAATTTGCAGGTTTGGAATTCGGAGCCCCACAGCATACGCAGGTCCAGGAATCAACACCCCAGACCTCCACCGGCCCGTTAGATTCTGCGGCAGTACCGGTTCCGATGGAATCATTTGTCCATCGCATGACAGAAATCGTTCAGCAGCGATTAGAGGGATCGCCGGAAGCTGATAAGTCCAGCGTCGTGCTTCGTCTCGATCCGCCAGATCTGGGTCGACTGAATGTCCACCTGTCTATTTCTAACGATGTCGTTTCGATCCGCATGGTCGCGACCGATGAAGCTGCCCGACAGGCAATTGAACGGCAACTCGGTAATCTGCATCAGTCACTGGACAGTCAAGGGGTTGCATTCACACCCTGCCAGGTCGAATGTCAGACTCAAGGACAGAATTCGTCGAATCAAGCGCCATTTCATCAGGGGCCCGACGACGTCCTATCGGTTCCGTTCGGTCAAACCCGCAATCCTTTGACAGCAGCCTCCGTGCAAGCCTACGCACGCTCTCGCTCGGCTCTCGACTACGTCGCATAGAACCCCGTAGCGATATGCCCTACGAATTGCACTTTCGTCTGATACATGCGATGACAGTGCCGTAGTACCGCTATCGTTCCAATGCGTGTTGATGGATATGTCCCGCAACGAAGGCGTTTTTCCGCTTCCTTCGTTGAGGATTGATCGTTCGAGACTTGGTCGATTCCAAGAATTGAAATGAATGACTCGGATGTCACTGACGAGGGAGCGTTACCAGAAGAGACTCTGGAGGAACTGGCTTATCAGTTTGGCCGGACCTACGACAGTTACCTCGCGACGGAAGCGGGACTGACCAAGTTCTGGTCCAGCAGCGGCAATGGCGTTATTTCTTACGCCCGGATTGGACGGTACCTGCATGTTCAAGGGGGATTGCTCTGCAACCCTGCAAACCGAGAAAGTCTGTTACGAGAATTTCAGGTGTTCGCCAGGCAACATCGGCTTTGCGTCACATTCTACAACGTCGTGGAAGGCGACCTGCCGTTGTTTCGCCAGCATGAGTTTCAGGTCACCAAATGGGGTGAGGAACCAATGCTGGATCTCGCCCATCTGACATGGGCTGGTGGCGAATTTGAATGGGTAAGGCGCCAATTCAATTACTGCCATCGTCAAAACGTCTCGCTGACAGAATGTCGTCGTGAGAATCATTCTCAGGCCGAATGGGATGCCATACTTGATAACATCCGTGCGGTTGCTGCCGAGGGATTGAAATCGAAACCGCAGCGCCACGAAATCTGGTTCTTCAATGGGCGATTCGACCCAAAGGACTGGGGGCGACGTCGTCTGTTCCTGGCACGCGGTGACAACGGGCATGGCAGAATCGAAGGATTTCTGGTGTGCCTTCCCTTCGAGAACGGGAGTCACTGGGCCGTCGAAACGTACCGCCATCGTCTGGATGCCCCTCGCGGCCTGGTCGCGTTCATGATTCATCAATGCGTGCAGGCATTGCGATCCGATGGGGTAGCGACCGTATCACTTTGTCTATGCCCTGCGGTCCGTGTTGAAGTCCTTCCCAACGACAGTTGGCTGGTTCGTCGTGGCCTGCAATTCGGATTCAACTATGCCGCGATCTTCTTTGACCTTCCCGGCGAATACCACTTCAAGAGCAGGTTTCGTCCCCGATTTGTCCCACGCTACATCTGTCATTGGCCTCACGCGTCCATCAGTTCAATGTGGTCACTTGTCCGCCTCTCAGGAGTACTCACAATCGATTACCGCAAATTGGCCGTCAGCCTCTGGAGCAGATTATGGCGGCGCAAGCCCAGAAACCTGGCGGCACCGCCAAGTACCGACGCGCATGATGGACGTTGAGCGACATTCACGCGACACTCGGAGTGCCATGCTGCAAACCTGTTGCGAGATTTAGAGACGAGATCCCGTTATCCCCGATTGCGGTGGAATGACTTGCGACTTCGGCTGGGCAAAGCTCCAGAGAAACTGTTTGCGAGTTGTGGTTACGAATCGAGTTCGTGCGCGATCAGGTCTGCCAGTGTTTCGCGGCGGCGAATAACTTTGACATCGGTGCCATCGATCAGGATCTCGGCACCGCGTGGGCGTGAGTTGTAATTGCTGCTCATGGCTGTGCCATAAGCACCTGCACTGAAGATTGCCATCAGATCTCCACGTTTCATCGGAGGGAGATAACGATCCTTGGCGAAGTAGTCGCTCGATTCGCAGACAGGGCCGACGACATCCGTCTTTTCGCAACCGGCGATTTCGCCTTCAAGATCCGCAGGCATTTCAATACTCGGTTGAACCGGCCAGACTCGATGGAAGGAATCGTACATGGCAGGTCGGACCAGATCATTCATGCCGCCGTCCTGGATGACGAACAATTTGCCACCTTCGCGCTTCGTGTAGACGACGCGACTCACCAGGATACATGAATTGCCGACGACGAACCGACCGGGTTCCAGGGCCAGGCGGCACTTGGCCGCTTTGACGGCCGGTACGATCACCTTGGCATAGGCTTCTGCGGGAAGCCCTTCGCTACCGCGGTAACTGATGCCGAATCCGCCACCCAGGTTAATCCAGTTGATTTCGTGGCCATCCTTCCGCAACGCATCGACCACTTCAATCGCCTTCTTGCCAGCTGCCTCGTAAGGATCGGTGGTCAGAATCGGGGAACCGAGATGCATGTGGATTCCCTTCAGTGCCAGCCGCTTGTCTTGCAATACCTTGGCGGCGAGTTCACGGAAGCGTTCGATGTCCATTCCGAACTTGTTCCCCTTCTTGCCAGTCGTCGTCTTGGCATGCGTCTTCGCATCGATATCGGGATTCAGTCGCAATGCAACGCGGCCGACGACATTCATTGATCCCGCGACAGCGGCAATGGCGTCCAGTTCCTGTTCGCTCTCGACATCGAACATCAGGATGTTGTTTTCGAGCGCGAAGCGGATTTCTTCGTCGGTCTTGCCGACCCCCGCGAACACGACCTTGGTCGTATCTCCGCCTGCTGCCTTCACGCGGTAAAGCTCACCCCCTGAGACCACGTCGAAGCTGCTGCCAGCATCGCGCATCACTTTCAAAACGCCGAGGGTCGAGTTTGCTTTCACCGAATAACAGATGACCGGTTCGACTTCCGCAAACGCGGTCTGAATCTGCTTGAGTTGGCCGACGAGAAATGACTTGGAATAGACCCACAGCGGAGTTCCGTACTGTTCGGCCAGCTTGGCAACGGGAACCTGTTCACAGAAGAGTTCGCCGTCGTGATACGAAAAAGGCTGCATAACGTGTGGTCTTTCAAAATGAAGTGAGTCTAATCCCGGAGGACTGTTGATAATTGAACTCATCGGTTGAGCGAATGGACGGACGGTCGAAGGCAGATATTGCTTAGCGTTGTTGCGATAAATACGGGCCGAAACGACATCATTTTTGTTCTGGAACACACAAGTGTCCGGCTAATGGTTTTGGAATTCGTAGAAACGTGTAATCAAATTAG
>JBAWWJ010000054.1:0-36781 GCA_037146815.1 Planctomycetota bacterium
CCACCCCCGTATCCACCACCACCGCCGCCGCCACCCCGTTCTTCACGAGGGCAAGATTCGTTAACGGTCAGGGTACGGCCCTGGAATTCCGTCCCGTTGACAGCCGAAATTGCGGCTTCACCACCGTCTGCCATTTCCACAAATCCAAATCCGCGCGACCGACCTGTTTCGCGGTCTGAAACCACCTGGGCCGAATTCACCGCGCCGTGCTGCGAAAAAAGTTCTCGCAAATCATCAGCGGTCGTGTTAAACGACAAATTCCCAACATACAGATTCTTGCTCATCGTCATCCTTCGCGAGGCGTTTCACGCTCGCCAAAACAGGTCTACTGGCTGCTGCGAACATCGCGGCAGGGAAGATCTCAGCCAAGCCGAAAGCCGTGCATCGAATGAACGTCGCAATCGCGAGCGATAGTGGGCTCGGCAGGAGGCGATTTTCATGGGGGACACGGCCGTCGAACGTCACCGGGCCTGGCGATCTTGGACTCTGCGAAGTGAAGCAGTGAGCAAGAGGACAATAGCGGAGGTGGACAAAACCGGCGGTCATCTTCCTACTTGACAGACACCTTTGTCTATCAAAGTGATGTGCTATGATAACAAGACGAACGAAAAAGGAAACGCCAATTCCCTCGGTTTGACCGAAAACAGGCGTCCCAAAAGGTCAAATTCTGACGATTTACAGTCAAATCCGATGTCATTTCGTGCCAAATCGGATTTCCCCGTAACTTCCGACTGGTGACGAGTCGTTGACGACTGAAAACTGATTGTCTGAAAATCTGAGCGATCGACAGGTACTTGCGGGTTTCTATTTGGAGAAAATTCCAAGTCGGATTCGAGCAGATGCGAGCCGATCTGATGCAAAACACAGGAGGAATTCTTTCGTGAAACCCGGGCTGACAATCGGAGCAATCGGTGAACTCCGAACGATTGTGACTGCATCGCATGTAATCCATCTGGGGGCCACCAGCCCTGCGGGTGCGGTCGTCTTTTCGACCCCTTCCATGATTGATTTGATGGAACACGCCGCACGCGAAGCCATGGCACCGTTTCTCGACGAGGGTGAAGAGTCAGTCGGCGCGACGGTCCAGGTGGAACATCTGGCTGCCACCCCGATCGGAGCCGAAGTCCGGGCGGTGGCGAGGGTCACATCTCTCAATCGGAAGCTGGTCGACTTCGAAATCCAGGCATTCGATGCCGTCGAACAGATCGGACGCGGACTGCACACCCGCGCGATCATTCAAACGGATCGTTTTTCCAGCCGCCTCGCCGAAAAGATCACTCGACTGCCAGAAGGAGTCGCCCTGCCCATGCCATTGCATCCAAACTCGGGAAGTCTGGAATCGCTGTCGACGCTGCTTGTCGAAACCAACGGGTCCGTTGTCACGGTCACCCTAAACCGGCCGCAAAAGCTAAATGCCGTCAATGCGCAGATGACCGCAGAGTGGGAACGCATAAACTGCTGGCTGGCGGGGCACCCCGAATTTCGCGTGGTCATCGTGACCGGTGCTGGCGACGCCTTCTGTGCGGGAGACGATGTTCCTGAAGTCGGTACGCTGGGTACGGATGAAGCGACTCAACTCAGTTTGCGCCAGGCGCGGATGTATTTAACGTGGGAGCGACTGCCGCAAGTTTTTGTTGCGGCGGTGAACGGTGTGTCGTACGGGGCGGGATGTGTGCTGGCGTGTGCCTGTGATTTCCGGATTGCAGCTCATTCGGCGCGATTTGGAATGCCCGAAATCCTGCTTGGGTGGCCACCGGGATACGGCATTGCTCAATTGACCGCACTGATTGGCAAGGCAAAGTCTCTGGAAATGTGTCTACTGGGTGAGCCGATAACTGCTCAAACAGCAGCCAGCTATGGCCTTACTCACGATGTCGTTCCTCTCGGCCGCGTCGCTCAAGCAACACGAGATCTGGCAACGAAGCTGCTGGCACTTCCCGCTGAGGCACTGCGAGAGACCAAGCGGTTGGTTCATCAGGACGAGGGAACTCAACCCGAGATTGCGCATCTGGCGGACACGGCTGGCTACATCCGCTGCCTGCAACTTCCCGATGCTCGCGAAGGGATTGCTGCGTTTTCCGAAAAGCGCCCCGCGAAATTTGGATGAGCGACGAGCGTGGCCTCTGGGTTGCAATCCGAATGACGCGACGAATTCTTTTGTTTTGGATACAATCCAAATGCAATCGTCAGGCCTGCTATGGCAGGTGTGAACGCCTCTTCCGTTTGATGCAAGAAGCGGTCTGTCAGATTCCCCAACGAGTTCTCGAATTCCTATGTCGATCTGGTCCAATCTTCGCGGACATGCGGTACAGCGTGAGATGTTCAGCCGGGCGATGCAGCGCGGGCGATTGTCTCAATCCTATTTGCTGGTGGGGCCGGATGGGATCGGTAAGCAATTGTTCGCCCGGAAAATGGCTCAATGTCTGCTGTGCCGTGCCCCTGGTGGCGCTGAACTCGAAGCGTGCGGTGAATGTTCCGGATGTCGGCCATTTCTTGCAGGTAATCATCCCGATTTTCTGTACGTCACCCGTCCTGAAGGAAAACGGGAACTGCAGATCGATCTGATCGCCGGTCCTAAGGAGCGTCGAGGCCAGGAAGGATTGTGTCACGATCTGTCGCTTCATCCGCTTGAGGGGTCTCGCAAAGTCGCGATCATCAATGACGCCGATGCGATGAATGAAGAAAGTGCGAACGCGTTCCTCAAGACTCTCGAAGAGCCCCCCGAGCGGGCGATTCTGCTGTTGATTGCCGCCAATCTGGATGCCGTGATGCCGACGATTCGTTCGCGGTGTCAGTTGGTCCGCTTCTCGCCACTCTCCAATGACGATGTGGAATCGCTGTTAATTGAGCAAGGCCTGGTTCCATCGGCGGCGGAAGCGAAATTTGCTTCGACGTTGAGTGAAGGAAGTCTGACGATCGCTCGTCAATTGCTGCAGCCTGAATTGCGCGAAATGCGAACGACGCTCTACTCGACGCTTTCTCAGAAATCGTTCAGCGGTCTGACTCTTGCTCGAACCCTGATGGAAGGAATCGACAAGATGAGTGCGGATACGCCTGAACAGCGAGTCAACGCGAATTGGCTGATTCGTTTCGCAGTGGAATATTACCGATCAGCCCTGCGAATCCTCAGTCAGTCGGATCGCAGCAGTAGCGGTGCGGATAGCAATGTTGCGGAAGTGCGCGGCTGGGCAGCGGCAGTGGCAACGCGAGGCGATGCCATGGAATTGATCGGCAGTCTGATCGAACGTGCGATTGATGCGTCGAGCCACATCGAACAAAACGTGCCGGTTCCACTTTGCCTGGAATCTTTGCTGGACGATCTTTCGCGGATGACTCGGGAACCGCTGATGAACGCTGATAAACGCTAATGTGGGAATGAAGGGGAATGAATGGGAATGAATCAGTGCTTATGCACTCAGGTTGCGGTGTTTCAAATTCCGCACCATCGGATCCCAGGTTTGACGTTACGACAATCTTACCGTGAATCATCATTCGCCATTCCTGCAGCATTCACCATATTTGGTACTCGTGTTGAGTCGAATTCATCAACTCCCTGAAATCATCGCGTTTCATTCTCATGAGCGTTTATCTGCGTTCATCAGCGGTTCGCCCGATCTGCCCTTTCCTGAAACTCGCAGTTCAGACAGAATTCCGTGACAGGAGTTCACTATGTTACGCAGACTCTTCTACTGCTTTTGCACTTGGCTGGCGGTCAGTTCGACCAAAGCTGTCGCAGAGGATGTTCCCAAGTCCATCGCGCCTAAGCAGCCGCAAGCATTGATCGGGGAAAGTGCCATGAAGACGATGGGGGGACGACAATTCTGGGGGGACGTGCAGTTCTACCATGGTTGGCGGATTCAGCAAAACGTTTTCACACAGCACTATCGATTGCTCGACGTCAACGATAACCGTCATGCGTGGGGAACGCTGCAGGAATGTCAGAACGCACTCAGCGAGATTCGGACCAGGAATAAGCTGCCACCGATGCAAGGAAACGGCGTAATCCTGTTGCACGGGATGCTGCGTTCGTCGAAATGCATGTCCACGATCGCCGCGGCGGCAAAAGAAGCCGGGATTCAGCCGTTTCTCTTTGATTACCCAAGTACACAGATCGCGATCCCTGACGCCGCAGGTTATTTGGCGAAATCCATCCAATCGCTCGAGGGACTCGATGAACTGTACATCGTCGCCCACAGCATGGGTGGCCTGGTGACACGTGCGTACTTCGCCGGGGAACCTGATCCAAGGATCAAGCGAGTGGTCATGATTGGAACCCCCAATCATGGTGCCGAGTTGGCGGACCTGCTTTATCAAAACCCGATCATACGCACGGTTACCGGCCCTGGCGGGCGGCAACTGGTGACCAGTGATGCAGGGTTGATACCGATGCTGCCCGTCCCGAGTTGCGAATTCGCCGTCATTGCCGGAGCCCGCGGAAACACTGCCGGATGGAATCCCTTCATTCCGGGGGATGACGACGGAACCGTAACGGTGGAAAGTACGCGCCTGGTTGGTGCGACTGATTTCTCGACGGTACCGACCACTCACACGTTTCTGCTTTCGAATCCTGATGCGATCAGTTACGCCTTGCGATTTCTGAACGAAGGGCGGTTATGTGCAGGCCGCGCATGCCAGCCAATAACTGCTCCTGAATGACCTTTCATGTCGTCTTCGCAAAGGTCGCTATCGCGAAGCGTATGCCGATCCTGCAAGATGGCTTCCATTCGCCTGAGCGATTCCCGACTCCATGCATTCCCGGACCATTTCTGCAGCCCGCAACAAGTCTTCCTTTGTCACATCCAGATGAGTACAGGCACGCAGACGTTGTGGGCCGCTGGGATTGATCTTTACTCCGCGTTCGAGCAATCGAGCCGACAACTGCGCAGACGTTCCCCGGTCTGAAGCGACTTCAAAAAAGACCAGGTTCGACTCGACGTTCTCGACGTGAATCTTGATTCCGTCGATTTGTGCAATCGCCTGAGCAAATGTCTTGGCATTATCGTGGTCGATCTGCAGCCGACGGACATTGTGTTCCAGGGCGTAGATCGCTGCCGCAGCCATCATTCCCGCTTGTCGGAGCGCTCCACCAAATAACTTCCGGGCACGCCGAGCCCGGTAAATCGTGCCCGCATCTCCAACCAGAATCGAACCCATGGGGCAGCCGAGTCCCTTGGAAAAGCAGATCGAAATTGAGTCGGCATAGCGGGCAAATTCCTTGACTGTGTATCCCTGGGCGATCGCTGCGTTAAACAGGCGCGCTCCATCGACGTGGACTTTCAACCCATGTTCATGTGCCCAGTTACCAACGCGAGCCATTTGAGCGAGCGGCCAGGCGCGCCCGCCGCCGTGATTCGTCGTATTTTCAACGCAGACCAGCCGTGTCACGCAGTAGTGCTGATTGTCCGGACGGACCTTTCCCTCGAGATCTTCGACGTCGAAAATTCCGAATTTCCCATGCAGCAGGCGGGCCGAAACTCCGCTCAAGGCCGCCGCCCCGCCAGCTTCGTAATTGACGATGTGGCCCGATTCGTCGATCAGGATTTCGTCACCCTGCTGACAGTGAGCGCGGACTGCCATCTGGTTCGACTGAGTTCCGGAGCAGTTGTAGACCGCGGCCTCTTTTCCCAGCAGATCCGCCACCATTTTTTCCAGCCGGTTGACTGTCGGATCTTCGCCTGACATATCATCGCCGACTTCGGCGTCGAAAATGGCCTGTCGCATGGCGGCAGTTGGCTTCGTCACAGTATCGCTACGCAGGTCAATGATGTCCGCAGACATATCCAGGCGCTCCAGTGGTCAATATGGGGGGTGGCTCCCCTTGGTTCAGAAACGTCGATACACTCTACCGACGAGTGCCGCTTGAGTCCAAAGCAGGCGGTCTCATTCCGGACTTTCCGGCGGGAAGAATTGCTGCCCAGTTTCCTTTTGCTTACCCGATACCGGGTGGGCTCATGACAAAGAGTGATCGTGACGCTGTCCATTCCAACAATTGACTGTTCCACCCAGGACCCTGTCCAGGCCCTTGCCGAATTACGACGGAAATTGAGTCCTTCGGGCGATATTGTTTCCGAGGCTGGAAAACAACGGACGATTGAATTGTTCGGCGAACCACTCGTTCCGCGCCAGGTGGTTGAGCGGATTTGTGCCGATGTCCGCCAGCGAGGTCTTGCCGCCGTCCTGGAATACACGGAAAAGCTCGATCGCAAGCAGTTGACTCTGGAATCGATGCGAGTTTCTGCGGAGGAACTCCGTGAAGCTCATGCCGCCGCAGATCCAAAGTTTCTGCGTACCATTCGCACGATCTGTGGAAACATCGCCGAGTTTCAGTCGCGGATTCTTCACGAGGATGTCCGGTTAATCCGGCAGGACGGAACGAGCCGGGTGGAATTGCGTCAGCGGTATCTCCCTTTGAAACGGGTTGGCATCTGTGTTCCCGGAGGTGCCGCGGCCTATCCTTCGACCGTCCTGATGACAGCAGTTCCCGCGAAGACTGCCGGGGTAAAAGAGATCGCAGTTGTGGTCCCGCCGACGGAGTTTGGTGGATACAACCCGTCGTTACTCGCGACATGTGCCGAAGTTGGTATTACCGAGGTTTATCGGATCGGTGGTGCTCAGGCCGTGGCTGCCATGGCGTACGGCGTCGAAGGGTTGCCACGTGTCGACAAGATTGTCGGCCCGGGAAACCTGTTTGTTGCACTCGCAAAGCAGCACGTGTTCGGGGAAGTCGATATCGACAGTATCGCGGGGCCCAGCGAAGTGATCCTGTTGGCGGATGATTCCGCAGATCCGAAATACGTGGCAGCCGATTTGATTTCACAGGCAGAGCACAGCCCCGGTTCCGGCGTGCTGATCACCTGGCATGCCCCGTTGATCGAGGCGGTAAAGACGGAACTTGCACTTCAATTGAAAAAACTGCCGCGTGGAGAATTGGCATTGGCGAGCCTGAATGATTACGGCGCGTTGATTCTGGCGAAGGATGCAATCCAAGCCGCAGAACTGACGGATCTAATGGCGCCGGAACATCTGCATATTTCGACGCGCGAACCCGAACAGATGCTGAACCGTATTCAAAACGCCGGCGCGATCTTCCTGGGACATTTCACTCCTGTTGCCGTCGGAGACTACTTCGCAGGCCCATCGCACGTACTTCCCACCGGCGGAACCGCACGGTTTGCCAACGGGCTCTGCGCAAACGATTTTCTCAAGCGTTCCAGCGTCATCTGGTACAACCATGATGCCTTGGAAGAAGCGGCAGAAGACATCCGGAGATTGGCTGCGGTGGAGGGCCTCACAGCTCACAGTGCCAGCGTGGATGTCCGCCTGGAAGAATGAGTGAGAAGGAGTAAGTCATGTCCATCGATATCGGTTGGGTAACGCATTGCAGGCACCCCAACCCCAGACGCCGTCGAATTCTACATATTCTTACCCCAATTAGCGCTCATCAGTGTTCATCAGCGGTGCCCAACTCGGTCATCTCCGCACCAACGTGCACTTTGCGATCAGTTGCGATTACAAATTCGAAGCAGGCGTGCGGACTGACGCATAATCGCCGACATGATTCGCAACGCTATCCAATAAGTTCCGGAATCGGTGAGCCTGAATCGAGTAACTGCGTCGGTCGTCCCGCGAAGTCATTGATTTTCTGCTGGTAATCAATCCCCAGTGCGTGATAAAGCGTTCCAATGACGTTTTGCGGTCCGACCGCGCGGGCTGTTGGTCGCTCCCCGCGCCAATCTGTCTGGCCAATGACCTGTCCACCGGGGATCGCCCCTGCAAACAGCGCGAAACTGGCGTCTGGCCAGTGATCTCGACCTGCCAGTGAGATTTTGGGAGTTCGACCAAACTCACCCCAGACGAGTACCAGCACTTCGCGATCAAGTCCTCGTTCATGAAGATCGCTGACGAGGGCATGAACGCTGCGGTCCAGCAGTGGCAACATACTCTTCAAGCTGTGCCAGATACTCTTGCCTCCCACCTGTTGGATCACGTTTCCATGATGATCCCACAGTCCCATTCGCAATGTAACAACAGGGACACCTGCTTCAACCAGGCGTCGTGCCAGCAGGAACTTCTGGCTGTCCCAGACCGAGTCGGCCTGTGTTCCGACATAGATGAACTTGTCGTCCCTTTTCCCGTAGCGATCCAGGACCGACTGCGGTTCCTTACTGAGATCAAACGCGTCACGAGTTCTGGCTGAGGTCATGATGTCGAAGGCGCGGGCGGTGAAGGCGTCAGAGTCCTGTAACTGGCGACTCGAATTCCGTTGCATCCGATCAAAGGATTGCAGCAACTGCTTGCGGCCTTCAAATCGCTGCGACGTGATCGACTGCAATAACTTGAGATTACGGACTCCTTCACCACCCGCAATGTGCAGTGGCGAATGCGCCGCGCCGGTGAATCGCGGATTCTCGTAACTCGTCAGACCTTCGCTGTACTCCAAGCTGACGTAGGGAGGAATCGATGCTTCCTGTTCGCGGAAATAACTGATAACCGACCCGAATGATGGTCGCTGCTGAGATTTGGGAAACCCTGTGTAGACTTCTTCCAGTTCGTGCTGCATCGGCTCGACAAATTGGACTGATCGAACGAGTGCCAGTTTGTCGGCAATTTGTGCCTGCAGGGGCAGATGTTCACAAACATCAAACCCGGGGACATTCGACTGGATCGGTCGGAATTCGCCGCGATACTCGATCGGTGCATCTGGCTTTGGGTCATATGTGTCCAGATGACTTGGACCACCCGACAGGCAGACCATGATCACGGATCGGGGTTGAGTTCCCGTCGCCGCTTCAGCCCGCAGTTTCAGGATGTTGGCCAGTGACAATGATCCAACACCAGCCATTCCAAGTTGCAAGAACTCGCGTCTGCCGATTGCTGGGGTATGGTTTCCACACGTCATAAACATTCGATTGGCCCTTACGAATGAATCCGTGGCGAGTTTCTGGAAGACGCGACTTGATGAAACACTCTATTACGTCGACCTGCGAGGCCCGGTTTCAAGAAGCATCACGCGGTACTTGGCTGAAATCGTGCAAAAAAAACGAGAATGCGGGGCCAACCAAATCGTTCGCCCCGCATTTCGTACCAATTACTTGTTGTTAGCGGTGATCCCCGGCCAATCGTCGGTCCGGAATGGTGTCAGCGGCAATCCCGCTCGTGAATACATGTTCACGACTGGATTATTGGCCCAGCCATAACGCACGGATTCCGGCTCAGGAACCTTATCGCTGGAAACGGCGATTTTTCCATCCGGCAGAATCTTTGCGCTGGCCCAGACAAATTTCTTGTCAGCGCCGGCAATCGCAAAGCCTCGAGGTTCAGGAACATCAAACGGACGCCAGCCTCCGTCGACATGATCAAACGTCAGAACGATCTGTCCTGCCGCTTTCTCCATCGACTTGTATTGAGGGCTGTGATACGAAACCTTGACTCCATAGTCCTTGGCCAAGGCCCATCGAGCCAGTCGACGACCGACATCGACTTTGTTCATCGGATGAATGTCTTTCCCTTCACCGATATCGATGATCACTGCTTCACCGGTATTAGGCAGCTTGGACATGGTCATCGTCTGGGCTTCACGCAGTTCCGCCCAGTTGCTATCGCCTGGCTCAGGTCGTTCGCCAGTGAAGTCAGCCAACTGAACCCAATAGAACGGGAAGTCGCCTTGACCCCAATCGTCACGCCAGTTCTTGATCATCAGCGGGAACAGGTCACGATACTGGTAGGCACGGTCCGCATTCGATTCCCCTTGATACCAGATTGCTCCCTTGATGCCGTAGCCCAGGTGCGATGACAGCACGCCGTTGTAAATGTTCGCAGGTCGGTGATTGCCACCAAGTTGACCGCGCAGTTGCGCGTGCTGCTTCTTTTCATCGTCAGTCAGACCTGCGACCTTCGCTTCCAAGGCTGCGAACTGAGCTTCCGTAGCCGTCCAACGGTCGAGCATGGGCTTGTATTTTTCATCTTTTGCCAGCAGGTCGCGGCGAACCCAGGCTTCGGCCGCCGAGCCACCCCACGCGTTATTGATCAGACCGACAGGAACATCCAGCGTCTGCTGCAACTGGCGTCCAAAAAAGTATCCGACGGCCGAGAAACCACCGACGTTTTCCGGAGTGCAAACCATCCATTTGCGATCGTGAGTCCAGATCGGTTCTTGCGTCCCGACCTGAGGGAAATTGATCATGCGAATCTTGGGATTCTTCGCCGTCAACTTTTCCAGGTCAGGATCGTTCGAGGCATTGACGGACCATTGCATGTTCGACTGGCCCGAACAGATCCAGACCTCACCGACGAGAACGTCGACAAACGTGATTTCGTTCTGGCCTTTGACCTTCAATTCGTGGGGACCGCCAACAGCCAGCGGATCAAGCATGACGTGCCATTTGCCATCGGCAGCGGCAACAGTCTGTTTCGACTGGCCATCGATCGAAACCGTCACGGCCTCTCCAGCAGCAGCCAGACCCCAGACCTTATTCTTCTGTCCATGCTGCAGAACCATGTGGTTGCTGAAAATGTTCGGCAGCTTCACGTCCGCCTGGACAGCCTGCCCCAGGCCCAGCAGTGCCATACCGACCAGTGCCCAATTCCGCATCCCTCGCCATAGTGCCATGAATCGTTCCTCACGCGCGTTGTCGATCTCGCCAATCCCGTCGTCACTCCAGACACGGGAACCGAAGCTGAGTATATCGGAGTTCGTCGATGGGGGGGAGCGAGCGGGGAGCTTTGGGCGGTCAGCTTTCAGCAATCAGCCTTCAGGAATGAGGTGTGAATGACATTTTTCGTTTTTTTGCTGACCGCTGACCGCTGACCGCTGAAAGCTGGTCCGCGACTTGGCAGAATTAGCCAATATGAGTTCAAACGTGACTGACATTCTGACCGCAAACATTCGCCGAATCCGCGCGCGGATCGCGGCTGCCTGTGCGCGCGTCGGGCGCGATGTGCAGGATGTCACTATGGTTGCTGTCACCAAATATGCAGACATCGAGTCGGTTCGGGAATTGGTGAGTTTGGGAGTCACGGAATTTGGTGAAAGTCGCCCACAGCAGTTGGTCTCTCGCTCGGAACAGTTGCCGGTATCCGTTCATTGGCATCTGATCGGCCATCTGCAACGCAACAAAATCGATATGGTCTTGCCGGCGGTCTCACAGATTCATTCCGTCGATTCCGTGCGTTTACTGGAATCGCTGAACAGCAGTGCCCGGAAACTTGGCGTCCGGCCGCGACTGTTGCTGGAAGTCAATGTGTCGGGTGAGACTTCCAAGGACGGTTTTGCACCGTCTGATCTTCTGGCTGCTTGGCTCACGATAAGCGAGTTGGAATCCGTCGAGGTCGGCGGGTTAATGACGATGGCGCCGCATTCCGAGGATCTGACAGACGTTCGCCGAGTGTTTCGCGAATTACGCGAATTGCGAGATCGCCTGGCAATGGAATCTGGCGGGACGCGTTCGTTACCAGACCTTTCGATGGGGATGAGTGGTGACTTTGAAATCGCCATCGAAGAAGGTGCCACAATCGTGCGCATCGGCAGCAGTCTGTTCGAAGGGATCCCTGAACGCTGATCCCTGACCGCTTCAAGAAAGGACCGCAAAGAGAGATCTTTGCTCAAGACGCATGAAAAACATGACTGTGATTGCAGCGTGGTTGATGACACTCTCTGCTTGTGCAGTTCATGCACAGGGTGAGGTTCCCGGTGGCAAGGGGCCGGCAGAACTCGTTTTTCAAAACGGCTCGATTTACACCGTTGATGCGATCCGCAGTTGGGCCGAAGCGGTAGCCATTCGTGAGGGACGGATTGTTTATGTCGGCACAAAGGCGGGAGTCGCACCGCTCATCGGACCGAAGACTCGGACGATCGATCTGCAGGGCAGAATGCTTCTGCCGGGCTTTCATGATTCGCATGTCCATCTGATTGGCGGCGGAATTGAGTTGGCTGAATGTGATATCAATGGCATGACAATGCTGGAGCAGATCCAGAATGCGCTCAGGCAATATGCAGATAAGAATCCTGACAAGAAATGGCTTCGTGGTGGTGGTTGGCCGCTGACATTGGAGTACGGAAATCCGCGTAAGGAATTGCTCGATGCGATCGTCGCCGATCGTCCTGTCATCCTTGATGCGTTTGATGGTCATTCCAGTTGGGCCAATACCCGGGCACTGCAAATTGCTGGAATCACCAAAGACACACCAGACCCGCCGCGTGGCCGGATCGAACGCGATCCGAAGACGGGCGAACCAACCGGCACGCTTCGTGAAGCCGCCTCGCAACTGGTGGTCAACAAGATTCCTCCGTATACCCACGACGAGAACGTCGCCGGATTGCGGCGCGGGATGGAACTTGCCAACAGCTTCGGGATCACTTCAGTTCAGGAAGCTGCCGCACGTGATCGGCATCTGGAAGCACTGGGCGAATTGGATCGATCAAACCGGTTGACTCTCCGGGCCGTGGCATCGATGCGAGTGGACCCCGCAAAATATGAATCTCAAATGGCACAGTTCGTTGATTGGCGAAAGAAGTATCAGGGGAAGCGCCTGCGAGCCATTTCCGCGAAGATATTTCTGGATGGTGTGATTGAATCGCGCACTGCATCACTGCTGGAACCGTATCTGGGTGGCGATGATCGGGGATGGCTGAACTTTGAACCGGAAGTGCTGAAGCCACTTGCCGCAGAACTGGATCGACTCGGCTTCCAGATCCATATTCATGCGATCGGTGATCGCGCCGTTCAATGTTCCTTCGATGCCTTGGAATTTGCGCGAGCCCGTAACGGAAGTCGAGATTCGCGGCACCACATGGCACATATCCAATTGTTCCATCCCTCAGATCTGGTGCGATTTCAAAAACTCAATGTCGTCGCCAATTTTCAGCCCTTCTGGGCCTGTGCTGATGACTACATCGTGAAAATGACGGAACCGATTCTCGGCCCCGAACGTTCACGGTGGCTCTATCCGATTCGCACCGTCGCCAATACGGGGGCGATTGTGGTGGGGGGGAGTGACTGGTCCGTGACAACCATGAATCCACTCGACGCAATTCAGGTCGCAGTCACGCGGCGAGGTCTGCAGGAGGGACCGGGAACTCCCTGGATTCCTGAGGAAGTCGTCGACCTGCCACTGATGATTGCGGCCTATACAATCAACGGAGCGTATGTCAATTTTCAAGAAACTGAAACCGGTTCGATCGAAGTCGGAAAGGCGGCCGACCTGATTGTGCTCGATCGCAACCTGTTCGAGGTTCCGCGGCATGAGATTCATAAAGTGAAGGTTGAGACGACCTATCTGGATGGCCAAGTGGTCTATCAGCGGAAATCCGATTTACGCCCGAATCCGTGATGGTATTCTCCACCACTGACGAAAAGACTGTTTGAATTCCACAGACGCTCTTGAGCCGTTACATCGGTGATGAGACCTTTGATCGTAGGACTGGGAGACTTGTAATGTCCATGGGTTTGCGACCGACCACGGCAGTTTTCCTCATGATGTGTGCCGCTGTTACCCTATTTATGGCCGCAGGTTCTGCGGAAGAGTCTCGTCCGCTCCCCCCTGCTGCCAAGCGTGCCGTCGACTTTGCAAAAGACATTAAACCGCTTTTTCGTGACACGTGTTACAAGTGTCACGGCGCATCGAAGAAAGAATCCGGGTTGCGTCTGGATCGTCGGGACGATGCCTTGAATGGTGGTGACGGAGGCCCGGCGTTTGTCGCCGGGAAGAGCGCCGAAAGCCTGTTGATCAAGTACGTTGCTGGTCTTGATCCCGATGTGGTCATGCCCCCTGAAGGTGAAAAGCTGTCTGATGATCAAATCGGCCTGTTACGAGCCTGGATCGATCAAGGAGCGAAATGGCCTGAAGGGGAATAGTTGGCGAAGGCGGCGCAGTTGGCGGTATGGTCGGTCGCGGGTTGATCGCCGATTGTCATGGGAATGATGGGAAGAATTGGATTTATGGGATCTTTGATGCTGAATTGCCAGATGGCATGATTCACATTCTTCCCATGATTCCTGTCGGCTTCAATCCGCCTTATGACATTCGGGCGACGTGCCATGTCACCAGAGGAAGAGCCTTCCATAACAGGTACGCCACAGGTCCGGCATACAACACGCTATCCATCAGGTCGAGTAGTCCGCCGAATCCCGGCAACAATCGGGCGGAATCCTTCTTTCCCACATCTCGCTTGATCAACGATTCGCACAGATCACCAATCAATCCCGTGACCCCCAGGATCAATCCGTAGAAAGCCGATGCGATCCAGAATGGCGGTGCCCAGGGCTGACTGCGGTCTGGTGAGAACAACGGAGTGGCAAACTGCAGCCAGGCGACGGCACTCGCTGCGGAACCGACGAGGGCACCGACGGCTCCTGCCCAGGTCTTACCGGGTGACAGATGCGGAACCATCTTTCGCTTCCCGAAGAGTCGGCCGAAGAAATACGCACCGACGTCGCCCCCTTTGACGACGACCAGCAGCGATCCAATGACCAGGTAGCCCGCATCGGCCCCGGCGACCCATCGCAGTTGACTCGCAACCCCCAGCAGGACTCCGATGTAACTGATGATCAGCAGTTCACAGCCGAGTGTTTCCATACTCGCGCCTGGCTCGCGATACCGATACGTTGCCAGCAGGAACATTCCCAGAATCGTCAGCGAATAGGCAAGCATGACCTGCGCGAGAGTATTATCGTCCGATGGGATCTTGATCGGCATATGTCCAAATCGTCCCCACCAGGCTGCCGCTGCGACCAGCACACAGGATGCGGTGACGATAATCCGATTGGGGGTGAATGAACGGGTCCAGAGCAGATCGACCATTTCACCTGCGCCGCGCATCGCCAAGACGATCACCAGTACCAGCAATATCGGCGCAGATTCCCCCAGCCGCGCGTCCAGCCAGAACAGGCCGAAGAACGACGGAATCAGCACCGCCGAAACTGCAAGTCGCCACAAAAGCATAGTGTTGTCGAAAACGTCAAAGTAGATTCGTCAGTGCCGAGAGACGGTGATCGTGTGAATCCCACACGAACAATGCTCCCATACCCCGGGCCATGACCATCGCAATCACCTCTATTGTCTCGCCACGGGCCATCGGTCGGGTTGGACCCAAACAAAAAGTCATGACAAGTCACTAGTCTGTCGACTTTCAACTCGATAAGCCACCAAACCGCCGGTCTCGAGCCGCAAAATCTCGAAACGACTGATGCAGGTCATCGATCGAAAACTCGGGCCAGCACTTTTCGGTTACCCACAATTCTGCATAACTGATCTGCCACAGCAGGTAATTGCTGATCCGCATCTCGCCCGCCGTTCGCAAAACGAGATCGGGATCGGACATCCCGGCCGTATACAAATGCTGTGCGAAGATCTCTTCGTCGATCTTGTCTGCCGCCAACGTCCCGGCAGCGACTTTTTCGGCAATCGCACGTGCGGCATCGACCAGTTCGCCACGACTGCCATAGTTCACGGCCAGGCATAAACGCATCCCGGTATTGTCACGACTGACTTCGCAGGTCTGGGCGATCTCACGCAACACCCCGTCCCCCAAGCCATCGCGTCGACCGATCACCGCAAACCGCAAGTTCTGGCGGATGATCTCTGATCGTTCTTCGACCAGATACTGTTCCAGCAACTGCATCAGCAGTTTCAATTCCAACGGAGGTCGTTTCCAGTTTTCGCTGCTGAAGCAATACAGCGTGAGTTGGTCCAGTCCCAGTCGTGAGCATTGTTCTACGACATTTCGTACGGTGGACACGCCGCGCCGATGTCCTTCGATCCGTGGTAACCCACGCGATTGCGCCCAGCGGCCGTTACCATCCATGATGATTGCCACATGTCGCGGCAAACGATCCGCTCGCAAACCGAACTCTTCAATCTGCTGAACAGTATAGGGATCGTCGGCGGATCGGCGAAGTGCAACTGTGGACTGGCCTGTGCCTGCGGGACTGTTCCCCGCGAGGGGACTGTCAGAACCCGATTGGCCGGCAACATTTTCGAGATCAACCGGATTGGCAGATTCGATAATGTCGACCGTTTTTGAAATCGGTATGGATTCCATCAGCGGTCTCCCAGGCATCATCACACGGCGGCCGACTCGGTCCGCAGATCGAATCAGGCCATTGGAATCAGACGAGAATCTTCGTCTTCAAAGGTCATGTCATCATACGAATCAAACACGGAAACAGCATTGGTCGTGGACGGTCGTTTTGAAGGATGCGAAGGAAGATACAAAACTTCTTCGCGGTAAGTCGGCGAGGCATCAGGATCAATGATTGCCAATCGCACACAGTCATCCTGGACCTCCAGAACATTGACCTGCACGTTCTCGCCAATCACCAAACCTTGTTCGACACCACGCGTATAAACTCGCATCGCGCGCCCTCATGACATATGTTCGTTCGGATGTGTATCGGTTAACCAGAACCGACTCATGGGGCGACATTCTGCCGAGAGACCATAACGAGAGCAAGCAGAAAAATGAGACTTCGCGAATCTGGGAAACGAAGGTCTTGCATCTCTTGACAGATCGTGTTTGTGCATGTCATTGACACGTGTCCAAATCGATGGCTGACAACACGACGCAACAGGTGATCTCTTGATCAAATGTTGTGTTCAAGGGACAAACGTACTTGACTTTTTTTCGAGAACCACTGCATGAAACTGTTAATCCATCCGGCTGTTGATCAAGCCAGACTCGATCGCATCCGTCAATTGTCGCCTGATCTGTTTGTTGCCAATGTCAATGAACCTGCAGACGCAATTCGGGAAGTTGTTGATGCCGATGCTTTCTTTGGCAAGCTGACACCGGCTCTTCTTTCACATGCAAAACAACTTCGCTGGGTCCAATCCCCGACTGCGAGCCTCGAACATTATCTGTTTCCGGAACTCGTCGAACATCCCTGTCAACTCAGCAACATGCGAGGCCTGTTCTCAGATGTGATTGCGGATCACGTGATGGGAATGGTGCTCTGTTTTGCCCGCAATCTGCACATCTACATTCGACAGCAGCAAGAAGGAAAGTGGTCACCCGTCGGCGATTCCTCGTATGTCACGAATTTTGTCAATGCTCCTGGGACGGTGACGCCGATCGACCGTGCGCACCAGCATCTGTCGGATTTAACACTGGGTGTCGTCGGTGTTGGAGCCATTGGGGCAGAGATTTTGCGCCGTGCGGCCGCCTTCGGAATGAAACTTCGTGGTGTTGATCCGGTACACCGCTCGGTTCCCGAAACACTCGACGATGTCTGGCCCGTCAGTCGCCTGCACGAACTGCTGGCAGAATCCGATTACGTCGTGATTGCGGCTCCGCATACTCCCGAAACGGAAAAGTTGTTTCGCCGGTCTGTCATCCAGCAGATGAAGCGGACGGGAATCTTGATCAACATCGGACGCGGCGCGATTGTCGATCTCGCTGATCTTGTACAGTCGCTCCAGGCAAAAGAAATTGCCGGCGCAGCTTTGGATGTCTGTGAAGTCGAACCTCTACCGAGTGATCACCTGCTGTGGCGGATGCCCAACGTCATCATCACTCCTCACGTTGCTGCCGCATCGACGCGCGTGCCAGAACGTCATCTGGAAACCCTGCTCGAAAACATTCGCTTATTCATGCGCGGCTTGCCACCAGCCACTCTGGTCGACAAACGAAAGTGGTACTGATGAGGTTCCAATCGCGGTCCTTCGATGGATCGCGGGGGCTCATTCAAGTCCGGCATTTTGGTATACTCACTTTTTTACTGACCGCTGAAAGCTTCCTTGCAATTGACGATTAGGCTGTTTAGTGTGCGCGTCGTCAATGCGATGCAAATTTCGTCGAGATTTCACACGTGAGAATGGGTTGATGGCAAAGCGTAAACCGTCGGAATCTGAGCCTGCTGTTTCGTTCGAGCAATCGCTGTCAGAATTACAGTCGATTGTTGCGGATCTCGAAGATGGATCCCTGGGTCTGGAGAGCTCGCTGGAGCGATTCGAAAAAGGGATTGGGCTGCTGCGGACCTGTTATTCAATCCTGGAATCTGCTGAGGCCAAGGTGGAAGTTCTGACGCGTTTCAACGGGGAAGCGGCACCAGATACGGCACCGTTTGATACGACAGCCACATTCAAGCCAGGCGTCGAATCGGCGTCGTCGCGTGGAACGGTCGCCGAGGATGACGAGGGTGATTCCGAAGGATCAAAGGCGTCGTTGTTCTAGTCCATAGCCAAAGGCTGCCGAAAATTGATTCGGTCGTGCAAAAGCATGTGCACGCAACGTCATGCCGTGAATGACTGACAATGGAGGTTCCTTACCGTGTGGTTCACTGAAAATCCCTGGCCTCCCATAGTTATTTCCGCGTTGATTGCGCTCGTCTTCCTCGGAATGTGGAATTCCAATCGTCGCGGGTTGCATCTGGTGATCGCTCTGGGGTTCGTTGGACTCTGTTTTGGACTCTATCCGCTGGAACGATCCATCATTACAGAAGGCGAGCGAGTGCAGCTTCGGGTCGAACAACTCTGTTTTGATTTTCGCGACAAGAAGGATATTCGCGGTTACGTTTCCGATACCCGGGAAGATCTGAAGACACTTTTTGAAGAGGCGGGGCAGCTCATCACGATCCAGTCCGATCTGCGATTGAGTGATTTCAGTACCCGTCTTCTCAACGAAGGCCAACGTGCCACCGTTCATTTTCGCGCGAATGCTACGGTCAGAATTCGTGATGCTGGCGATGTTGGATATCAGCCCGCTCGACTGATTTTGACCTTGGAGCGTGAAAAGGGGGAATGGAAAATCATCGAAGTCGAGCGACTGAATCCGATCAACGGCAAGCGAATGGGGACGCTGGAACAGTCTGCCGGTTAAGTTTCTGTGCGCAGGCGGCTCCGCAATTGTCGACGCGAACCCATTGAACGGCTGGTCAGTTGCATGTGTTGTTCCGTGATCCGGAAACGTTCGCATGAGCCATCTCAGACGTACCGCCATCGTGATGTCTCGATTGCCGCGGCTGATCGACCCGCACGCGACGTGGGTAGTTGGCTTGCGAGCCGCCATTCAGCGAGTGAAAGAGCGGGGTGATCTGCTGGTGCTCGTTGAAGGAACTGCCGGATTTGATTTTGTTCGCCGCGCTGCAGAACGAGCCGGGGTCCCCATTGAAATTGTCACCCCCGAACCGGCTACTGACATGCCGGGCGACGTAACCGCGGTTCCGAGTCGTGATCGAACACTGGTGCAGTCTGCGAATACAGTCCTGGTCCTGGGGACTCGCACCAACGGTAATATTCATCGAGTCCTGTGCGAGCGGCTTAACACAGGCGGGGCTGTTGAACTGGTCGAACTGGAGGGTCTGCAACCACGAGCCGTCCGCGAAGACTTGATCAGCCATGGTGCTCTTTTATGGGTTCCGCCACAGATTGGCCCGCTCCCGCAGGTCGCGTCAAACAGACCACAACCTCCCAATGTCATTGAAATCGTTCCGTTTCCCTCGGTCGAAGAATGGACGTTCTTGTCGCATACCACGCGAGCGTGTGCTGGTCCGTGGCCTGGTGAGTCACACACCGAGTACGTCGATTCACTGCTCGAAGGACAGGACTCTGCCGATCATTCCGCTGTCGCAACGCTGACCCGAATTATCACTCAGCGGAAATTAGTTGCGGGGAATCGAACGATTCGGGGCGAATATCCGATGGTCTGTTTGACCGAAGTACCACTTCTCGAACTGCCACACCTTCGCCAATTCCGGACTCATCGAACGCGTTGGGACTTCGAACCATTTGGGCTTTGCCTGCGAAAACAATGGCTGATTGACCGTGGAGCGCGCCCTGTCATTTACGGAGACGAACGATTGTGGGATGAGTTAACAGACGCTGATCGTCCGTTCTTTCAACGAAATCATCCTGCGAGAATTGATTCTGCGGCGGGCCGACAGGAAATCGATTGGTCGGTCGAACGCGAATGGCGACATCAGGGTGATCTGGATCTCAGCGAACTCGGGGCAAGTGACGCGTTGGTATTCGTTCCGAACTTCCAGGCTGTTGAGCATCTAGCAATGGTTTCTCCGTGGCCACTGACTCTCTGGCCTGATCCATCGTTCTTGATGCCGAGGGATTGAACACGTGTCGGATTTGGTGTCGCAATAGACATCACATCGGGAGAACCACATATTGATGACTGATGAATACCGCCGGTGCACCAGCGCCTGGCGGAGGAAACTCAAACCGGACGCGATCGCGTTCTGACGAATTGTGACATTCACACGGGGCAATCATGGGATCGCAATTGAATTCAGCAGCATTGGAACGAACGGCATCATCGCGACTCGGTTCGCTCGATGCCTATCGTGGCTTCGTGATGATCTGCCTGGCTGCCAATGGATTCGGAATTGCTGCGACGGCAAAAAACTTCCCAGACAGCCCCGTCTGGCAGGCGTTGAAATATCAGTTCGATCATGTCCCCTGGGTGGGGTGTGCGTTCTGGGACTTGATCCAGCCGTCATTCATGTTCATGGTCGGAGTGTCTCTTCCGTATTCGTATGCCCGGCGTCTGGAGCACGGGGATTCCTATCTGCGACTGTTCGGTCATGCACTCGTTCGATCCGTCGTACTGGTTCTGCTGGGGATATTTCTTTCATCCAGTGAGAAGATGACGAACTTCACGTTCATGAATGTCTTGTCCCAGATCGGACTGGGATACACGCTTCTGTTTCTCCTCTGGAATTGCGGACGGGTCGTGCAAATGAGTGTTGCTGCGGGGATTCTGGTCGCGTATTGGGCGCTGTTCGCCTTCACGCCCCTTCCCGGAGCAGATTTTGATTTCGCAAAGGTTGGCGTGGCTAGCGACTGGCCGATTCTCTCAGGGTTCGAGGCGCACTGGCAGAAATGTGGGAATATCGCGGCCACCTTTGACCTCTGGTTCCTGAATCTATTTCCCCGGCCTGATGAATTCATTGCGAACAAGGGGGGATATCAGACTCTGAACTTTGTTCCGTCGCTCGTGACGATGGTGTTTGGCCTGATGGCAGGTGAATGGATTCGTGAATCGAAAGATCGCCGCAGAACCTTGGGAGGACTCGTCATCAGTGGCGCTGTCCTGTTTGTAGTCGGGGTTGCGTTGGGATGGCTCGGAGTCTGCCCCCTCGTCAAGCGGATCTGGACACCCAGTTGGACTCTGTATAGCACGGGACTGACGCTGCTGATGCTTTCAGGTTTTTATGCCGTGATCGATGTCGCCGGACTGAAACGCTGGGCGTTTCCTTTGACGGTGGCGGGAATGAATTCCATCGCGCTGTATGTGATGTCGCAATTGCTGCGTAACTGGACCGCAGATTCATTACAGCGTCATTTTGGTCAGAATCTGTTTCAGATCTGCGGGGCGTCGTACGAACCACTGCTGAAGGCCAATCTCGTCCTGCTGGCGTTCTGGCTGTTTGTCTGGTGGCTGCATCGACAGCGAATCTTCTTCCGGATTTGAATGGTTGCGACGACGGATCTCAACGCAGGCGATCTTCGCGCAAGATAGGTGCCAGCTCTTCGACAAAATCATTCACATCCTGGAATTCGCGATAAACCGATGCGAATCGGACGAACGCCACATGATCGATGCGACGAAGTGATTCCATCACTTTTTCGCCGATCTCGCGGGATGGAACTTCCCGTTCGAACTGTTCATACAGCGAAGCTTCGATGTCCGAGATGATCCGTTCGATGGCATCATCGCTGATCGGTCGCTTGTAACAGGACTTTTCCAGGCCTGAGCGAATTTTTTCTCGATCAAAAGGGACTCGCGAGCCATCCTTTTTGATGACTTTCAGAGGCGATTCTTCAATCTTCTCGTAGGTTGTAAAACGCCGGTCGCAGTTCAAACACTTGCGACGGCGGCGGATGACGAATGCGCTGCTGGAGCGAGAATCAATGACACTCGTCTCGCCATTCCGACAGAATGGGCACATCATAATGACATCCTTTCCACAACAATGCGGCTGTTCGTTTCAGGGTCTGCCGCTGGGAATACAGCCCGAATTTCTGGAACTCAACAATTCTCCGACGGTCGATTGGCCCGTACAACTGACTGCCGTTTTTTGAAACACGCAGCCGGTGACAGCCCTACAGGCTACCCAACTTGGTTGCTTGTGACCAGTGGGGATTTTTTCAACGACCCGAGCCGGACCTACATCAGCTCCTGAATTGGCTTTCCAGAACCGACAATACTGACGGGGCGACCGCTGGAATCTTCGAAGTGGGTTTCCAGCGGAATGCCCAGCGTGTGGTAGATCGTCGCCAGTAGATCTTGCGGAGTCACCAGTCGTTCCTTGACTCCGCCGCCCCATTTTTCGCTGGCACCAACCACCTGCCCCCCCTTAATTCCTCCGCCAGCCAGCATCACGCTGAAGCAATCGGCCCAGTGGTCGCGTCCTGCGTGGCCGTTCATACGCGGGGTTCGGCCGAACTCCCCGACGCAATACACGATCACTTGATCCAACATGCCTCGAGCTTCCAAGTCCTCGACCAGAGCGGCAATCGCTTTGTCGAGTGGCGGAAGGTGTTGTTCAAATCCTTTGGCAATGTCGTTGTGATGGTCCCAGTTCCCGGTGTTGATGTTCACACACCGGGCACCGGCTTCGATCAAGCGGCGCGCCAGCAACGCACTCTGTCCATAGCGATGCCGACCGTAACGATCTCGCAGGACCGGATCTTCAGCAGTCAGGTCGAACGCTGTTCGCATGCGATCGCCCGCCACCATTTCCAGGGCTTGACGCTTGAAGGTATCGAGTCCTTCCATTCCACCCGATTCATCGACATCGCGGCGAAACGTATCGAATGTTTTCAGCAACGAACGACGGGCATCGACGCTCTGTGCTGTCAGTCCCGTTGGAAGAGAGAGATTCGGCACCTTGAATTCAGCCGCGTTCGGGTCAGCACCCACTTCGAAGGGATTGAAGGCTTTTCCCAGGTAAACCGCCCCCTGATATCCAAACGCTTCCGACTTCGGCATCGTGACATAGGCAGGCATCGGGGGCTGGCGTGAACCGAGCGTTCGGGCGATGACCGACCCAAACGACGGCTTCTGGGCAGCGTTGCGAGCCAGCGTGGGGCCAAAATATCCTGTCTGCATCCAATGTGCCGATGGGGCATGAATCCCGTTTTCGTGATGGACTGATCGAATCAGCGAAAGGCGGTGCATCACCCTGGCCTGCATGGGCAAGCCCTGAGTGACCGAGATCCCGGGGGCTGACGTAGCAATCGTCCCATACATTCCCCGATATTCACTGGGGGAATCCGACTTCGGGTCGTAGGAATCCTGCTGGCTGATCCCGCCATCCGTCCAGAACACAATCACGGACTTCTGGTTTGAACTGCGCCCCGTCTCTGTCCCTACCGCATCTGCTCGCAGAAGATCCGCCAGACCGAGGCCCAGGACGGGTGCCCCCAGTTGTAAGAGATGCCGCCGTGAGAGTTGAGGCATGATTGCTTTCAATCTGGAGTCAGGTGTTCATGGGGACTTGATCCACCACCAGCAAAGCCAGCATAACAGAGGAAAGAGTGCAAAGACCAGAGCGATTGCGATGACGTTGGCTTTGCTTTCATCGGGCCAGCGAGCCATGTCGGGCCTCCTTCGTAAATAAAACTGCCGCGACCCAACGCGAGCGCTGCGTCGGATCGCGGCAGTCATGGATCACCACTCCTGTACCATTTCTCAGCCCGTGATTTCCTTGTCGGTTTCCGGAACCGCGTCGCTGTTCGGGTCGAACCACTCGTCCTTGAAGACGATTCGTTTCTTGTGCTTCATCGCGAGATTTGAAGTCAGAGCCATGATGGCGTCCTTCATCCCCTGCTCACCTGGACACCGCAATCCACCCTTGTCAATTCCATTGAAATTGCCCGTTCGGATGCAATGGGCGAAATGTTCCATCTCTTCGGTATAGCCACGGCTGACCTTACCGATGTCGGCCACAGCAGCAGCCTTTGTCGGGCCAAGGCTGGCACTGGCGCTGAGGGTCGGCTTCCCGTCATTCCCATTCAGCACATACAGCCGCTGATCGATTCCACCCTTGGATGATCCGCTCGCTTCCTTGAACAGGATCGCTTCCTGTTCCATCTTCATGATCAATGTCCCGCGACTTCCAAAGACCGTTTCGCCATAGGGCTCACTGCGATTGGTGCTGATCGACGAATAGGTCACGATGCAGACATCGTTCTGGTCCTCGGCGTAGTTCTTGCCAGGGAATTCGAATGTCATATAGACATGGTCATCGATATCACGATCGTCGTCCTGCTGATCTTCGGACCCGATCCCAGACACTCCGTAGAAGTTCTTACCGCCGTAGCCCATGCAGGCGATCGGCTTGACCTTCCCCAGGAAGATGCTGGCGGCATCGAGCTGATGGCTGCCCAGTTCCGCCATCAGTCCACCACCCGTGTTGTTGTACAATCGCCAGTTGACCAGTCGTTGCATCGAGGGATAGCCAAATTTTTGAGCCAGAAACTCGTCGATTGAAAGCTTATCTGCCAAGGCTCGAGCTTCCAGTTCCTTGATGTCGTCTTTGAACTTCTTGCCGAACGATTCGTCGGTGTATCCTCCTGGTCGCCAACTGTCAGATCCTGGGAAGCTGTTGTTCCGGTGCCATTGAGCCCGGATAAACTTCAGGTCTCCGAGCAGTCCATTCGTAATCAAGGCATTGGCATTGTCGTAAAGCACGTTGTAGTGACGTTGATGTCCGACAGCTAGTAGCTTCTTGTGCTCGCGCGCGGCACGAATCATTTCCTTACACTGCATGACCGTGTGAGCCATCAACTTTTCAGTCAACACATGCTTGCCAGCCTTCAAACAATCGATGGCGACCTGAGCATGTTGAACCAGCGGGACGGCGATCACGACTGCTTCAATTTCCGGATGCTTTTCCAGCAATTCCTTGTGGTCGGCATAAGTCTTGACCTTCATCGCTTCCTTGTGACCAAGCTTGCGAATCAGGCCCCAGCGAATATCGTCACCGTCACCGTTCAGAGCACGGACGCGGTTTTTCGCACGCAGGTCGGCGATCGCGACGATGTCCATGTATTCCGGCGGATGTTGAGTCAACAGGACCGAGCCTTCATCGCCCGTCCCGATAAAGCCCACCTTGACCGGATTCCCTTTGATGCTGCCGTAGCCGAAGTAGGCAGCTCCCAAGGTGGACGCGGTAGCTGCACCACCGATCAGGAAGTCTCGCCGAGTGAACGAGACTGCTTCGTTGAAATTATCTTTGCCAAGCTGTTCTTGTTCGGGTGTCAGTTGCATCAGAGCCTCCTGAATGAATGAAAGTCGTGGATTGCGGGATGATCGGACAGTGTCAACATGGGAACCAGGGGCTAGACTGTTTCCTTCAAGGGCGAACCCCAGCTTGTCGTGCGCTATCCGCTTGTTTTCGTTGTCGGAACAATGCTGAAATAACGGCATCCAGCCCGAACCATTTGCCACTCGGCAGCGCGGCAATGGCCAGCAGGGCCAGCATTTCGACAAACACCTTGTTGACAATCAAGTTGTGTTCGATGCTCGGAATTTCCTGAACTCCTGGCCACGGTGGCATGGCAAGATAAAACAGCGCGAGCAGCGCCGCCCCGCCCAGTGCCGAAGCTCGAGTGAACAATCCCAGAATCAACAACAGACCGAACACCGTCAGTCCCCACATGGTCCGCCAATTGATCTGGCCAACGGGTGACAGGGGCTCTGGAACAGGACCTTTCGAGAGCTGTTCCGGCGTCAGCAATCGCTCCGCTTCTGTGTGCATTTCCTTTTCCAGCGATTGAACGGGTCCGACCAGCTTGCGGCGCAAGTCCTGCACTTCTTTCCACATCTTATCGATGTGGTCCCATTCGAACTGAGTACTGGCTTTGGCGTAATTCGCATCAAATCGCTTGGTCAACTGGTGATAATATTCGACGTCCCCGACCTTGACGACAAGGGGTTTTTCGGAGCTTTCTTCACCTTGAAGCACGACACCCACGCGGTCTGTGTCCTGTTCCATGACAGCGGTCAATTGCTCGTTAAACGACAACTTTGACGAGACTTTGTAGGCCCGGTTGACGGCCGAAATGAACTGGTCGCAAGAGCGTTTGGCAGACTTGTCGGCTTCGGAAATCTTGGTGGCTGTAGCGATCAGGCGATCACGTTCCGTTGGAAGCAAATGCAATTTGCCGTTAACAACGAGCACTCCTTCATCAGGTTCAAAACTGATCGCTTCACGATTTATGCCGCTGATCTTTTCGAGATCCAGACCTGGTGGCAATTCCTTCAGAGCCACTTCAAATGTCTCTTGGCCATCCATCAGTTGTTTGAAAGCCTCGGCCTGAAGTTCATCCAGGTTGTAATGACTGACAAATCGCGTCTGCCAATCCTTAAACTTCTTCGACATCCCCGCGTAGTCGAGCCACTTCAAGTCGTTGGGATCGCCGGTCATCTGTCGAAACGTGGGACGCAGGGGCCCCGTTGAGTTTTTCAAGTACCCGTCCGACGTCCACGGGGTCGAGGTGTGCTGGGTGCTGAGCTTCCAGAGCCCTTCGTACAGCAGATGCCATCCGATGGAAACCCGCAGCAGTACCAACAACACGATCGCGAGCAGCGACACTTTGCGAAGATCACCTGGCACTCGTCAGCCTTTCCCAAAAAACAACTGGTCCGACGGAACATTGTGGAAGATGGGTTCCAGGTTCCGACCCTGCTTTGGCGGAGGAAATAAAATAGCACCGACCGATGGGAAATTATCACAGCACTTCAGGGCATTTTCGACCCCGAGAACAAAAAAAGCGGTCGACAGCGCATCTGCCAACGCTGCATCCGGTGCGATCACACTGACCGATAACATCGATTCGACCGGCCAACCCGTCCGGGGATCGATGATATGTCCATAGCGTTTCCCCTCGTGCCGGAACCATTGTACCGCCGTTCCGCTGGTTCCCAGGGCTGCATCGCGCAACAACAGCGTGGCAAACGGTTTGTCTGGCAGAAGCGGGTTTTGAATGCCAACCGGCCAGCCATCCAGCCCCGCATGCTTTCCCTGTGCACGAACGCTGCTGCGACCGCCGTGAATCAGCCAGTTGTCGACTCCGCGGTTCTGTAACAGTTCCCCCGCTCGGTCAACGGCATACCCTTTTCCGATTGCTCCCAGATTGAACTCCAAACCAGGTTGACCGAATTTCACTGACGAGGCGGTTTCATCGCATTCCACGTGCTTGATGCCAGAACTGGCCAATGCCGCCTGGATTTCATCGCTGGTCGGGATTCGCCCCGCCTGGCGACATCGGCGCCATAAGGAAACCAGCACGCCCGACGCCGGATCAAATGCGTGTTCCGTCTGTTCGCAAATCTGCCGAGCCCGTTTGAGCAGATCAAACAACTCGCGATCAACAGCGACCGGCTGCTGATCTGCGGTTTGATTGATGATCGACAGTGGCGAATCGCTCCGGTAGACACTCATCAGTTGTTCCAACTGATGAACGAGTTCGAGTGATTCCGAGGCCGCATCAACCTGATCAGGCGGGCCATCCGGATTTAGCATGACATCGAAGTCGCACGCCATCGCAACCGTTCTGAGCAGCAGCACAGGGCCGCGGCTTGGAACTGGCTGGACAGCGTCCGTCGCTCGCCCTGCGGCTCTTTCCAGTTCCGCCTTCAGCAAGTTTCCCGAAAGAAAATCGCGACGGTTGGACAAGTTTGGCTCGGACATCACCAATGTCCCGTCACTGAATTCGCAAGAATTCAGTGTCTCTGGATGTCACCAACGAGTTGAACCACGCCATCATCGCTGAAATCAATTGATTTCAGCGACGTAGACTTCCGAAAGCTTATCCGCGTTGGACCGCGATCCCAATGATCTCTGCGATTTCGCTCTGGTCGAGTGATTCCTTTTCGACGAGTGCTTTTGTCATGGCTTCCAGCTTGTCACGGTTTTCGGTCAGGACTTGAACCGCACGCTTGTCGGCCTGCAACAGGAACTTCTGGACTTCCTGATCAATGATACGGGCTGTCTCTTCGCTGTAGTCCCGGCTTTCCTGAACTTCCTTCCCGAGGAACGGATGCTCTTCGCTGTCCCGGAATGCGACGGGGCCGATGATGGTACTCATCCCCCAGCGTGTCACCATGCGGCGAGCCATTTTGGTCGCTCGCTTCAAGTCGTCTTCGGCACCGGCGGAAAACTCGTCGAAAATCAGCTTCTCGGCGGCGCGTCCACCCAGCATAAAGGCGAGTTGCGAGTGCAATCGAGCTTCACCGATGTTGTAACGGTCTTCGTCCGGGACCAGTTGCGTCACCCCCAGTGCTCGTCCGCGAGGAATAATCGTCACCTTGTGGACATGATCGACATCCGACAACAACCATGCCAGCAGAGCGTGCCCTGATTCGTGATAGGCAGTCATCAGGCGTTCGCGTTCGTTCAGAACTTCTTCCCGCTTATTTCCCATCAGGATCTTGTCGCGAGCAGCGTCGAAGTCAGAAGCGAGCACTGTTTCGCGGTTTGTACGAGCCGCATGCAAGGCAGCTTCGTTGACCAGGTTCTTCAGTTCGGCTCCCGAGAAACCAATCGTTCCTGCCGCAATATCATTCAGATTCACATCGTCAGCCAATGGGACCTTGCGCGAGTGAACCTTCAGGATATCGGCTCGACCTGTCTTGGTCGGTCTGTCGACAGTCACATGGCGGTCAAATCGGCCGGGGCGCAGGAGAGCTGGATCGAGAACATCGGGGCGGTTTGTTGCCGCGACGATAATGACGGCTTCAGTTTGCTGGAAACCATCCATTTCGCTGAGGATCTGATTGAGTGTCTGTTCACGCTCATCGTTCCCTCCACCCAGTCCGGCACCACGAACTCGGCCGACGGCGTCGATTTCATCGATGAACAGGATACACGGAGCGTTTTCTTTGGCGGTCTTGAACATGTCGCGGACTCGACTGGCACCGACCCCGACGAACATCTGGATGAATTCGGATCCATTGATCGTAAAGAACGGGACGCCCGCCTCACCGGCGGTGGCTCGAGCGAGCAGGGTTTTGCCGGTCCCCGGCGGACCAATCAGCAGCACACCCTTGGGGATCTGAGCTCCCAATCGCAGGAACTTGGCAGGAGTCTTGAGGAATTCAACGATTTCCTGCAATTCGAATTTTGCCTGCTCCATCGCAGCAACGTCGTCGAACGTGGTTGGATGGTCACTTGGTTTTACGCGCTTGGCGGGGCTGCGGATGAAGTTACCCAGCATCCCCGAACTGAACGGATCACTGTTGCGGCGCATGATGAACCACATGAATCCCACAAACAGCAGCAACGAGAGCAGGTTGATCAACAACATCATGCTGTTGGCCCAACCGCTTTCCGGCCGGCCGAGAATCTGCACTCCGTGCTTGCGCATGTGATCCAGCAATTGGTGGTCTAGCGGTATCGGAAGGTCGACTTCGAAAGTTTCCTTCAAAGATTCTTTCACATCAGGAGCATCTTTCGTGGCCTTGGGAGGGGCCTTTTTGAATTTGCCGCGAACGACATCCCCCTGAAAAATCGCACGGTCGACGTTTCCAGCCTCAACCTGCTGCCAGAGGACCCCGTACTCGACTTTTTGCGACGAGTTGTTGAACAGGGATGCTAAAAAAATGGCGACCGGGATGACGACCAGCATCACGAGAATCGACGATACCGAAAACAGCGGACGGCTTGGCCCGTTCGGTCGGCGGGAATCGGTTGAACTCTCTCGGTCATTCGGCGACGGACTACTCATTCAAAAAACACCTTGTGGAGGGTGTGCAAAGGTTAACGACAGGAGATTCTAGCTGCGGTGTACAGGCGGTCAGTCCGCCCACCAATATCGAATGATACACCACAGGGCCTGCAAACCGTCCTTCCAGCCAATGTGCTTGCCTTCCTTGTACGTCCGTCCATGATAGCTGATTGACAGCTCGAACACGCGTAACTTGCGACGGGCAATTTTGGCTGTCAATTCCGGCTCAATCCCAAACCGGTTCTGCTTCAGGGTCGGCCAGATGTCTGCCAACGCCTGACGGGTGAAGACTTTATAGCACGTTTCCATGTCCGTCAGGTTCAAATTTGTCAGACAATTGGAAACTGTTGTCAAAACGGAATTTCCGAGGGAATGCCAGTAATACAGGACGCGATGCTCTTGGTCTCCCAGAAATCGGCTTCCGTAAACAACATCGGCATTTCCTTCGACGATTGGCCGCAGCAACCGCGGATATTCGGCGGGATTGTATTCCAGATCGGCATCCTGGATCAGGATGACATCCCCCCGCGCTTTGGAGAACCCGGTTCGGACGGCCGCACCCTTTCCCTTATTGACGTCGTGATAAGTGACGCTGATGGCGTTCATCGGATCAGGATTCGCAGCGTATTCTGCTTCAAGCTGCTGCAACACCTTTCGTGTGGCATCTTTACTGCAATCTTCGACGAGTACGAGTTCCTTGCGGATCGGGACGGAACGAACCCGATCAATCAGGATGCGCAGCGTCCGTTCTTCGTTGTAAACGGGAATCACCACGGACAACATCCAGTCGTCAGGCATGGCGTACAGGCCAAGCTGGCGGCAGCCAACTTCGCCCAGCGTCCGTTTCAACGCTTCATACCACTCTTGAGTATACGGCCGGGCAATGGCATCCAGTCCGTCGAGGCTCATTCCGTTCCCGTTCGATTTTAGACCTGAATTGCGGACCGGAACCCCGGTACCGGAAACATCTCCGGGCGAAGCGGCCCCTGCCACTCGCGATGTTGCGAGCGATGTTGTACATTCTGGCAGACATGCTGTCACCCGTCCGACTGACTTCTCTTACGAGGTTCTTGATGGCTGCCGCCTCATTCTTGCTGACCGATGTTGATTCCGGAACCCATATTGATCGTGGCGAGATCATTCCTGCGCCCGCTTTGCGGATGTCAGGCAGCAACCGCTGGTCGGTTCGCTGGAAGACGTTACGTGGTGGGGTGTCCGAAGGAGTTCAGGTTATTGAACTCGATAATGGCCGGATGTCACTGTCCGTCCTGCCGACCCGCGGCATGGGAATCTGGAAAGGTCGCATCGGTGATCTGCCCCTTGAATGGAATTCGCCCGTCGAACGCCCGGTTCACCCTTCATTCGTCAATTTGCAAGATCGAGGTGGCCTGGGTTGGCTCCACGGGTTTAACGAACTTCTCTGCCGTTGCGGACTCAGCTTCATGGGCCCGCCGGGAAATGACCGCGGCGAAGAATTAACATTGCACGGTCGCATTGCCAACCTGCCAGCCCATCGCGTCGAAGTCCAAATTGATACGACGGGAACCGGCGCGATCGAATTGATTGGCGTCATCGACGAATGTTCGATGTTCGGACCTCGCTGGCGGCTGACGTCCACCTTGAGGCTTGAAGCTGGTGCGAGTCGATGCTCGATCACTGACGAAGTCACGAATCTGGGGGGACAGTCAGCGGAATTGTCGCTGTTGTATCATATCAACGTCGGCCGACCGTTCCTTGAGCCCTGTGCGTCGTATGCAGTCCCCTGTCGCGATATTGCTCCTCGCGATCCTCGTGCCGCCGAAGGGATCGACGCCTGTTACGTCTATGGTGCACCGATTCCAGGGTTTGCCGAACAGGCCTATTACCACGTACCGCTGGCGGATTCGAACGGCTGGTCGACTGCCGTGCTGGCGAACTCGTCAAACAACGCCGCATTTGCCGTCCACTTTCAGACGCGTCAATTGCCAGCGTTTACAGTTTGGAAAAACACGATTGCTGAAGCGGATGGCTATGTCACAGGGCTGGAGCCCGGAACCTGCTTCCCGAACTTCCGGGGTTTCGAAAGGCAGCATGGACGATTGGCGATTGTGAAACCAGGTCAGTCGTACCGGGCGGAACTGATGCTGGAAGTGGTCGACACCGAGGTCGCCGTTCGCCAGCTCTACGATCGTGTGAAGGACATTCAGGGGCACACCGACCCGACGGTCCATCGCCAGCCCGTCGCAAAGTTTTCGCCGGCAGGCGCCAAATAATCACTAACGCCCGTTCGGCACGGGTCTCCCGACCCCGCCGAAACTTTCGACCGAAGGTCGCCATTTTTTTTGTTGAAGAAATGCCTTAAATCAAAGACTGGGTGGCCGGGGCTGGACCGAGGCTTTGCGAAGGAAGCCCCGGGGTTAACCCCAGCACATTAAAGTACAAGGCACCAGTCCCAGCCGACAAACCACGACAAACCACGAGAAACCATCATGACTCACCCGCAATTGTCACGTCGCGATGTACTTGGTCGAGGTGCTCTGGGGATCCTGGCGGTCGCCTATGGATCGGGAAGCCGATCACGACTCTGGTCTGCTGAGGCAGAAAATGGCGATCTGATTCCACGACAGGCGACTCCATTCAATGCAGAACCCCCCTTGGCAAAGCTCGTCGAAAAATGGATGACACCAGTCAATTCGTTCTTCGTACGCAGTCATGGAACCGTCCCAGAGATCGATCCAAAGCAATTTACACTGAAAGTCGAAGGGCTCGTCGACAAGCCACTGACGATCAGCCTTGCGGAATTGATTGAGCGGTTTCCGTCCGCTTCAACCACCGCAACATTGACCTGTGCCGGAAATCGTCGCAGTGAATTCGCGGCCATCAAGAAAGTGGGCGGAGTTCAATGGGATGCGGGGGCGATCGGCAACGCTGAATGGATGGGAGTCCGGCTGGTTGATCTCCTGAAGCATGCTGGAGTCAAGGCAGAGGCCAGGCACGTCTGGTTTGACGGTAGCGACGTCATTACAGAAACGAACGAGACGTTTTCGTTCGGTGGTTCCATTCCCATCGAAAAAGCCCTCGTGACCACTCCAACCGGGGCGACACTGCTCGCCACCCAGATGAATGGTCAAGCACTGACCGCCGCTCACGGATTTCCGCTCCGGACTGTCGTGCCGGGTTTTATTGGTGCTCGAAGTGTGAAATGGCTGAATAAGATCACTGTTGCTGATCGGCCCTCACCGAATCACTACGTTGCCGACGTCTACAAACTGGTCCCCGAAGAAAACGCGGAACTGATCGCAAAGACTTCGCCGATCTATGAATTCATGCTGAATTCGGCCATCTGCCTGCCAGCTTCCGGAACGAATCTCAGTGGCGACCGAGTCACTGTCAAAGGTTTCGCACTGACAAACGGAACCACCGGACGCAGCATCAAACAGATTGAAGTTTCGGCGGATAGTGGGCAAACCTGGGTACCAGCCAAGGTGGCTTCACCCGTCCGAGACTTCTGTTGGGTGTTGTGGTCGGCTGACGTTCCGTTGACTTCCACGACCGAGAGTCTGGTTGTACGGGCGACCGATTCCAGTGGTGAAGTCCAGCCGCAGGCATCCCCTTGGAACTACAAAGGCTATCAATTCAACGGCTGGCATAAGGTCAGCGTGAAGCGGGCGTGAGTGACATGAATCTGAAATCGATCATTGCCTGGTGGCGATCGGAAACCTAGAGAACGTCTCGCCAGAACTTGACCGTATCTGAGATGTCGAAGTAATTCAGATGATGAACGATGGGGGAGTTCCCATAATCGAAAATCTGGTTGTTTGGGATCGCAACACCGTCTTGCAGGTCAGCCATAGACGGCGTGTCGACAACAAGGTCGTTGGGACCGTTAAAAATCAAGTCTGCCCCAGCATCTGCGAGTTGCTCTTTTCGAAAGACTCTCCAGAATGCCCAGGTCGGATCGACCGGTTCGAAGTTTGAGACGACGCCAAAATATCGGCTCGGATTCGTTGGGAGGTCCCTGAGTTGTAGTAATTCAGGGTTATTGCCAACGCGCGATTGGGCAAACAATCCGGGAACCATTCCTACGACAGCATCAACGATGGGGGACTTTGCTGTCCATGAAGTAATTGATGACATTACATGTAATAATGTCTCTACAATTCCGAGCACGGGTACGGCCGTGCTTGCCATACCTGCGACCTTGCCAAGAGCATTCCCGACGTTGGAAAGAAGTCGGATTGTGCCACGCAGGTTTGGAGGTGCGGCCAATCCCGTTCCGGCGAGAGGAGAACCTACGAGAATCGCTTTTCTGCATCGCTCGCTCTGAGGATCGAAAGCTTCGCACCACCAGCGTGCCACCAAACCACCCCGACTATGACTGATGACATCAAATTTTGCTTTTGACTTGCCGAGCAACCGGGCCAGTTCGATTGCATTCAAGATCGGGCTCACTGAGAGCGTCGCGTGATCGAAGGTGTAGATTTGATGGTTGTACTTGATTCCCATGTCTCGTAGAAAGTCTTGTCCGTGTTGGGTACCAAGCAGCGAATTGATAAAATTATCACCGTTGCTGAATGTGCCATGGATTAGCAGCAACGCCTCACCAGCGGTTGGCGCTGCTGCTGGCTCGAGCTTATTTGTCGCAGGATTGAATCGTCGCAATCCACGTTCGGGAGTCAGCCAATGGTCTTTTCCCACGAGAAATTCTACGAGTTTTGACGGCGCTAGTTTCTCGAAATCGATCGACGCGATTACACCAGACGCAGGCGAACTTCCAAGTCCGCGACGCCTTTTCTGAAAAATGGGGGGAGCGTCCGTTGCTTCTTCCCAGTCCAAGACGCCGTCCACTTCCACCAACTGATAGCGAGCCCGATTAGAAGCCGTTGGACGTCGTGTGCCAGCTCGCTTTTGCGAGGAAGAGAATTCGCCTGCATCGTTGACATTCGTTCCATTGCTGGAAGCTTTACGCAGATTTTCGCGAAGTTCGTGGTACATATTGTCATTGCGGCTCATATCATTCCCTCTTTTAAATTCCTCGCAGTAAGAGCGTCGTTGCAGAGCGGCAAAGGAGTTACCTGCTTTTCACGTGCAAGCGGTATGTCCACCATCGAATGAAAGTTTCGATTTCGTTTAACGTCAAAGTAACCGACGGCTTCTGATATTGACTCAGCGAAGCTCGTTCCCGAAGTGAGGCGAACGGTTTCCAGCGGGACCAATTCACCTCGCTGGACGTATCCCCGTAACTCTTCATAAACGCTGCGATCTGAAAACCAGGGAAATTCTGTCGATCTTGAAGTACTAGTTCTTCGAAGAATCTCACTCGCATGGCCATCACCGTCCAAAACATCCATCTGGCGAAATTTCTGGTACGCCTGCTCACTGCGCCAATACCCGGGAAAGGCATGGTCTTGTAGCATGAAGATTACTGGGTAAACTTCGATCCATTCCAGACACGACGCCAGCAGAAGCGCCAGATCAATACATGTGCCGCGCCCTTGCTGAACGATCTGCTGGGGAGTTCGAAGGCGTTGAGCATTTTCCGAGTAAGAAGGCGGCGGGTTGATGTAGTGCAGACGATACTCTTGAATCAGGGCCGCCCAGATCGCTCGAACTTGAAGATTAATTCCCTTCGCCGCTTCGTCTAGGTGGTCGGACGTTACGTCGTACGACTGGTAGCCGTCAAACCCCGCTCCAGTGAAGTCCGTAAGGCACATGAGATAGCGCTGTGCTGAGGCGATAATTGTCTGCACGGCGGGATCACGCGGCTGAACGAACGAAGGGAGCCAGATGATGTCTTCGTCGGTGAATCGCCATTCATCAACTGGAGCCAGCCTCACGGTATGCGTATGACGATAGATGACTTGATCGTGCCACGTAATGTCAACGAAAACGCTTGTTTGAACGGCCTCGTCAACAGACCGGGCCAGCGTTGATGTCAATGGGACGTGAATTCCGCCGCGCGGATGGTCTGGTTGTGCTTCAAGACCAATGTTGGCAAGGTCGACTGTGGGACCAAGACGGCTGAGATTCAGTCGTGTTCGATACGGAAAGGAATCGGAACCCACGTTAAGCTGTACAGTGACTTCTATTCCTCGCACCTTGTTCACTGGTGGCTTCCCTACATACCGTAGCGCGAGCTTCAACATCAGGCTCCTTCGGTTGTGGAGCAGGGAATAATTAAGTGGGTCAATTGGCAAGACTTCGACTTCGACCAGATTGTGAATTTTGTGTTCTTTGGGATCTGCCTCAACTTGTTCAGGTTGTTGAGGTAGAGTGACTGCTGAGGGAGGTTGTGCCGTTGGTGGGTGCGCAGGTGGTTTGACGAGCGACTGTGCCGAGCATAAGACAATGCTGCTGCCGCGGATCACGTCGCCATAGGATGAGATGGCATTAAACGCTTCTTGAAACGCGTTCAGCAAGTCGAAACCATTCTCTCCCCAGACACGATAAAATGCGGCAAAAAACATCTCTGCAACACTATCGTCGATCGTGTGTTCGAATCCAATTGCAGAGTTGGCACCTTTCGCCACGGTGAGTGGCGCAAGTCGTGCTCCTGAATCCCACATGTTGAAACAGACAAGTACTGGCTTCGATTGTCCACTTGCAAGAATCGTGGCGACGTCTTCTGCGTTCACAGCGCGTGGTTTTCCGTGCTCATTAACCCCGAGAAAAAGACCGTCTACGACGGTTTCGTCGCCGTGTCCCAGAAGAGAGGCACCTTGATGTGCATCGACACCAGCGATATGAATAACGGGGGTGTTGTTTTTTTTGGAAAGGGAGTTCTGCAACTCAGACTGCGTTGGATCTCGCAGCACATCAGCGCACGGAATCTCAGATAACGTCGATTTGACGAGTTGCACTTCGCCGTTGAATTCGTACTCGTCGCCCAGCTTACCAGGCGCAACGACGGCTATCAGCAACTCGTCAGGAATCCCGTGTACTCGGGATGATCTTCGACAATCGATATGCCGGACGACAATCGATCGAGAGCCACGACCATATCGCTTGGTCGCTGCCGAGAGCATGAATTCCCACGGGAATACACGCGCTTCCCAGGCGGTGTCTTCACTGGACTTGCCCAAGAAAAGTGGGCGCGAGGAGAGAGATTAGACGGCCTGCT
>JBAWWJ010000055.1:0-36287 GCA_037146815.1 Planctomycetota bacterium
TGCGTTGGTGTGACGATATCCACAATCCGATTCAGTGGCAATCCCGGACAACTCGGCTCGCGGTGAACCAAGCTTTGCCCGAAAATCGAGACGTGACAGTCACTATCGCTTCAAGACGGGCTCCCCCCATGCTCCGCTGATCCCCTTGACCCCTTGACCCCTTTGATTTCGAGCCTCAGGGTTTTGACTCCTTTGACGTCAACGGTGAAGGACTTGCTGTCTCCCGGCTTCAGTGGGCCAGATTTCCAGATCTGTCGATCGTCTCCCTGAATGGTCGCCTCTACAGAACCGTGTGCCCCATCCAGCAGACAACTGAGTCCAGTCAACGAATTCCATTTGCCATCCAGGTCATACTCGAACAGGGAATCAGCATGTGCATAGAGTCCATGAGCGAGCAGACCGTCAGGGCCGATCAACGGGGTCCCCTCGTTCGTACGATCAAAGTGAACTCCGCCCCAGCCCGTTTTCGCGGAAAGTGGAGCCGCGTCCGAAAGAGGCAGCAGTCGGGTCGTTTCGGCAAGAGTGGCAGGGACGGGCTTGCCTGCTGCCGAATCTGTTGCGCGTAGTCGTTTGAACAGTATCTGCAGTGGACTCGAAAGCTCAGCCAACGCCGCATCGCTCAGTTTACCCTGCCGGAAGGCCGACAGATGCTGGTCAAGTTCCAGTTTTTCCAACGCCTTGGCGACGTCATAGCTCAAGTCGGCGGAAATTGCAGACGGCAGCGTGTACGCCTGTGCGGACCAGACGGACGCGGTTGCCGCACCATTCGCACAGACGGCGACGAAATGCAGCGTCGCTCGAACATTTGCTTTTTGCGATCGAGGCAACTGCAGATGAAAGCTACCGTCTTCGTTTGGAACGGCAGCCGCGATCTCGCTGTCGTAGTCGGCTCCCCCTGCAGGGTCGGCATAGGCCAGCACTGCGTAGACTGGAAGATTGGATTTCACCTGACCTGCGACCTGCAGTCCATCGGCATTCGGGCTGAGTTTCCATCCGGAGAATGTGGCCTCCGCTCTGGTTTCCATCTCCTTTATCGAACCGGAAAACTGCGGATGGCTGGCGAGTTTCAGGGCATCCGGCAATGTGAGGAAAGAACCGCGGCCTTCTCCTCGCAACTCATCTCCATAGGTCCGGTTCCCGCCACCCATCAGCGACGTTCCTCGCGTGATGCGGTCTGCAGCAGATTCCTTGCAGTGCGGAAGTCCCAGGGCATGTCCGAGTTCATGGCAGACACCACCGACGAAAATGCTGTTGTATTTTCCGAGCGAGATCTTGCCATACTGCCGATCAACCAGTTGTTGATCTTCAACCCCCAGCGATGCGGCATCCAATAACGGGGAATCGACCTGCCACGCAGTGCCGCCTCGACTGTCGCCGCTGGCGTAATACGGACTGTGATGACTCATGGTCCGTTTGACAGGATCCCAATCGGCCAAATTGCAGAAGATGACCATTGTTTCCTTGTCTCCATTCACTCCTGCTGCCTGTAGTGCACGCAAACTGTCTCGGCGAATTTCCTGACCATCATTCCTGTCAGACTCACTGCATTCATCAGACTTCAGTTTTCCCTGGACCTGGTGAATCTTCAGCAAACCGTCGTCAGCCAACTCCAACTGAATGCTGCGTCCCTGGAATCCCCAACTGCTCATTTCTCTCGCATAAAACTCTTGAATACTTTTCATCACTCGCGTCAATCGAGGGCGGAATTCCGGCTGTGGATCGCGATCCGCCGGACTCCAGTAAACAACTCGCATCACGCGAAGACCTTTTTGAGGGTCTCCCTTTTCCCAGGCAGACAAAACCGACCGTGCACGCTGCAGATCGGCGTCCGTCGGTTCACCGGAACGCAAGGTTCTTTTGATGCTCGTATCAGATTTGGCCTCTTCGGCCGGAACGGCCATGATCCAATGAGACAACACCATGAACGGGAGCAACAGCAAATGCATGTGAGTATCGTCGTCCGGGATTGAGAAAGAAGGGGATCTTTTTTGACACAAGTCGCCATCGGCGGTACGCAAAATGATAGCCGAGCGTTTCTGGGGAGTCGATTCGTCGACATTCACGACCCCAGACGAACCCTTGAGGTATCAGTCTGGAGAAATTGTCAGCCCGCAAAAATGGCCGAGATTACGCGGGTATGCAGCGTGACAAACGGAATCGCAACGGACAGCAGTAAAAAACGGACGCCACAACAGAACACCGGAGAAGCAGATGGTATGATCATACGATTTTCGATTCAGCGTTTTGGGGACCGTCGTAACGGTCGCAAGGCAACGCCACCGTGGGGCTGAGGCTACGATCCGACGCGAATCTTATCGTTTTTAGGTCGAAAGTGGTGTCATGATGCGGTTAACGCAGGATCAGGGGATGGGGATTGCCATCGTTGTTGCCTGCTGCCTGATATTGGTTCGCGAGCGGTGGTTTCTGAAGGAAACGAGGAAAGGACAGCGCCTCGTGACGTGGCTCGGGCCCGATCGAGCGATTTGGGCAATGCGTGGAATCCTCGGGTTGATTGCTACCGTCGGAATCCTGCTCGCCAGCGAGGTCATTCGCCCGATTCGCTGGCAATAGTGCAGGTCGCACTTCCGTGCACCGTCGAAACATGGGTGAGATGCTGCAGTTTGATGCCCGCGGGAAGCCACACTTAGACGGGATACGCTCCAGGGGACGAGATTCGTTTTTTTAGATCACAAAAGTGCTTTCAGCGTCGCTGACGAAGCGGGAATGCACTATCATGGGGCGACTATGTTTGTTGATAACGTTACGATTTTTTGCAAAGCGGGCGATGGCGGAAGCGGTTCGGCCAGTTTCCGTCGTGAAGCACATGTTCCTCGAGGCGGCCCCGACGGCGGTAATGGCGGGCGGGGAGGCCACATCATCATCGAGGCTGATGAAAATGTCAGCAGCCTCGTCCACCTGGTCGGCGTCCGACACTGGGTTGGTGATAGCGGCGAACCGGGAAATGGCTCACTCAAGACCGGAAAAGATGGCAAAGACACGGTTATTCGTGTTCCGACCGGTACCATCCTGCGAGATTTGAAGCGGGGCCACATCCTCAAAGATATGGTCGAACACGGTGACCAGGTCATCGTTGCCAAGGGTGGCGACGGAGGCAAAGGGAACGTCTGTTTCATGAGTTCCACGAATCGCGCTCCCCGTGAATTCGGGCCGGGTGAACCGGGTGAGCAGCGCGATGTTTCGCTGGAATTGAAGGTCATCGCTGACATGGGTTTGATCGGCAAGCCAAACGCGGGCAAGTCGACGCTGCTCAGTCGCCTTTCACGAGCCACGCCCGAAATTGCCAACTACCCGTTCACGACCAAGTATCCGAATCTGGGAATGGTTCGCGTTGGTCACGAACGACAATTCGTTCTGGCCGACATCCCAGGCCTGATCGAAGGGGCTCACGCTGGTGTCGGGTTGGGTCATGAATTCCTGAAACATGTCGAACGTACGAAGGCCTTGATCCACCTGGTGGAGCCTGCCCCGGACGATCAGACCGATCCTGTCGAAAACTATCTGCAAATTCGCGAAGAATTGCGACTTTATGACGAGGCTCTCGCGGTTCGGCCTGAGATCGTGGTGATTACCAAGAGTGAACTCCCCGATGCCAGTGCCGCTGCGGAACTGCTGGAAGAACGAATCGGTCGTCCGGTCCTGATGATCAGTGCAGTCACCGGCAAGGGGCTTCCGCAATTGCTGCAGGCAACGATCCGGTTGCTGGACGAAATGGAAGAACCGCAAGAGTAACTCTGATCGCTGGCAAGCGTGACGTGAGATGCCTGAGTATCGCCAAACACTGGGGGCCTCTTCGTATGTCTTCAATGACTTGCGAACACTGCTTGCCAAGGCGAGCCCCCGACGCTCAGGCGATGAACTTGCAGGCATTTCCGCGAGTTGTGACGAAGAACGGATGGCCGCGCGATTCGCTCTGGCCGATGTCCGGTTACAGACGTTTCTCGATCATCCACTCATTCCATACGAACAGGACGAAGTCACAAGGCTGATCTGCGATTCGCACGATCCGGCCGCCTTCGAACCGATTCACAGCTTGACAGTAGGTGAATTCCGCGAATGGCTGTTGGACTACGACACCGATAACGAGCGATTGAAAAAGGTTGCGCCGGGACTCACCCCGGAAATGGTGGCGGCTGTCAGCAAGCTGATGCGGAATCAGGACTTGATCCTGGTCGCTAGCAAGTGTCGTGTCGTCACGCGATTTCGAAATACTCTGGGGCTTTCGAAACGACTGGCCGTCCGCTTGCAACCGAACCATCCGACAGACGATCCCGCCGGGATCGCGGCATCGATCCTGGATGGATTGTGTTATGCCTGCGGCGATGCCGTCATTGGGATCAATCCCGCGACTGACCATGTCGAAAACACAATTCGATTGATTGAATTGGTCGGTGAAATCATCGAGCGGTTCCAGATTCCGACTCAGTCATGTGTCCTGGCTCACGTGACAACATCACTGCGAGCCATCGAACGAGGGGCTCCGGTCGATCTAGTCTTCCAATCCATTGCCGGGACCGAGGCCGCCAACAAGAGTTTTGGCGTGACACTGTCGCTGTTGCAGGAAGCTCGTGAAGCAGCACTGTCGTTGCGGCGAGGGACCGTTGGCGACAACGTGATGTACTTTGAGACGGGCCAGGGCTCATGCCTTTCGGCGAACGCTCATCACGGCGTGGACCAGCAGGCGCTGGAAGCGCGAGCCTATGCCGTGGCACGTCAGTTTCAGCCGTTACTGGTCAATACCGTCGTTGGCTTCATCGGGCCAGAATACCTGTACGACGGAAAACAGATCATTCGCGCGGGTCTGGAAGACCACTTCTGCGGAAAGCTGCTGGGGGTCCCGATGGGATGTGACGTCTGTTACACAAATCATTCGGAAGCGGACCAGGACGACATGGACACATTGCTGACGCTGCTGGGGGTGGCAGGTTGTAACTACATCATGGGGGTTCCTGGTGCCGACGACATCATGTTGAACTACCAGTCGACATCATTCCACGACAGCCACTACCTGCGACAGACATTGGGGCTGCGCCCCGCTCCTGAATTTGAAGCATGGCTGATTGCAAACGGAGTTCTCGATCAGGAATTGCGGCTGCGCCCGATGTCGCGCAGCCATCGCCTGCTGGATTTTCGGCCGAGGACACCATGAGCGGTGCGCGACTGGATGCGTGGTCTGACTTTCGTTCACTGACAGCCGCGAGAATCGCACTCGGGCGGGCGGGGGGAAGCGTTCCAACACGAGAACTGCTCGATTTCGGACTGGCTCATGCCCAAGCCCGCGATGCCGTGACAATGCCCTTCGACGCCGCAGGCCTGGTCCGCGACCTGCAGTCCGCAGGATTGCAGGCAGAATTATTGCACAGTGCAGCGACAAGCCGCGAAGAATACCTTCGCCGTCCGGAACTTGGACGACGGTTGTCGGATGAGTCACGTATGAAATGCTATGCGTCGACTCAACCGACTTCATTCGACCTGAGTATTATCGTTTCCGACGGACTGTCGTCGCGGGCAACAGTTCATGCTCAACCGGTCGTGACGGCCTTGCATGCGAGGCTGGCTTCGCGAGGCTGGACAATTGCACCGATCATTGTGGTGCCATTTGCTCGCGTTGCGATCCAGGATGAAATCGGGACAGGTCTGAATGCCAGTATTTCCCTGATTCTTCTTGGCGAACGTCCGGGACTCGGTTCACCCGACAGCCTGGGAGCCTATTTTGTCTGGGGACCCAAGGTCGGGCGTTCGGATGCCGAACGTAACTGTGTCAGCAACATTCGGCCCGAAGGACTTCCTCTCGAGACCGCCGTTGCGACTTTGGAATATCTGCTGACGGCATCTCGACATTTGAAATTGAGCGGCATTGCTCTTAAGGATGAACGACAGCTTCTGCGTTGAATGTGATGTGCAGCGAGCCGGTAATTTGTCGTGCATTATGCCTCGCGCTACGAATTCACGTTGGATCATCCGCCTCCGGACGCTGGCACCAATCTCAGCATTTTTCTCCAACAAATTCACTCGTAATCGCGTAAGTATGAATGGAGAGAGCAAGAGAATCACCCACGGAATGGTGAATAAGCTCCTCTCCTGAAGAAATGGTTTCCTTCTCCCGAAGGAGGTGCCTATGAGGAAGCAGCGATGAGACGAATTGCCCTGTGATCGGTGGCGGATTTCGCAAATATGGTCTGAAGGTTCGCCCGGCGTCTGCCAAAGGTCTTCACCTCAGATCCTGCTAATGGGGAAACACGATCCGCATCACTGATAAGCTGAAAGAGAGGTCGCAAACTTGCGACCTCTCTTTCTTTTATGTGCGAACTGTTGTCGGTCATATTTGTTCTGAGCGGCAGCACTGATGATCAGTGCATCTGGCTGAGCTCAGGTTGCTTTCGCCGTTTGATCAGCGTGACCTGATTCCCCTTGCCATTGTAGCGAACGTCATCCATGAATGTGCGGATCAACAGGACCCCGCGACCATGAGCGCGCGCCATGTTTTCGGGATCGGTGGGGTCGGGCAGTTTCAAGACATCAAACCCGTTCCCTTCGTCGCGGATCACAAACCGTGCTTCCGTTTGAGAGAATTTTGCCAGCACTTTCACGCGGCGATCTCGGTAAGGGGATTGTCCCATCCGGACGGCAATCAGCTTTTCATAGGAACCATCGTCAGCATCTCGTAGCTTGGAACTGACTTCCAGATTTCCATGGATGATGGCGTTTAAGAACGCTTCTTCCAGGGCGACACCGACACGAGTCCGTTCGCGGTCGTTGAAGATGCCGAACCGAACTCCGAAATCTTGAAGATTGTTCACTGCGGGACCGATCAGACGGCGATCCGTTGGAAACGAAAACAGTAACTTCTGTCCAATCAGCGATGTTTGAACGGCATCTGTTCTCCGACGATCTTTGCTCGCGGACAAGACGGTGTCGACAACGCGATTGAGATCCCGAGCCATCAACGTCTTCGGGACATAGCTGGCGGCTCCTTGTTGCAGCGCCGTGACAGCCAGTTCTTCGCTCCCTTCCGCCGTGGCGATGATGACAGGGACATGCGCGTAGTGTTGCTTCAGTTTCATCAGCAACTGCAGGCCGTCCATATTCGGCATGTTGAAGTCGGTCAAAACCAGATCTGGTTCGCGGAGTCGGCAGCGTTCCAACGCTTCAGCACCGTCCCCGGCAAAGTCAACGGTCCAGTCAGGATTGGCCCCTAAAAGACCTCCCAACACGCGGCGCTCAATGGCGGAATCATCAACGACCAGGATCTGAGACATCGACATACCTCGTTCAAAAAACGAACGAGCAAGTTGTGGTTCAGCCCCTCGCCTGCCACACGGCCTCTTGCTCGCCGTCGAGCGAAAACCTAGGCCAGAAAATATGCAGTGTCAAAAGAACAACGTGTCGTTGCCGGGAATTAACAAATGGAACATTTGGACAAGACCCCTGCAATCGATACTTTCGGATTCACAGTCACAGTCGGTCGCTGCGAGGGGACGTTCCTTACTTCTGAAACTTCTGAAGGCAAAATGCAGCCGAAGACGCCCCTCGTCGTCGTAGGTTTCAGGAACTGAGCGAAGTATTTGTTTCGCTGCAGTTATTCGCACGTTTTTGCTGGAGCTGGTCGTGGCCGTAACCCTTCTTCCGACTCTGTTTGACAAGCAGCATGCCCTGACCCGTCTGGGAGGGCTGGAAGATGTCTTGCACGATGTCATGGAACTGATGACCACGGAAAGCCCGAGAATCCATGCAGAGATTGCGGCTTCCTATCAGCGACGTGATCTCGTCGGGCTGAAACGATCTGCACATACATTGAAGGGATCACTGAGCCTCGTGGGCGCGACCGACCTGGTTCAACGCCTGAAACGGGTTGAGGATTGTGCTGCTGCGGGCGAACTTGAATCGGCTGCTGGCGAGTTTGACGAGATCGACCGCCAATTTGCTGAACTGCAACGCCTTCTGGCGGTGGAATTGCATCCCGCCGAAACGGCCGCTGAATAGTATTCGTGGTCATGCCACCGTTTTCTGGAAAGCTACGGTCCGACTGGGCACTCCGTTCAGTGAGGTTACCGCTTCCGCCGATAACCACTTTGCATCTTCTGACAGAAGCAAAGTTCGGGAAAGTCGGGTAAAGTCTGCGGGCACTTTGGGTTTCAGTGATTTAACGCTGGGGCTCATGCCGAGCGTCACGACGGCGGTTTGAACGATTGTTGTCAAACGGCTTTCACGACACGGCAATAAGTTACGGGCGAATTTCCCGCCGTTTTTTCATGCAGACATTCAGCAGAGACGAGAGGCGTCGAAATGCGGGTTGTGATCGCCTGTTCTGAAGCGGTTCCCTTTTCCAAGACGGGTGGTCTGGCGGATGTCGCATCGGCGTTTCCAAAGGCTCTGGCCCTGGCAGGCCATGAAGTCGCCATCATTGTTCCGTATTACCCGCTGGTACAGGCACGCGACTGCGAAGCACCTGCTGTCGTACCAACGGGAATTACACTTCGGATACCCGTCGGGCAGAAGGTTGTCGAAGCGAAGGTCCTGCAATCGAAGCTACCGGGAACGAACGTCGCTGTCTATCTGATCGATCAAGCCGATTATTTTCATCGACAGGGCATTTACGTCGAAAACGGTCAAGACTATCGGGATAACTGCGAGCGATTCGTCTTTTTCAGTCGAGCCGTCATTGATGCCATCCAGCACCTGCAGTTGCATCCGCATGTCATTCACGCCAATGACTGGCAAACCGGATTGATTCCTGCACTGGTATCGATCGAAATGCGGCACGTTGCCGGCTACGAGCAACAGGCCTCGATTTTTACAATCCACAACATGGCGTTCCAGGGGCGGTTCTGGCACTGGGATATGAATCTGACTCGACTGGACTGGAAATACTTCAACTGGAAAGAGATGGAGTTTTTCGGCCATTTGAATTTGCTGAAGACAGGTGTCGCTTTCGCAGACATGATTACAACGGTCAGTCCTACCTATGCACGAGAGATTCAAACGCCCGAATTGAGTTACGGTCTGCACGGAACGATGTCATCGCGTAAGGATGATCTTGTCGGGATCTTGAATGGTGTCGACACGGAAATCTGGAACCCAGCCACCGATCCGGAGATTGCTCAGAACTACACCGCGGACACAGTGACCGAGGGGAAAGCTGCTTGCAAGGCGGCACTACAAAGACGACTGGGTCTCCCCGTTCGGCCGGATGTGATGTTGTTGGGAAGTGTCTCGCGAATGACGGGGCAAAAGGGATTCTCGCTGATCGGCCAGTGTTCTGAACTGCTCCTGGAACAGGATGTACAACTGACATTCCTGGGAAATGGTGATCCCCGGTTTGAGGCGATGTTGTCTCAACTGGCAGCAGACCATCCAGACAAAGTTTCAACAACGATTGGATATGACGAGGCACTTTCGCATCAGGTGGAAGCAGGTTGTGACGTCTTCCTGATGCCAAGCGAATTCGAGCCTTGCGGGCTGAACCAGATGTACAGCCTGATCTATGGGACGGTCCCAATCGTTCGAGCCGTCGGGGGACTGGCGGATTCCGTGATTGATGCATCAGATTCCAACCGAGCTAACGGGACTGCGAACGGATTCAGCTTCACGGATTTTCGTGGTGACGCCCTGTTCTGGAATATTTGCCGTGCACGGTCATTGTATGCCGACAAGGTGGCGTGGTTGCGATTGCAGCAGACGGGGATGCGGCGCGACTGGTCATGGAAGCGAAGTGCAGCGGATTATCTGCAGGTTTACGAGCGTGCTGTTGCTCGACGCCGGCTGGAATCCGAATGTGACGGAATCGAAAAGTAATCCATGAAAGTGATGCGACCGTGTCTGAACTTCGCAAGGATCCGATCGTTCGCCGGTGGGTCATCATGGCTCCCGAGAGAGCCACGCGTCCCATTGAAGTCACGGATTTACCACACCTCGTCAGTTCGATGGACGATCCGTTTGCCGAAGGTCGAGAAAGTACAACGACCGCAGAACTGCTGGCATTCCGATCAGCCAATTCTCCAGCCAATGGGCCAGGGTGGGACGTGCGCGTTCTGCCAAACAAGTATCCTGCTTTAAGCCGGGATGCATCGCTCGTCGAATCAACGGATTCGCTGTATCAATCGCTCAGCGGCGTCGGTGCCCATGAGGTCATCGTGGAATGTCCTCAGAACGAAGGCAATATTTCACGGCTGAGCCACGAGAATATCCGCAAAATCCTGGTCGCATATCGCGATCGAATCGCGGACCTCAAACGCGACCCTCAATTGGCGCACGCGACAATCTTCAAGAACTGTGGAGCCCAAGCCGGGGCGTCGATTTATCACGCTCATTCACAACTTCTCGCCACCCCGTACGTCCCATCTCTGATCGAAGAAGAACTTGCAGCGGCGAAAGCCCATCAGGCGGCAAACGGAAGAAACATCTTCGACGACATCATCGCCAGGGAGTTGGCTGACGGCCGACGCGTTGTCGTTGACTCGCCGCAGTTTCTTGCGTTTTGTCCATATGCCAGTCGCTTCACTTATGAGACCTGGATTGTCCCCAGACAACCGGAAAGTCACTACGAACAAATCACGGCCGAGGCGATCGTGGAACTCGCTTCAGTCCTGAAATCCGTGTTGCACCGACTGGAAGTGGCGTTGAACGATCCGCCCTACAATTATGTCTTGCACACGGCACCATTGCAGCAGTCTCATCTGCCTCACTACCGCTGGCATTTTGAAATCTATCCACGGTTGACTCGCGTTGCCGGGTACGAATGGGGAAGCGGTTGCTACATCAACGAAGTTCTGCCTGAACAGGCTGCTCAGCGCCTCCGCGAAGTTTCAGAAGGGTGATCCGCCTGTGAGGCGATCTTACGGGACGCGAAGTGTCACAGGCTCCTGCCGACCTTCGATGATCAACAGGTGCTGGTTTCTGTCGTATCCATCGTACGATTGTACCATTCCGGCGGGCCAGCGGATTTCGAGATGATCGACACGCTGGGAATCTCCCAGACCGAACACAAGTTCTCGATGGTTACTCGCCAGATAACCATCCCCGGCTGTCAACTGGCGAACCAGGACTCGCTTGCCGATGGTCGCGGTCACCGTCGCTCCGATTGCATCGCGGCTACCAATCGTTCCTCGCAGGGATATTCGCAAGAAGCCGCCGGAATCAGTTGTCTGATTCGTCAATAGACCGAAGGGGCGGTCGAGATGCGAAACCGCGAAATCGTCGAGTCCATCGCGATTCCAGTCGAGCCGAGCCAGTCCGCGGCCCAGCCACTTCCCTTGGAAATACGTCCCGAGTTGACTGGAGGGAAGCTCGACAAATCGGCCGTGACCGGCATTGAAAAACAGTTGCGGTTGCATCTGAAACGGGATTCCCTGGTGGGTAAAATCGTCGACATGGCCGTTGGCGACGACGAGGTCCTCCCAGCCATCAAGATCCGCATCCAGGAATTGAGTCCCGAATCCGAGCATGGCAAAACTGGGATCGCGCAAACCAGCCCTGCGACTTTCGTCCTGAAAAAAGCCATTCGACTGCTGGATATACAGGGCATTGGATTCGTGATGATAGTTCGTCACGAAAAGATCCAGCTTTCCGTCCCCGTTGGCATCCCCGACCGCAACTCCCATGCAGGCTTGTGCTCGCCCGTCGCTGTCATAGGCGAGACCCATGGCGACCGCTTGCTCCACGAACTTTGGCTGCGGTTCACCATCTGGATTGGTTTCGTTGACAAAAAATGAATTGGCTTCCATGTCATTGGCGACGAAGAGACTCAGTCTGCGCGAAAAGTCGAAGTCCGCAGCGACGACTCCCAGGCCCTTTCCTTTAGGATTGCTCGTCCCGCATGCCTCGCTCATTTCCTGAAAGCGACCGTCACCCAGGTTTAAGTAGAGCCGATCCCGTTCTGCGGGAAAGACCAGCGGACTGCAGGCACGTGCAATGTCGTTCTGGCGACAGATTCGCGTGAAGACATCGCTGCCCCCGAGATACGTCCCGTCAAAAAGATCAGGCAGCCCATCGCCATTGAAGTCTGCCATGACAGCACTGCAGGTCCAATAGCGGTCGGTTGTTGCCATATTGGATGTGACGTCGGTAAACGTCCCATCGCCGTTGTTGACCATCAGACGATTCGAATCGACGTTGGTAACGTAGACATCTGGAAATCCGTCGTTATTGAAATCACCGACTGATCCACCATGACTGAATTGAGTGTCTGTCAGTCCCGCTGGACCAGTCACTTCAGCAAACTGCCCGTTTCCCTGATTTCGGAAGAAACGATCCGTAGAATTCTGACCGTCGGTTTTCGCAGGCCAATGACTTCCTTGAGGCAGAAAAATATCCTGCCATCCGTCGGAGTCATAGTCGAGTACAATGACACCGCCCCCAAACGTCTGGTACGAGTAAAGCCCCACTGCTCCTGGATCGCGACCGTTGAAATACAGAAAATTGATGCCCGCCTCAGACGCCTGATCGCCGAATTTGATTCGCTTGGAGGTCACTGGAGCATCAGAAGCCACAGGACTTCCCAACTTCTGAAAATCGGACAACGGATACTTTGAAAGGTCAACGGCAAATGCCGGGTTTGATGACTCGCGAGTCCGCTGAAGAGATAAATTCACCAGGATTTGCTCAATCCGAGCGACATTTCTCTGGGACTGTAAGTTCGGCTGGATCTCTGACAGCAGTTTGAGCCACCCCCATGCTTCCCAGAGTCGGCCGAGCGATTCGAGCCTCGTCGCAATGTCCGCCATCAATGTGACATTCGTGTTACGAGAATGAATCAGCGTCATTTGCTGTCCAAGCAATTCCAGACTGCGGGCACGCTCTCCAAACGGCTGGGCCAATGTAGGCTCGTTCAGTTGCAGCAAAACTCGGTTTAAATGGTAGTTTGCTTCCGGATGATCAGGATCGCGACGGCAACATTCCCAGAAGCATCGGGCCGCAGAATGCATTTCACCCTGGTTCTCTAGCCAGAGCCCACGTGCAAACCAGAAGTCAGGAATTGTTACAATGTCTTTCGGAACCTGGGCATGCCATTTCAGCCACTGTTGATGATCGGGTGACTCGGCCAGGCAGCGCCCCAGCAAAGCTTGGGCTTCGAGTTGATTTGGACGGAGCGAGATCAGTTCCTGCAGCATTTTTATTGCTTGAGAGATATTGTTTTCGCGAATCGCGATCCGTGCCATTCCGAGCAGAGGGAGTGGGGCATCGGGACTCGCTTTGCGACATCGCTCCATCACTTCTCGATTCGACCCCGGAAGCTGTACCCAACCGACTCCCAGCAGATTCCCTGATTCAGTCCGCCCGGCTCGCATCGCCCCTAGCATATACGGAATCAACTCCCATTTCCGCCCCTCGGCTTCCATCAGTGAAGCCAGGCCTTGCAGGGCTAATCCGTAATCGGAATCGTGTTCGAGAATTCGTCGATAAATTGCCTCGGCTTCCTCGGCACGACCGCGATCAAAGAGCAGTAATTGCGCCAGAAAACAGCGACCTTCGAGAGCCAACGGATTCGGGCTGTCGGGAATTCGTGAATAAAATGCTTCGGCGTCATCAATGCGACTTTTCGAAGCCGCGACGTACCCAGCAATCATTAATCCCGTAACGGAAGTTGGAGACTTTACCAACAGGTCGTCAGCCAGTTGCCCCGCCCGTTCTAACTCACCACCATTGAGTGTTTTCCTCGCAACCACTTCCAGACGCATAATTGCGTCCTGCGACTGAGACGATGCCCCACATCCCATCAGTGCGCAGCAGGCCAGAATCGCGAGAATGAGGAAATCTTTCACGGCATGTCCTTCGCAGGTACGTGCTCGTTTGCCACAGGTTTGGATTGATCGTACTCGGACATGATGTGCTGCATGATTTTTCGGGCTTCGTCGGAATCGGGAGCAAGACGCATTCCTTCGTTCGCGTGAAAAATGGCCCGTTCACGATTTCGATCATGATGATACACGACGGCAAGATTCAAGTGAGCCGAATGAAGTTCCGGCGCGATTTTCAGCAGTTCCAGCAACTGCTCACGCGCGGCGTCCCACTTGTCCTGTTCCATCAGTAACGCTGCCAGGTTCAATCGAGCCAGCTTGTGACCGTGATCGATCGCTAACAGTTCCCGATACTGGGCAGCAGCCTCGTCGGTGCGATGAAGCCGATCCAGAGTATTGGCGAGATTGAATCGAGCCGACAAGTCTTTGGGGTCTGACGCCAGAATCTGTTCGTATAACGCCAGAGCTTTTTCCGCAAGTTTTCCCTGTTCGGAGAAGACATTCGCGAGATTCAACCTGGCGGGATTGTCGTTCGGATCAATCTTCAGAACCTGACGAAATTCCAGTTCCGCTTCAGAGACTCGCCCCTGCTGCTGCAGCACGACCCCAAGATTATGATGGGCCATACTGCACGTCGGGTTCTTTTGAATCGTATCCTGCCAGATCGTTTCGACATCCGCATAGATCGCGGCCTGATTCCATGTGATGTATCCGAGCAACAGTAGTAGTCCGCCAGACATGACAACGGGCAGGGGCTTTGCCACCCGTCCCAGCCGGATTGAAAGTTGATCACAACCGCACGCGAAAGCAACGATCAGGCCGATGCTGGCAAGATACTGAAAGTGATCTGCTACAAATGAGTAGCGCATCGGAAAGATATTGAAGAATCCAAGAGCTGGAAAAAGACTCCCGGCGAAGAACAGGATTGCCACGAGCAGTCCGGGATTCCGGCGGCGCCAGGCGATCACGCCGATGGCCGCAATAAACGTGATTGGGAACAGATACTGCCACCAGGCTCCGGCATCGATCTTCCAGCGTGGATAGATGAAAATCAGCGGCGAGGGCCACACAAGCTTCATCGCATAAAACCAGAGTGCTCGACCAGCGATCAGGCATCGGTCTGTCAGCGAGAATTGCCAGTCTGTTCCGACCGCCCCAACGTGATTTCGTTCCAGCCAGATCGTCAGTAAACCAAACGGAATTCCAATCGCGAACATAGGGGCCAAGGGAAAAAGATCGCGTACAGTAATTCGCCGATGTCTCCAGCAGATGACAATGAACAATGCCGCCGGAAGTGTCACTGTCACAGTTTTGCTGAGCAGGGCCGCGACGAAAAGGATCAGGCTCAAACCGTAGAAACACCACTTCCACGGCGATCCGCTGGAATTCAATGATACCGAACCCGAGGTGTCCGTCACATTCTGGTTCGACTTCGAATGATCGCGGCCGAGAAAGCTGAAATACGCCAAAGCGGCAGCCAGATAAAACAGCCCCGACAGAACATTCTTACGTTCCGTAATCCAGGCGACGGACTCGACGTGGACAGGATGCAGAGCGAACAGACTCGCCGCGAACCATGCTGCGCGAATCTCAAGTTTTTTCAGCACCAGCCACAGCAGGACGGCATTTGCGGCGTGAATCAGGATATTCACGACGTGGTAACCTGCGGGGTTCAGGCCCCAGGCTTGGTACTCCAGCCAGAATGTCGAATGGACGAGTGGATAATACTGCGGAGTTGCCTTTGCATCGGTCCAGATTCGCCATAACCCCGCAGTCGTTCGCAGGGTGGGGTTCTCGGTAACGTAGTTGTTATCGTCCCTGATGAAACCGGCGCTCATGGCAGGGAGATAGACAACGCTGGTCAGGAACAACAGCCCGACAGCCGACAACATGTGACGGATCTGTCGTGACATCGCTTCAACCTCAATTCCCGAAGACGGGGCCTTAAGTATGCATGACCCGCCGCAGGAAGTACGTCGCAAACAATCCCATCACCGCGTTCGCACTCCAAACGGCCCAACTGGGGTCCAGAGTACCAATTTTTGACAGATTCTGGGTCATCATCGTGATCGGATAGTACACCGTCAGGATTGGCAGAAAACAAAACAGGAAGCTGGTCAGCACCTGTTTACGTGCCATAATAATCGCAAACGGACTCCCCAGCAGCACGAAGAACAGGCAACTGACAGACATTGCATACCGATTGTGCAGATCGCTGCTGAGCCGCAATTCGGAGTCTTTCCCGACCGCAACCCGATATTGGTACTTCATGAACTCTGGTTCATTCAATCGTTCGAAATTCCCCGTTGACAGGGCAAACACCGATTCGACGGCCTGCTCGTTCAAAGCCCGTTGACGGTCCTCGGTCGCGTTCCGGATTTCGCGTTGCAGATCGTTGATACTCAGATTTGAACCACGAAGCTGCCGATTTCGCTGCGGAAGTGGAAACGGAATCTTGTCATATTTCAGGTACCCTGTCTGCTGTTGACCTGGCAAATTGGAGTGAGCCCCCCACAGCTCCAGCCAGACCTGCTGACGTGGTAAATCGAAGCTGAGACGAGCTTCACTGGCCTGTAATGTCCATGCCTTCTGTCCGCGCGGAGCATATCGAATCACAGGTTCGATCAGCGTCCGGTCCCGAACACCCGTCACGGTGATCGTGATGCCGTTTTCACGCATATTGATCTGGCTTTGGGCTCGCAGCCGATCGATGAAAATATCTTCCATTGCCAGCGTGATAACACGCTCAATATTGCTGAAGGCCCAGGGGATAACCTGGTCACTGACGAGGAGCGAGACGACACTGAGAGTCCCCCCCAGGAAAAACGAAGGCCACAGCAGGACCATCACATTAATGCCAGCCGCTCGGGCCGCAATGATCTCATTGTCTCCCGCCATCCGGCCGTACACCACGCAGGCACTCAGCAGCAGTGTCGCGGGAATTGTGAAGGGAAGAAGGCTGGGAAGGACAAACGGAAGGATCTGCAGGATCTGCCAATACCCCAGATCATGTTCCTTGGCCTGTCCAAACACCCCGACAAAGACGAGAAGCAATGTGGAAATGGTCACAAGAATCCCGAACACTCGCAAAAGCTCGCTCAAGACATAGCGTTCCAGCAACCGCATGTTGAGCAACCGGGAAGTTCGAGGTATTGAAATAGCGCCAAAGCGGGACCGCGCAACGGCCCAGACTCCATCAGACGAACGTATAGAGGAAAAACTTAAGATTCGTCAAGGCTGAGTGCCGTTAGAAGCTGGGTCAGGCAAGCCGATTTCTGGAGCAATGGGTGAGACGAAATCTGCCGGCTTGACCGTGAGAATACTGCAATCGCACGAGGTTAAGACTTTCTCGGCGGTATTTCCCAGAAAAATCCCCGGTACACCGCCTCGTCCAATCGTTCCGATAGCAATCAGGTCAATGCTCAGATGCTTGGCCAGTCGACTCACTTCTTGCCATGGCGCACCGAACGACATGTGCTTGCGTACCTGTGCAGGGTCCACGCCCAGAGACTCAACAAACTGATCGAGATGTTGTTTTGCCACTTCATTGATTTCTTGCCGAAGTGACTGTCCTTCAGGTGTCTTGGAGATGAGGTCGTCAGGGACGTCCGCAGAATCAATGATATGTAACAGGTGAAACTCTGCCGATGCCAGCCTGGCAATCGAGAGGCCTTCGATGACAGCACGACGACTGACGTCCGAGAAATCGGTCGCGGCCAGGACCGATCTCGGCGGCCCGACGTGTTCAGATTTCGCGATCCAGACGGACGAGGGACACGATCGAATTAATCGACTGGCCGTACTGCCGACAAAAAACTGCTGCCATGTCGCGAGGCCACGGGTTCCGGCAAGTACAAGATCGAACCCGAACTTCTGAACTGCGTGTGTGATTTGTGAATACGGCACGCCGAGCAGCGTCTCAAACTGGATGTCCAAATCACCTGCATTGAGGGTTTCAATGAGCTGACGCATCCGGGTTTCGGACGCATGACGGATCTCTTGCTGAAATACGCTGCCGTCAGCGTAAAGCAAATTCACTCGCGCCTGATACGATGCGGAACTGACCGCCTGACGCATGTCTGGCAGCGTATGGATCAACGTGATTTTCGCGCCATTCTGCCGAGCGAGCCAGATCGCCTGTTTGACTGCCGCTTCGGCGTGAGGAGAAAAATCGGTTGCGACCAGTATATTCTTGTACCTCTCGGTTCCAGGCTGGATGTTCATCGTGATTCCTTTGATGCCGTGTTCATTGTAAGCAGTCGTGCAGGTATGCCTTCGCCCTTTGAAATGCCACCGTTGTCGATTATATCAGAACGCGTGAACTGTGTTCTCGGATCACGGTTCAACGAAATGAATGAGCGGCGCGGATTTCAGGAAAAACGTCGCGGCCAATACTGTCCTGCGAATCGATTTCGCAGTTTCCTTGATAAAGAATGACGCCATTCATCCCATTACGCAGGCGAATTGACATGGGCGAATTCTTCCGTGGCTGGCGACGAAAACTGGGGTCCATCCTGCTGCTGATGGCATTCCTGGCTTACGGCGAATGGATGCGAAGTTATGTGTATTACGACCTGATTTGGATCGAGGCTTTCAATACGAGTTGTGGATTCGTCACGAACGCTGGGAAATTTCGCGTTGAAATCGGGGGGACTCAATTTGAAGAGTTGTATGGCTGGCGGGACTATCCGATCAGCGAGGCCGAAAACTTGATGTTTGGAACCCCAAATGGACCAGTCAGAACATCAGACGCGAATCTCCCTTTCTGCCCTTTCGTGCTGGCGATCACTTTGCTTTCCGGGGCCCTGATCATCTATCCGGGAAAGCGATCGAGTCTGGATCGTGCCAAGACTGAACGGGTTTGAGGGGAATCGTTTGACAATCGGAAAACGAAAACTTTTGCCGGACTGGCTGGCCACATGAGACTGAAATTGACCAGTGATATCTGCCGTCCGAATGACGCCTCGCCCATTTTTGGATAGAATCTTGCCAGGCTGCGGCAAGGGAAAAGGGGGACGGCAAAAGTGTTTCATAAGTTCAGGGCCGTCGTTTCTTTGGAGAACGTATTCGCCCTGCCAGTTTGTTGAAAGATACAGCCGTGCCTCGCAAACATGGAGTCGATTCCTGTGCTACAAAGGCAAGTGTCACGGACTCGGTGCCTGAGAAAGTGCAATTTCGAAATGAGGATTTTGCGATCGCATGATAACTTCCATTGAACAGGTTACCGATGAACTGCTGCGAAATGGGCTGCTCGACGATGAATCGCTGGGAGAAGCCTGTCACGCGATGGAGAAGCGTGGTGGCGAGATTACGGGGCCAAATTTGCTGGCACTGTTGACCGCCGAAGGAAAGCTCACTCCGTTTCAGGCGGACGAAGTCCGAAGTGGCCGCGCAAATCAGTTGCTGCTTGGAAACTACCTGGTGCTGAGCAAACTCGGCGAAGGAGGAATGGGGACGGTCTACAAGGCGCTTCATCGCCGGATGCAGCGAATCGTCGCCATCAAGGTGATCAAGAAAGAAGTGGCAACCCGAGATTTTATCACCCGTTTCCGGCGCGAAATCCAGCTTTCGGCACGACTGAACCACCCCAACGTGGTGACTGCGTACGACGCAGACCAATGCTCGATGGGGGATTTCCTCGTCATGGAATACGTCGAGGGGACGGATCTGAACGAAGTGATGAAGCGAAACGGTCCGCTCTCCGTTGACGAGGCGGTGTCAGCAGTCAGGCAAGCAGCGCTGGCACTCGGTTATGCTCATCACCGAGGGATCGTTCATCGTGACATCAAGCCAGCAAACCTGTTGAGGGATGTCGATGGCTGTGTGAAGGTCGTCGACATGGGACTGGCACGCGTCGCGAACTGGGAAGGAGCATCTGGAACAGACTTGACGCAACTGGGGGCAGTCGCCGGGACTGTTGACTACATGTCACCTGAACAGGCCGATGATCCGCTCGGAGTCGATGCGCGAAGTGATATCTACAGCTTGGGATGTACGCTGTTCTATCTTTTGACGAGTACGCCGGTGTTTACAAAATCAAGTCTCGTGGGTCGCTTGATTGCACATCGGTCTGCTCCCCCACCCAGGTTGGCCGTCGTGAGGACGGATGTCCCGGTCGAATTGGATGCCATTTTTCAAAAGATGGTTGCTAAGTCTCCTGCAGATCGATTTGCAACGATGGAAGCAATCGTCGAAGCACTTGATGGGCTGTCGCAGTCCCAACCCGATAATCAGGTTGCGCAACCGACGATGCACAACGATCGGGTCTGGTCTCCTTCGAAGTCAACGGTTGTGATTGTCGAAGAATCGCGACTTCAGGCGGGGATGATCGGAAAAATTCTGAAAGAACAGGAAGTCGCCGAAGTCCAGGTATTCCAGAATGGCGAAGAAGCCTTGCAAACGATTCCTTCATTGGCTCCGGCGGTCATCCTGTGCAGCCACAGACTGCCTGATATGAGTGGCCTGGAGTTCGCTTCGCGTGTGCGCGACACATTTCGTTGGTTGCGTTCTGGAATCGTGTTGATGAGCAGTGATGACTGGACGTTAACGCGTCGGTCGACTGCCGAACAGCTTGGACGATTGCGGCTGATCAAAAAGCCGTTCGATGCCGCCTGCCTGCGAAAAGTGATTGAGGAGGCACTTCGTGATGACCGTGACCAGCAGCCGATCAATGGTCTGAGTGACCTGAAAGTTCTGATCGTTGACGACAGCAGCCTGGCCCGGCGCCATGAACAAGACACGCTGGCGTCACTCGGTTTCAGCAACTTCACTCACGCAGACGACGGTGATGTCGCGGCTGAACTTGTGCAGCAAACTCGATTCGATCTTGTGATCACCGACTATCATATGCCGCGGATGGATGGCCGTGCATTGACCGCGCACATTCGCCAGCAAAGCGATTACCGCGATATGCCGATCATCATGGTCACAACTGAATTCAGTCCACAGGTTCTGGCACCCGTCTATCAATTGGGTGTTTCGGCGATCTGCAATAAGAACTTTGACCGCGAAATGGTGCGAAATATCGTGATGCAATTGTTCGCCTGACGTTCCAGAGAATTTCGCCTCGTTCAAATCATACCGAATGAGGTGGTTATCAACTTTTACTTAGATGGAGGGCCAAAGCGTGGCGTTCGAGGAGATGATTTTCTACCTCATCTCGATATTTGCATCCGCTTTTCTACTGGTCGTTGCGTACGGTCGCGATCCTCCTCCGTACTCAGGGCCGCTCATTTCCGCGACGTGTCCCGACTGCCAGGCTGTAATGGAATTTCCAGCCCATTTCAGTGGCGACACTCAGTCCTGCGTAAAATGCCATGCGTTCTTTGACATCCCGAAAAATAGCGAAACGGGCGACCGGGAAGAGGGTGTTGAGGAATGGGGAGACGATGAACGAGCATCCAGATGACAGTGCAATGAAGGCGGTCACCCGGTTTAGCGACCGACAAAACAATCTCCTGATTGAAACAACTCGGGTCGGACCCGGTGCTGATTGGCGGTTGCAAACCAGCTCAGTGATTACCGAACAAACTGGTCGACGTATTCCCGACCAAGTCCAACTTCGACGTAATGTTTGCGACACATTTCTATCTTCGTGAAAACATCTTCGTATCCCGTCTGCTTTCCAGAATCGTCGACGTAGACCATCGCGCCATGGATGTTGAACAGGGTGATCATTTCCTGAACCTGGCCAACGGCTTCGTCGACAACGAGCGTATGGATTTCACCGGGCGGCTCATAAACGAAGCTCCCCTCGCTGGCGATCCAATCGTGTTCGAGGTACCGCCAGGCGCCGCGAATGACATATCCCGTTACCCATGACGGATGGATATGTCGTGACAGAACTCCGGATTTGCGAACTCGCAGCAGATTACACCAGCTTCCTGTCACGGTGTTCAGGAGCAATGGCCGGAACCAGACATCTTTGGCCTGCGGGACCCAGACACGTTCGTCAGCCGGAATCGCTTGTACGGCGATTTCAGGCTGGATACCCGGCAATTGTGTGATGAGAGTCATTTCTGGCCTTTGGAATGTATGTGTGTTCGAGTGTGAGTCACGAAATCAGGTAGCCGCCGTCCACCGGTAGAATGACTCCGGTGATGAATCGCGCGGCAGGACTGGCGAGAAAAAGCACCGGGTCGGCAACATCTTCGGGTGTTCCCCAGCGCCCCAGCGGCGTTCTCGCCAGAATCTGTGCGGAACGAACCGGATCGTTCTGCAATGCTTGTGTCAATGACGTCACTATCCAACCGGGGGCGATCGCATTCACTCGGATCCCATCTGGCGCGTAGGCAATCGCCAGCGATTTCGTCAGTTGAGCGACGCCACCTTTACTGGCGCTATAGGCGGGGACAAGTCCACCCCCGAAGAATGTCAGCATCGAGGCCGTGTTGATGATACATCCGCCGCGGGCTTTCAAGCCCGTTCGTGCTGCCGCACAGATCCGCATGGTCCCGTTCAAGTTGATGTCAATCACGTCCTCAAAAACGTCGGGCGAGTGTTCATCGCCGCGCCGAATGACTCCAGCGCAGTTAACAACGACATCCAGTTCACCGAGTGCTGCAACTCGCTCGGTAACGGCACTGGTGTCCCGAACATCCAAAACGTGCAGCCTGATTCCAGCCATCTGCGGATTGTCGCGAGCTGCCAGAACCTCTGCTTCTGTGGCACCGATTGCGGTGACTCGATCACCACCGGCTGCAAATGCCCTGGCGATGGCAGCACCGATGCCACTCGTTCCCCCTGTCACAAATACATTTCGCTCAGGCTTGTTCAATTTGGGCATCCGATCATCTTCTGACGGGGGAAATTCAACGCTTCGGCAGGGATCGCAGCCATTCGGAAAGTTGCAGCAGTCCGTCATCCACTGTCACTTTGGGCTGATAACCAAGATCGCGCTTTGCCGCACTGATATCAAACCAGTGAGCGGTCGCGAGCTGCCGGGCGACGAACCTGGTCATGGGGGGTTCTTCTCTTTTACCGAGCAGATTATAGATCGATTCCAGCAGACCTCCGATGGCATAGGCGGAACGAGCAGAAATGCTGCGAGTGACAGGGCGAATCCCCGCGCAGCCCAGCATCCGGTCGATCAGTCCCCACAGCGGTACCGGTTCGTCATTACTGATAAAATAAGCTTTACCCGCGACAGGTGAATCGGGCTGCAGCTTCTGTGCGGCAAGCAGATGTGCATCGACAACATTGTCGATGTAGACGGTATCCACCAGATTCTTTCCCGTCCCGACCCGCCGCAATCGTCCGGATCTAGCACGTTCAATCAGGCGTGGTACCAGGTGATTGTCGCCCGGTCCCCAGATCAAATGCGGACGCAGCGCCACGGTCGACAGGACCGTGCCGCCAGGCAATTGCTCGCCATTGGCTCGCAAGACGGCCTGTTCTGCGAGTGCCTTGGTTTTGGGATAATGAGCCAGATACTGCTCGGGATACGGAGCAGATTCATTGATCCCGGCTTCATCTTTTCCGTCAAACACAACGCTCGGCGAACTGGTATGAACCAGCTTCGAAATACTCAGTTTCCGGCATGCGGACAGAACATTCTCGGTTCCGACGACGTTGGCCTGATGGTATTCCTCGTACCGGCCCCAGACTCCGGCTTTCGCCGCGACGTGGAAAACAAGATCACAATCCGCTGCCGCATTCAGAACAGCGTCGGCATCCGCAATATCGCCCTGTCGCGTTTCCGCTCCCAACTCCCGAAGCTCGGGATAGTCACCGCGAGCGAGCGTTCGAACTTTGGCTCCGGAACTGCGCAATCGCGTCACGATTGCCTTTCCCAGGAATCCTCCGCCACCTGTGACGAGTACCTGCATTGTTTTCTCAGTTGACCGGGGTTGGGGGTAACGAGACTGTGTTTGGGTAACGGACATTATCAGGGCGGTTGACGATTCGGTCCTAAAATATACGGAACGCGCCGAGAATGAATGTTGCCAGCAAGGCAACGATCACAAAGATCATCCAAGGTGCCAGCTTGCGTTCTGAAACGTCTTCGCGACTGATCCAGCGTTCACACGACGAACAATATCCCGCTTCCTCGTACATCGGTTGACCGCAATGCGGGCAGGGGACGTACCCATCGTCTTCGTCTTCCTCGTTCCAAGCCTCGTCGTCGTCATCATCACGCATGATGTTTCTCAGCCTTCCAGTTTTCTCCGCGCCCAGACGGCCAGTTTCTCGCGAAAGATCTTGGAATTGTGACGAATGTCGACAGGAAATGCATTGTGGAAAAGAAACGTTTTGATGGAGCGTGACGCCTCGAATTTCGCTCCGAGGTCCATCAGTTCGCGCACGAGGTCCGAGTCTGACAGTCTGCTTCCCGTCATTTGTTCGGTTTCACGTTCCACGCACAACACCGGTTCAGTCCGACCATTTCGCTCGACACCAACCAGCGCTGTGCGAAAGACTGCGGGATTCGTATTAAAAATTCCTTCAACCGGTTCCGTAAACAGAGTACGCTCGGTTGTGATCACGCGATGTGACTTGCGCCCGCAAAACCAGAGACGTCCGGCGGGATCAAAGTAGCCGACGTCTCCCATTCGGTGCCGCTTCCGGCCCGATTTCGGATCATCAATCTTGGCCAGTGCCGTCAGATCCGGACGATGAAAATACTCCTGCGTCACATTCAATCCGTTGACGACAATCTCACCGATTTCTCCTGGTGGAAGAACGAGTGATTCGTCCCAGGTGGTGATCGGTGTGTCGGTAATGCGAATGATCGAAACTTGCATTCCTTCGACAGGACGACCGACACAGGTTCCCGCTCCTTGTGCTGTCTGGTGGCGAGTTTCCTTCAGGATCTCATCGCTGCCAATCACGGCTACAGGAAGCGATTCCGTTGCTCCATAGGGAGTATAGACCTGGACGCCCGGTGCGAGATGACGCGTAAATCGTTCGATGATCGCGGGCGAAACTGGTGCGCCAGCGGAGAGAACGCGGCGAATCGATGGCCAGGCGACGTCGCTTTGTTCATAGAATCGTCCCACCCGATTGAGCAGTGCCGGCGACCCGAACAGGTTCGCCACCGCGTGCTGAGCGATGGGGCCAGCGATTTCTGGAGGGTCGACTTTGGCAGGACGCGTGAAATCCATTCTTGGGATCACTGCGGTCATGCCGAGTGCGGGTGCAAACAGAGCGAACAGCGGGAATGTGCAGAGGTCGATTTCACCTGGCTGAATCGCGAATGTCTTTCGCAACATCTCGATCTGTGCCGCAAAATTTCCGTGGGAATAGACAGCCCCCTTGGGAACACCCGTGCTTCCACTGGTGAAAAGGATTGCTGCGGTTTCGTCATCGCGAGTATCCACAAGGGGTGGTCTCACGACTCCGGATTTCTTCTGGGAAAAATCAGAGATATTCCATGCGGTCAGGCCTTCGCCCAGCCAACGGCACCAGTTGGCACCACGACCAACGGCCACGAGTCGCTTCAATGTCGGACGGCCCCAGCCGATCAGACGCCGTGCGATATTTGCCTTGGGGATACCAATAAATGCCTCCGGTTCGGCTTCAGCGAGGCACTTGCCAATGTTGCCGACCCCCATACCAGGGTCGACGAAGACTGAGACCGCGCCCGACTTAAAGAGTGCGAATGTCAATACAAAGAATTCCAGCGATGGCGGCACCATCAACACCGTGCGAACGCCTCGGCCGATCCCGAGTTGCTGCAGTCCGCCAGCCAGTGCATCGCTGATGTCGTCCAGTTCTCGATAAGTCAGCTTCGTATAGTTCGAAGTCCCGTCAACATTACGGGAAGCTGGCAGCAGCACTGCCGACTGATCGGGCTGAGTGCGTGCCATTTCCTTAAGATGCGAGGCAATATTGACGGAGGTCATGATTGATCCGAAAGACTTTTCATCGGGAAGTATTAACGAACTGCGTTAGATTCGTTCATCTTGTGATCGCTCAATTCTTGAGTCGGGTGGCCGCGACTGGACTGAGGCTTTGCGGGGTTTCGCAAAGACGCTCCTGACCCGATTGCCCAAAATCAACTCCAAAACGTAGACTTGCGTGGACATTACGAGATCGGATGAGTCTCCAGGAATTTTTCGATGGCCGGGATCAATTCCTCCGCGGCATCTTCCAGGATGTAGTGTCCGCAGTCGGGAAACCGATGCAGTTCCGCCTCGGGAAATCGCTTCAGCCACTCATTCAGGAAATGCTCGTCGAAGACGAAATCACGATCTCCCCAACCAATCAGCATGGGGATGTCTCGCAATGTGTCGAGTCCGTCAGCAACCTGGGTCACCAGATCGTAACCGCGATCTCCTGGCTTCAAGGGGATATCCTGCACAAACCGGTGGACTGCAATGCGATTTTGCCACGAGTTATAAGGGGCACAGTATGCACGACCAACGTCGCGGGACATCGGCCGCCGAGTCACACAGGTTTGCACGGCCCCTCGACTGAACGCATTGAATCCGCGTACCAGAATCGCTCCCAGGAACCCTCGCGCCATTTTCAATTGCCATGGGACAGGTTTCGTTGCGGGAAGATGAAAGGCTCCCGTGTTTAGAACAACCAGTCGGCGGATTCGATCCGGATACCGCGTCGCATAGGCCATCCCGATCATCCCTCCCCAGTCGTGGATAACCAGCGTCAGGTTGTGTGTTGCATGGACCTTGTCGAGCCAGCAATCGAGATCCGAAACGCGTTGCTGCAGTGAGTATTCATAGGAATCGTCTGTCGGCTTGTCGGACAGACCACAACCGATGTGATCCGGAACCAGGCAGCGATAGCGGTCGCGCAGGGCTGTGACCAGATTCCGGTAGTAGAACGACCAGTTCGGATTACCATGCAGCATGACGACAGTCTGCCCGCGTCCCTCGTCAAGGTAATGCATCCGCTGGCCACCGATGTCGGCATAGTGGTGGGTGAAGTCGTAGTTGGGGTAAGTCGCTTGAGCAGCCATTCCGTTCACCAATCCAGTGCCAGCATGAGACAGTTGAGACCACTTCCGATACCGAGAAATCCGACGCGGTCACCGCGATTCAGAAAACCTCGTTCATCAGCGATCGCTGCGGTCATTGGAAGCGAAACGGTTCCCATGTTTCCGAGGTACGGGAAAGTGCAAAAATCTTTCTGTTGCGAAATTCCCAGCGCATTCATCACTTGTTCACGATGTCCTTTGCCGACTTGATGACAGATCACCTTGTCGATCTGGTCGGGAGCGATCCCGATCTTGGTCAGGAAGGATCGCCACGTGTTCAAACCCAGGTCGACACCGAACTTCAGCACACCGATTGAATCTGTCTGCATAAACTGCGTGAAGGCGTGCGACACGCGGGCAGGCAGCAGGCCACTGACTTTCTGCTGGACGAGTTGCGGCAACAGGCTGCCGAACTTGGCATGCGTCACCGACTGCGGCAGGATCGAATCAACCTTGTTGACGGCCGCAGGAAGCAGCGATTCAAACCCCCAGCGACACAACAAATGATGTTCAGGAGCCGCCTTCGTCACCCCTCCCAGCAAGCGATGCCGTTTTTCCTTCGAAAACGAACCATCGGTCAACAGAACCGCGACAGCGCCTGATCCACCCGTCAGCGTTGCCAGCGACTTGGTGAGGGCATCCATGCTCATATCTTCCAGCAGTCGCTGGATTGTGTAGTCGATAATCTCACGAGCCGTTTCGCATGAAACAACTATTCCCGCCTTGATCTGTCCCAGTTCGATCCGGTTGGCGATATCGACCATCCCGTTCAAGACACCCAGGCAAGCGTTGCTCACATCAAAAATGGAAGCATCAGGGCTGATGCCGAGATTTGCAGCGACTCCGCATGCCGTGGCAGGTTCGAACTGTTCGCGGCAGACACCGGCATAAATCACAACTTCCAGATCGCGGGCGGCGACATTGGATTGCTCCAATGCTCGCCGTGCTGCTTCCGTCGCTCCTGAGGTCAAAGGGTATCCGGCGGGCCACCAGCGGCGTTCGGAAATCCCCGTCCAGGCCTCAAGCTGTCCGGGCTGGATCTTCAGTTTCTCGTAAAGCGGCGACAGTCTTTGTTCGATCTCAGTCGAAGTGACAACAACCGGCGCCAGTTCGTATCCAATGGCATCAACGTAAACGCGTGAATATTTCATGTGTACCACAAGGCAGGGAATGCCGTGACGGATTCCGTCACGTCTGCAGGCAGCAGGAACGCGGCAAAACAACGTGTCGCATCGGGACTATGGTAGTCTAGCGAATCGGGCGCGAGGATTCACGCGCGAGCGATCCATTCAGAACGCCTGCGCTCGCCAATCTGCTGAATTAGATACGGAATACGCGGAAGACACGGCGGAAATTGAATAGGATGAGATTAAGCACCAGATACATGGCAGGCTCGGGCTCGACCGTCCTTGCCACGACGAAACAGGTAATGGCGGAATTGCGCTACGCAAGTTCGAAACCTGGGATCGTTCCATTGCTGGAACCGAACGAATTCACGTCGGCCCCCAATCGGCGCAGGAACTGAACGTACAAATTGCACAGTGGCGGATTCTTTCTGGGGTCAAAGGCCAGATGTTGCCCGTGCTTGAATCCTCCACCCGCGACGATAATCGGCAGATTCTTGTTGTCGTGGCTGCTGGCGTTTCCCAGATTACTGCCGAACAGAACGATCGTTCGGTCCAGCAACGTGCCGCCCTCTTCTTGCGACTGCTTCAGCTTTGTCAGCAGTTCTCCGAACAACTGCATCTGCTGAAGTTCGACAACCCGCAATTCTGCAAGTTTCGCAGGGTCCTGGCCGTGATGTGACAGGTTATGCCAGTCCTGAGTCACGCCGGGAATCGCAGGGACTGCATTGAATCCATTCAAGGCGAACGTGATGAATCGAGTGGAATCCGTCTGCAGTGCCAGGTGCATCAGATCAAGCATCAAGCGGACGCGCGCGGTGATTTCGACGTAGTTATTGATGTCAACCGGTGGCTTGGCTTCCACATGTGGCTTTGGTCGGCGACTCCAGTCCTGTGCCGACACCAGTCGTTGTTCGACCTGGCGGACCGAGCTGAAGTATTCGTCCAGCTTTTGCCGATCTTGGGTTCCCAATCCTTTCTGAAAGTCCCGGGACTCCCCAAGCACTGTATCCATGATGCTCTGGCCCTGTTTCAGACGCTGAACCTGAGCGTTGATCTCGGTCGGGGTCCCGTCGACAAACATATTCTTGAAGACTCGCGACGGACGCTGTTCCGCGGGAATGGGGACTCCACTGCGACTGAATGACAGTCCGGTATGCGAGGACGCCAGAGCCAGCGAATCGAATCGCGTATTCGGTACCAGGCGTTCGATCGCGTATTGATCCAGCGAAATCGTGTTTTTGAAATTGTCAGCGCGTGGATGGGGTGCCGCCGTGAGGTAACACAATTCGGCAGGATGTCCCCCGTCGACCTCCGGATGCGACAGGCCCGAAAAAACCGTCAGATCATTCCGGAATGCCTGAATCGGTTCCAGATAGGGCGTCAGTTCGTAATCGCGTCCAGCCTTGGCAGGAAACAGATTCGGTGTGTGCAGACCGAGAGTGGTGTTGATGCAGATCAACCGACGCGGCGGTTCACTGACGGCGGCTGCAGCCCTGGCTCGCGAGGCCCCCATCGCTTCCAGCAGCGGCAGTGTCAGTGTAACTCCGGCCCCGCGCAAGAATGTCCGTCGGGTGAATCGAGAGCGATGGTTCATAATCAATTCACTTCTTTTGAAAGAGGTCGCTGGCAACAACCGCATGGACCAGTGTTCGAAGTCCGTAATCCGATTCCCTGGCCTCAGCGAGAATCCGGGTGATCGCCTCGTGATCGCTGAAGCCAACCGGATGTCCGGTCGCATAAGTTACAAGTTTTTCAGTCAGACAGCGGGCAACCTGTTCCGGATTTGCCATAAGCAGTTTCTTGAACTGTGTAATATCGTCAAATTTGCGTCCATCCGCCAGACGATCTCCCGCTTCGACGGTTCTGCCGAGTCCGTATTGATAGGCCGCCAGATACTTTGCCAGCGGACCGACCCGATTGTTCACCCAGTCCTTTCGATCCGCAACGACTCGATACTGATCTCGCCAGCCGCCGATAACGTCGTAATTCTCCATGGCAAATCCCGGAGGATCAATCCGTGAATGGCATCCGGCACAGTTCTCAGTCGCACGATGCTTGACCAGTTGTTCGCGAATCGTTGTGGCACCGCGGATATCAGGTTCAACCGCAGGAACATTCGGTGGCGGTGGAGGAACTGGCCGCCCCAGGATGCGATCGAGAACCCACACACCTCGCAGCACCGGGCTGGTGTTCGAACCATTTGCCGTCACTTTGAGAATACTCGCCTGTGTCATCACCCCGCCGCGATGGTATTCGGGCTTGAGCGAAACTTTCCGAAACGACACTCCGTGAACATCTGGAATTCCATAGTGTGTCGCCAAGCGTCCATTCAGCATGGCAAAATCGGAATCGATAAAGTTCTTGACGCTGAGGTTTTCTTTCAGAATCTCGTCGAAAAAGAGATGTGTCTCGCAGACAGACGACCATTGCAGGAATTCTTCGAATTCGGGATAGAGAGCCTTGTCGGGGGTCGTCGCGCTGATTTCTCGCAGACTGAGCCATTGTCCGGTAAAGTTCTCGGTAAACGCCTTCGCCTTGGGATGTTGAAGCATTCGTTCTACTTGCGTTCGCAAGACTTCGGGCTTATGCAATTCGCCACTCTGTGCGAGAGCCCACAAAGTTTCGTCGGGCATGGTACTCCAGAGGAAGTACGACAATCGTGAGGCGAGTGCGAAGTCATCGAGTTGACCTGTCGCCTCGCGAAAATAGAGAAACTTTGGTGATGCAAGCACCGCTTTGATGCCAATTCTCAGTGCTGCCGGAAATGGCTGGCCAGACTCCAGTGCCGCAGCGACGAGTGCCACAAACGGCTTCTCTTCGCCGCTGTTGATCGGACGTCGAAAGGCCCTGGGAAGCAGTCCCTTCAATAACTTTTCGGCGTCGGCGAGTGTGCTGGCCTTGGGATCGACTTCGCCATAGACGCGGCGGTAACTCTCGGTCGGCCATGCCTCCGGGAAAGGGCCTTCGACTTCCATCCAGTGAATCTTCAGGCCGGGGCCCGGGTAATCGGGCATGGTTTCGTGCTTGAGGTAAACAAACGGCAGTGCAACGGGAGTCACTTTGATCGTGTCATTCTTGGCGAGCAATCGCTCTTCAATTTCAATGACGCCAGGCTGCTTCGCGGGGGCGTCGAAATATCCGATGTGGCGGGTCGGGTTGCCGCTCACGACAAAGTTTCCCAACAGCACAGCCATTGGCAGGGGAGTTTCAGAGTTATGTGCCGTGGCAGAGATCCGAAATCGATATCGACCGGGTGCAGGTGCTTTGAACTGTCGCAAATCGGTGGCCGAATCACCGCTCGTTCGAAACAGGATCACTCCATCGTCCTGCTTCCAGACTCCTGCGACAAACCACTTCGGCAGTGACTCATACAGATCAAATCGCTCGGTCTTGCTTTCGACAGAGTGGACCGGTGCAATCGCAGCATTCAGAACCGCATCTGCGGCATCCAGATAACGTTCCATGAGTACCGGCGAAACATTGAGTGCCGCGCCGACATTGTCAAAACCGTGTGAGATTGTGTCTTCCGGCAGCATCTCTTTGATCGAGACGTTGACATTGAAAAGATCAGAAACCGTATTCTGGTATTCGGTCCGATTCAGCCGCCGCAGAATTACGCGACCTTCACCCCGTTGCTTTGCCGATGCGACATCCAAATGAGTTGAAATCTTAGTGACGACGTCTGTCAACTGTCCGGCAGGCGGCTTTGGTTCGTCCGCAGGGGGCATTTCGCCTGCCCGCAGCCGGGCAAGTATCTCTCGCCAGCGTTCAAAGGATGTGGGACTGGCCAGTTCCCCGTCCAACTGGTCCAGTCGCAAACCACCTTTGGCCTGATCGGGACCATGACAGCGCAGGCAGTGATCCTTAAAGAATGAATTTGTGGCTTCGGAGATATTTACGGGTGTGGTTAGGACGGTCGGAGGGGCTTCGTCCGCACGCAGAATTGCGACGAATAGGAACGAGAAAATGATAACTTTGCCACAACAACTCATTGAAGTGCCCACCTGGAAAACCGAGTCACTTTGCGATGGAATACTTTAACATTTGCAGATTCAAATGGCGAAGTCATCCGCGCAAACAATGAAGGTCGACAGGTGAATCGAATGGATTGAGGCAAATGGGTTGCGGGAAAACTCTGACTGGGCGATTATCTGGCCTGTGTTATGGAAAAATGTGCCTGATCCGTGATTGCAAAATTTCAATGAACGTCACTGCGACTGAACTGCCGGGATTGATGATCATCGAGCCAAAGGTGTTTGGAGATGCTCGCGGCTTTTTTTACGAAAGTTATCAGCGAGATCGGTATCGCGATGCTGGGTTTGATTATGCATTTGTCCAGGACAACTATTCGCGATCCTGCCGCGGAACATTGCGAGGACTCCACTATCAGATCACGTCTCCCCAAGGGAAACTGGTCCAGGTGACGCGGGGCGAAGTCTATGATGTCGCAGTCGACCTGCGGCGGAGTTCACCGACGTTTGGGCGATCTGTGGGAGTCGTTTTGAACGAAACCAACCACCGGCAGCTTTATGTTCCTCCGGGGTTTGCCCACGGATTCTGCGTGACTTCAGACGTGGCCGATTTCGCCTACAAATGCACGCAGTTCTACAACCCCGCTGACGAACGAACATTGCTATGGAACGATCCTGCTCTCGCGATCTCCTGGCCCGAACTGGAACCGCGAATTCTTTCCGCAAAGGATGAACGGGGTGTTCCACTCTGTGATGCGGAAACATACCCCTGACGGAATCGCTGCTGATGCTTCCACGTATTGCTTTGACGTTGGGTGATGTCGCCGGAATCGGCCCCGAAATCGTGTCACGCGCTGTTGCCGACGATCGCCTGCGAAGCTGTTGTCGTCCAGTCGTCGTCGGAGATCCGGTGGTATTCCGTCGCGCCATGTCGCTCGCTGGAACGCCATTTGGGCTGCAGACCGTCGCGACGCTGACTGAGATCGACTGGAACAGTCCCCGGATACCGTGTTGGAATCCTTCTGCAGTTGATGTCACCTCTGTGCCAGATGCCAGAATTGACGCGCGGGCCGGTCGAGCGGCCTATGACTACCTGGTCGCATCGACACACGCCGCATTGCAGGGACAAATCGAGGCCATTACGACTGCGCCGTTGAACAAGGCCGCCTTGCACGCCGCAGGTCTGAATTATCCCGGGCATACCGAAATCCTCGCCGCTGAATGTGGTGCCAGTGAATTTGCCATGATGTTGTACCTCCCTTGTGGAGGGGCAATTCAGGGGCCGGACGGATTAGGTGTCGCTCACGTCACTCTGCATACTTCGATTCGCAGCGTGCCTGACCTGCTCAGCATTCCGCACATTGTCGAAACGATTCAACTGGTCGATCGCTTTCTGAAGCGGATCGGTTGTCGATCGCCGCGCGTGGGGGTCTGTGCTCTGAACCCTCATGGCGGTGAAGGTGGTCTGTTTGGTGATGAAGAATCGACGTTGATTGCCCCTGCCGTCGACTTGGCTCGATCCCAGGGCATTGACGCCACGGGACCGATTCCCGCTGATGCATTGCTGCGTCGTGCCGTCCATGGTGAGTTTGACGGTGTCGTAGCGATGTATCACGACCAGGGGCACATTGCCCTGAAATTGATTGGATTCGAACGGGCCGTCAACGTGACACTCGGTTTGCCTGTGGTACGGACCAGCCCAAGCCATGGAACCGCGTTCGACATTGCCTGGCAGGGAAAAGCGAGCTGCCTGGGGTTCGTCGAAGCGGTTCGAACAGCGGCTATGATTACTGCTTCAGAATCGGCACAATCGAGTACTGCAGTTCGCCCGCAGTAACGTGCACCTGACACTGACGGTCGACAAACACGTCGACTTCGCTTCGCACGCCGAATTCGGGCAGGTAGATCCCGGGTTCGACGGAGAAGCAACTTCCGGGAAGGACTCGCCGCGTTTCGTGAGTTTCCAGGTTGTCCATGTTCGCACCGTTGCCGTGGACTTCCTGCCCGATGCTGTGGCCTGTCCGATGGACAAAATATTGGCCGTATCCCGCCTTCTCAATCACGGCTCGACAGGCATCGTCAACTTCAAACCCCTGCAGAACCTGACCGGCAGCGAATCGACTGCGAACGAGCGCAATCGCCGCATCGCGCGCTGCGGCAACGATCTTGAAGATCGATTCGTACTTGTCCGGGACCGTTTCGCCAACAAATCCGACTCGGGTCAGATCGCTGTAGACAGCTCGGGGCTTGTCGAGTTTCGCCCAGAGATCGACGAGGACAAAATCACCGGCGCGAATTGGTGCGGTTCCTGTTTCGTAGTGCGGGTCCCCGCTATTGGCATTCACTCCAACAATCGGTGGGTGATATGTCGTCAAAGCATGCCGAGCGAAGTGGGCCATGATCTGATCACGCACGGCATCTTCCGTGGTAACGCCATGCTGGCGAGTCTGATCGGCAATGAATTTCCAGGCGACACCATAGGCGGAGTTGGTATGTTCGCCAGCCGCCAGATGCATGGCCCATTGCTCATCATCCCAGACCGCTTCAAACTGCTGGACCAGGTCGCCTGATGGAACGACATCGGTCTTCTGAGCCCGCACCAGTTCAACCGTCCCGGCATCGACTCGTGAAATGTACGGGTTGCTGTTCCGGGGCGAGTATTCCATCGCAACGGTTTTCAGTCCGCCAACCAGACTGGCGACGCCTGCTTCAAATTCCTGCCACTTCAAATAAATCGTTTTGTCGCCGGGGAGATGATCGAGTGCCCCGGATTCAATGCGATGAACCAGCTTCCGGGGCGTGCCTGTTGCAGGAATGAAATACATCCACCGGCGAGACCCCATCGATCCATCCGTGAACTGCAGGATCCGGCGGGCCAGAATGTTACTGCCCCGGAAATCGTACATCAGCCAGCCGTCGAGGTTCTGGGCACGAATTGCAGTCTGAATGGCAGCCAGATCAAACATGAGGAATCTCTCAAATGCAGGTCAAATGTCTCAACACGGATTCAGAAGTGCGAAGGTTACTCACACGAGCCGTCGAGATTCAATGCTGCCGCTACACAAAACCGTTGTGATCGCACGATTTACAGTGTCACAAAATCGACACTCGAAAACGCCCCTTCTGCCCGTCAGCGATCATGGTGAATCTACGCCCGTCAGACCCGTGCCAAATGACATTGAACCTGATACGCTGAATCGCAGAATTTCTCAGAAATCATGGAGAGGTTGATGGCCGCCACCTTAGACGTACAACGATTGTGCAAGCACTTTGCAACGACAGAAGGTCCGTTATCGATTCTTCGAGACTTGGACCTGTCGATGGAGCGAGGCGACGCCCTGGCGGTGACGGGCCCATCGGGAAGCGGCAAAAGCACGCTGTTGTACATCTTGGGGGCTCTTGATAGTCCGACTTCCGGCACTGTACAGCTTGATGGCAGTAACCCGTTCGCCCTGGATGCCGCCGGGCAGTCGGAATTTCGCAATCGACAGATTGGCTTTATCTTCCAGGATCACCACCTGCTGCCTCAATGCAACGTTCTGGAGAACGTCTTGATCCCGACGCTTCCTGCTCAAGGAGCCACAACGGCAACAGAAACGCGAGCGAGAGAACTGCTCGAACGTGTTGGCTTGGGAAACCGTTTCGCGCATCGCCCGGCTCAGCTTTCCGGCGGCGAGCGGCAGCGTGTGGCTGTCTGCCGGGCATTAATCAATCAGCCGAAGTTGCTGCTGGCCGATGAGCCCACAGGAAACCTTGATCGAGCCACAGCAGAAAGTGTCGGATCACTGCTACTGGATTTGAACAGGGAATTCAATACATTGCTGGTCTGCGTTACCCACAGTACGGAACTCGCCAGCCGATTCCCGCGGCACTGTGAATTGCGCGACGGCAAGCTTGTTCAGCAGTGATCAGTGCGCGCTGGCTCTCCCCGAATATCAAGAGTTGTATAAACAGCGACCGTCGGTCGCGGAGTTTCCCAACGCCGACTGTCGCAACCGAAACCTGCGACAGTTTCGAGTTCGTGGCGTCATGAAGGCCAAAGCGATCGCTCTCTGGCACGCATTGGCGTTCAACTTCCAGAGACTGCTGGACCTGAAGCCGGAAATGGCCTGATCCGAGGAGTGTGACCCGAAAAACGGTGCCAAGTGCACCAGAACACTTGAAAGAACGCGATGCTCAACACCAGTTGAACCCAGAAAAAACAACCAACTCGCCACACGGATCCCTCGCGGAAGTTCCCAAAAAACGCGACGCGACCACAATCCGCTCCGCAGCAACGATAATTTCACAGCCTAGGAGCGAACCGCGACTTCTGGGTTAATGCCGCAACTCTCGATCATGAGCACGGCATGGCCTGAAAGTGTCGCCGTACGGCTATTTTCTGGCCAACCTGGGACAAGCTGTGGTAAACCACGGGCAACTGGCCTCATTTGATCGCAAGTTTGCTGCAAACAGTACGATTCTTGTTTCACCAGCGTGGTCGATGCTTCGATCTTCT